>DATGXR010000477.1:0-5201 GCA_035298825.1 Bacteroidota bacterium
GATGCATTCCATCCTTCGGATAATTCCGAAAGCATCAGCATGGGCGCCGAATATGTCTTCATGAAAACCTTCGCCTTACGCGGCGGATATCAGCATCTGTTTCAAATCGATTCGGAACTCGGATTGACGCTCGGCGCCGGCATTGATTACGAAATGACTCCGTACAGCGTGCGCTTCGATTATGCATGGGCCCGGCACAAACGACTGGGCGATATGCAGCGCTTCACTGTCGGCGTGTCGTTTTAAATGATGATGTTTTGCTCTGTGTGATCAGTTTCGGCGACTCTCGAACCTGCTTCGGTGGGCGAGGATGAATAAAAATTTTTTTCACGTATCGAGCGAGAGGAAGTGTGCGAGTGAAATATTTTTGGATCGTGTGTCTTGCGGCGGTGATATCATTTGAAAGCGTCGCTCAGACGAAACCCGATATCCTGCTCTTTGATGAAGGAGATCATGCCACATTCCATGACGCATCGTGGGGAACCACCACTGCCCCGAGCACGCTTGCACTTGCAGGCGGAGGCGACAAACTGCCGGTCGATGGCGCACAGCATTTCACGGGCGACAGAAGCGGAAAGATCTCTTGGCGTTCTGTCTCAGGCGGTGATTGGAAATTATTTATTGCCGCAGCCGGATGGACGGCCAATGACGCATCGGGATATGACACGCTCTCATTCTATCTTAATGCGCGCGAGGCAATCGCCGCCGACGCGCTTCCGACACTTGGACTGGAGACATCGGGCAATAGTCTCTCGATACTCATTCAACTCAAATCATATCTTCCCTCGGGCATCGACAATGATTCGACGCACTGGCAGCGCGTCGCCGTGCCGTTATCGGCCTTCACAGGATTTGATCTCTCGAAACTGAAGGATGTAAATTTCCATCAGGGCGCAGCCGATAATATTCCGCATACGATGTGGGTCGATCATATCAGCATCACGACCAAGGGCAGCACGACCGATACGACCGTGCCGCCGGCGCCCGAAGGACTCATTGCGCGTTCGGGCGACAGGAGCGTCACGCTGCATTGGAAAGTGAACGCGGCCGGATCGATAATCGGCTACCGCGTGTATCGCAACACGGTGCCAAGCAGTATCTATACTGAGGTGTCGACTTCAGTGCTCACACTTGCCTCGTTCGCCGATATGAATGTCGAGAATAACACAACGTATTCGTATACGGTCCGAGCGGTCAATGCAAGCCAGCTTGAAGGACCGCCCTCTGCTCCGATCGTTGTGCAGCCTCGTGCGTTTGCAAATGACGACGAATTTCTCAACTACGTCGAACAGACGTCGTTCGATTATTTTTGGTACGAAGCCAATCCCGCCAACGGGTTGATCAAGGATCGCTCAACGGCGAACTCGGCAAGCAGTATCGCTGCGACAGGATTCGGACTCACGGCGATCGGCATCGGCATCGACCGTGGATGGATTACACGCCAAGAGGGCAGGCAGCGAACACTCATAACGCTCTCGACATTCTGGCAGGGACCGCAGAGCATTCTCGGCTCGAATATGATCGGCTACAAGGGATGGTTCTATCATTTCCTTGATATGAAGACAGCCGTGCGTTCGGGTTCGAGCGAGCTCTCGTCAATCGATACGGGATTGCTTTTAGCCGGCGTGCTGTATTCAAAACAGTATTTTTCGGGCACGGACTCTGCTGAAACACGCATTCGCGCCCTTGCAGATTCGATTTATCATCGCGTCGACTGGAATTGGATGTGCAACAATGGGTCGACGCTCACGATGGGATGGAATCCCGGAAGCGGATTCATCAATGCGCGCTGGCAGGGATTCAACGAGGCGATGATTCTTTATATCCTCGGCATTGGCGCACAGACGAATCCGCTTCCGGCATCGTCGTGGACTGCCTGGACAAGCACATATAACTGGCGTTTCAATACATGGCTTCAGGACTACTTCGTCGATTTCGCTCCGCTCTTCGGTCATCAGTACTCGCACTGCTGGATCGATTTTTCGGGCATTGCCGATACGTATATGAAATCGAAAGGCATCACGTATTTTGAAAACTCGCGCCGGGCGACGCTTGCAAACCGACTCTATTGTATAGATAATCCCCGCGGCGCCACAGGCTATGGTCCGAATCTCTGGGGCATCACGGCATCGGATGTGCCAACGGGCTATGCCGCGCGCGGAACGAATTTCAACGACGACGGCACGCTCAACGCCACGGCGCCCGGAGGATCGATGCCCTTTGCGCCCGAATATTGTTTGCCGGCGCTCAGGTCGATGTACGACACATACCGCCCATTGATCTGGACGGGATACGGATTTTGCGACGCCTATAATCTTTCAGTCTCGCCTCAATGGTGGGATCCGGCCGTGCTCGGCATCGATCAGGGACCGATTATTATCATGGCCGAAAATTACAGGACCGGCAGCGTCTGGCGCACATTCATGAAGGAAAAACAAATTTCCGACGGTCTCACGCGCGCCGGTTTTTCAACGGTCACATCCGCGGGATCGGAATCATTCGGTGTGCCTCATGCATTTGCACTCGAGCAAAACTTTCCGAATCCGTTTAACCCGACAACAGAGATTCGTTATTCGATTCCGCATGCAGGCGTTGTCAACCTCACGGTCTATTCCGTGCTCGGCGAACGAGTGGCAGAGCTGGTCAATCGGAGTGAAAGCGCCGGATCGCATGCGGTCGTCTTCGATGCGTCGCGTCTCTCGAGCGGCGTCTATTTTTACACGTTGCGCGCCGGCGCCGAAGTGCGGACCGAGCGCATGATCGTCTTGAAATAATTCTCTTAACCCCTATGCGTGTTGTCACGATCTTCAGGAACGTCGCGTGTGCTTTGATAGTGATCTCACTTTCTGTGCAGGCGCAGACGCGCATGCTCGACGATTTTGAAACCTTCACGGGGTGGCATGCGATTGTCTCTGAAGGGGCGAGCGGCTCGCTTGCGCATGCGCCGGGCCGCACAGGCGACTGTATGGCGATCGATTTCAATCTCGAGGGAGTGTCAGGATACGTGATTGCCGAGAAGGATGTCGAGATCGATCTTCCGTCGAATTATCAATTCTCGTTCGAGATGAAAGCGGATATTCCCGTGAATAATTTCGAATTCAAATTGATCGATGAGAAGGAAAATGTCTTCTGGATCAAGAAACTGAATATTGCGTATCCGAAAGAATGGGAGAAACAGACGATCAAAAAGCGGCACATCACATTTGCCTGGGGCCCGTCGGGCGGAGGAGAGATCCACCATGTTCGCAAGCTTCAAATTGTCGTCTCATCGGGCCAGGGAGGCAGAGGACGCATCCTGATCGACAATCTCAGATTCGAAACGCTCAACGATCCCGGCTCATCCGGTGCCGAAGGAAAATTTTTCGCTTCCTCGTTTGCCCGCATCCCGTCATCACATACGATCGACCGGAAAGCCACCGTGCTCACGAAGTGGGAAGGCGCTCAAAAAGACTCGGACACGCTCGAGTTCGACTATAATTATCTGAAAGAAATCGGCGGCCTCGCGATCGAGTGGGACTCATCGCGCTACGCCACAGCCTACACTGTTGACCTGTCGGAGGATGGCGTCGAATGGACGCGCGTCTATACAGTCACCGAAGGAAACGGCGGAAGGGATTATATTTATCTTCACGAAAAAGATGCGCGCTCGATTCGTCTTCGCTTCACACAAAGCAGCGCCGGACGCGGCACAGGGTACGCCATCGCGCGTCTTGAAGTCAAAGGGCCTGAGTTTTCACTCCAGCCGAATAATTTTTTCACTGCGATCGCCGCGGAATCCGGCATGGGACTCTTCCCGAAATATTTTCTGGCTCAGCAGAGTTATTGGACCGTTTCGGGAGTCAATGCCGATTCGAAAGAAGCGCTCATCAACGAAGAAGGGATGATCGAAGTCGACAAGGAAGAATTCTCACTCGAACCGTTCATCTTCGTGGGCGGCAGACTCTTCACCTGGAACGACGTCGAGCGCACACAATCACTCGAGGACGGCTATCTGCCGATTCCCTCTGTCAAGTGGACTCGCGGACCCGGAACGCTCAGCGTGCGCTTAGTGTCAAGCGGAACATCCGGCGCATCGACGGCGATTGCCACATATCGATTGACAAATGCCGGCGAAGGAACAGTGACAGGAAAACTCTTCATTGCGATCCGTCCCTTCCAGGTCAATCCGCCCTGGCAGTGGCTCAATGCGCCAGGCGGCGTGTCGCCGATCCGATCGATCCGCTCCGACTCGACAGGAGTCGTTCGCGTTGATGAGCGCACAGTCATCCCCCTGACCGCACCCGATGGTTTCGGCGCCGTCTCGTTCGACTCTGGCGACATCACTGAATATCTCACACGCGGCATTCTGCCCGCACACACGGCAGTAACGGATCAAACCGGATTCGCCTCGGCGGCTTACGAATATGCGTTCACGATTCCTGCCGGGGCATCGAAGGAAGTTCACATCGCCGTGCCTTTTCACGCCCGGACCGGCCAGAATCCATCGCCTCATCAACGCGACGGCGGCAGCGTGTTTGTGAAACACGCGTTCGATGAATCCGTGAAATTCTGGCGCGAGAAGCTCGATCGCGTCCGGATCACACTGCCTGCACAATACCGGGATGTGATCAACACCGTGAAATCGAATCTCGCATACATCCTGATCAATCGCGATGGTCCAGGGATACAGCCAGGCTCGAGAAATTACGAACGCTCGTGGATCCGCGACGGATCTCTCACATCAACCGCGCTGCTGGAGCTTGGCGTGCAGACCGAGGTGAGGGAGTATCTCGATTGGTATGCGATGTTCCAATATCCTTCGGGCAAGATTCCGTGCGTCGTCGACAAACGCGGCGCCGATGCGACGGCGGAACACGACAGTCACGGGGAATTCATTTATGCGATCAGGACGTATTTTAATTTCACGCACGATACGACGTGGCTCAAGGGGAAATTTGATCATGTGGTGAAGACCGTGCGCTTCATCCAGTCGCTGAGAGCCGAGCGCAAGACGGACAAGTATAAAAACGGCACTGACGAAGATCGTGCGCTCTACGGACTTGTGCCCGAGTCGATCAGTCACGAGGGGTATTCGGACCATCCGCGTCATTCATACTGGGATGATTTTTTCATCCTGCGCGGATTGAAAGATGCCACAGACATTGCGCGCGTGCTCGGTCACACTGCGCTTGAAAAAGAGTTTGCCGCCGAGCGAGACGATT
>DATGXR010000478.1:0-5012 GCA_035298825.1 Bacteroidota bacterium
CCGGCGACGCGGTTGTAGCCGATTGCATCGATAACGAATTTTTCGCGAAGCACCTTGATGAGCTGTCCCAGGTTGATCTCGGGAACGAGCACTTTTTTGTACTTCGAGAGGATCTCGCCGACGTTCTTCTGCAACGGATTGATGTATTGCAGATGGAGATGGGCGACTGATTTTCCTTCAGCGCGTTTCTTGTCGACGGCGGTCTTGATTGCGCCGTACGTGCCGCCCCAGCCCACCACGAGCAGATCACCCGATTCGGGTCCTTCGACCTCGGCAAGGGGAATGTCGTTGGCGATGCGTTCCACTTTTTCTGCGCGAATGTGTATCATCAGATCGTGATTATCCGGATCGTAGCTGATCTGGCCTGTCTTGTCTTTCTTCTCGAGTCCGCCGATGCGGTGCTCGAGTCCGGGCGTGCCGGGAATGGCCCAGGGCCGCGCCAATGTCTCCGGATCGCGTTCGTACGGCAGCCGTTGATCATCCGGAGTCTGAAACGGTTTCGAAATGTCGGGCAGTTCGGCTTCACTCGGCACATGCCACGGCTCGGAACCGTTGCCGAGGTATCCGTCTGTCAGCAGGAAGACGGGCGTCATGAATTTCAATGCGATGCGCGATGCTTCGAACGCCATATGGAAGCAGTCGCTTGGCGTCGATGCGGCCAGGACGGGAACCGGAGATTCGCCGTTGCGTCCGTAGAGCGCCTGAAGCAGATCGGCCTGCTCGGTCTTCGTGGGAAGGCCCGTGCTCGGTCCGCCGCGCTGGACGTTCACGATCACAAGCGGCAGTTCGGTCATCACCGCGAGTCCGATCGCTTCGGTCTTCAGGGCGAGACCGGGACCGCTTGTTGTTGTCACTGCAAGCGCGCCGCCGAACGACGCGCCGATGGCGGACGAAATTGCCGCGATCTCGTCTTCGGCCTGGAACGTCTTGACTCCGAAATTTTTGTATCCGGACAGATCATGGAGAATATCGCTTGCCGGCGTGATGGGATAACTTCCGAGGAAGAGATCGAGTCCCGCTTTTTCAGCCGCGGCAACGAGTCCGAGTGCGACTGCCGAGTTGCCGGTCAGATTTCTGTAGCGGCCTGGTTTCAATTTGGCGGGCTTCACATCGAAGCGCACGGTGAAGATGTCCGTCGTTTCGCCGAAGTTCCATCCGGCCTTGAGCACGCGGATGTTGGCCTCGACGATCTCGGGTTTTTTCGCGAACTTTGCGGTCAGCCAATCGACCGTGTTGTCGATCTGCCGATTGAACATCCAGTACATCATGCCGAGTGCGAAGAAATTTTTTGTGCGGTCGACGACCTTCGGATTCAGATTCATGTCGGCCAGTGCGAGCTCGGTCAGCTTCGTGATGTCGACAGAGAAGACCTGGTATTTCGAGAGCGATCCGTTCGAAAGCGGACTCTCGTCGTATCCGGCCGAACGCAGATTCTTGTCATTGAATCCGTCGGTGTTCACGATGATGACGCCGCCGTCAACAAGACTGCGCAGGTTGACCTTCAGTGCCGCGGCATTCATCGCCACAAGCACATCGCACAAATCGCCCGGCGTGTTGATCTCCGTGCTTCCGAAGTGGACTTGGAATCCGCTCACGCCTCCGAGCGTGCCCTGAGGGGCACGGATTTCAGCAGGATAATCGGGAAGCGTCGAGAGATCGTTTCCCATGATGGCGGATGTGCTCGTGAATTGTCCGCCGGTGATCTGCATACCATCGCCGGAGTCGCCGGCAAATCGTATGGTTACTTCATCTACCGTTTTTGTTTCGACAGCCATATGGAACCTTTAAAAGTGAAATGTGATTATTGAACTAAACTTATCCTATTTCGTTCAGGAACGGCAGGAGTCTCGCGATGTATCCTGCGATGACTGTCAGGTAATTCGTGTAGATCAGGATGCCGAGCACGACAAGAAGACTGCCACCGGCTACTTCGATTGCGTGAAAATGTTTTTTAATCTTGTTGAACACTCCGAAAAACAGATTGATGCTCACACCGGTGATGAAAAACGGAATGCCGAGACCGAGCGAATAACTCGCGAGCAGCATGATGCCCTGCAGCACCGTTTCCTGCTGGCTTGCCACAACGAGGATGCCGGCAAGCACGGGACCGATACACGGGGTCCAGCCGAAGGCGAATGCCATACCGACAAAGAACGAGCCGAGGATGCCGAATTTCTTATCCTGCAGGTGGAATCGTTTTTCGTAATTGAGAAAATTCAGTTTGAACGCGCCTGCCATGTGGAGCCCGAAGATGACGATCAGCACGCCGGCGACCTTGCTCACGATGTCGAGGTGTTCGTTCAGGATGCGCCCGATCGTTGTTGCCGTGGCGCCCATCAGGATGAAGACGACTGTGAATCCGAGTATGAAAAAGAGCGAATTGAGGATGATGCTTCTCATCGCGGCCTTGTTCGAAGAGCTGTCTTTCATTTCTTCGAGTGAGAATCCCGAGATGAACGAGATGTACCCTGGAACAATCGGGAGTACGCATGGGGACACGAACGACAGCAGGCCGAAGATGAACGCGGTGACGATGCCAATATTTTCCATTAAGTAGAGATCCTTTCAGTCTGTACAAGTTACCCGATTTTCCAATTAAAATCAAGAAAATCAATGGGTTCTGAATTGCGGACTATTCGGTATGATTTTCAGATTTGATGCGCCGGAGGTTGCACTCCCCGGTCTCCACGCAACATATATTAGATGCAGGCAGGAGAGAAATGGGTGCAATATTTTTTTCGCACACGGACTGAAAATTCTGGTGAAAACCCCCTTGATACCTTCGACTGGCTGGAACGGCTGTTTGATTTTGTCTTGCAGATTTACCCGACCGTTGTCGGCCTTCTGCTTGCATACGATACGGTAATACCGTATACTAGTTTACAGACAGAGATATGGAAAAGAAGCGGCTATATGAGTTTATCAAAGAGGTTATCAATGTCTAAGAATGATAAATACAGAGTTACACGGATTTCCAAAATTGGAACTCGCCAAATTTCAATGATGGATGCAAATGAAATAAAACTCTTCCGTGCTCAGCGATTGAAAGAACTGCGCAAAACAGAGCTTGGCTTAACTCAAAAAGACTTGGCTCAAGCAATCGGTGTAAATCTTCGAACACTCCAGGACTGGGAATTGGGACGAAATCCACTCCCAAAGCCGGTTGAAATATTGATGGAGCTCATGAAAGAAATGCCCTCAGTAAAGAAACGTCTACTGGCAGAGATATGAATATGATAAAGGAAGCACAGAATAAATAGCTAGCCTTCCATCCTGATGGGAAGGATAATATTCGTTACGCCGTTCCAATGCAAATCGCGCTGGATCGCATAGGCCGCTTCGTTATGAAGGAGCCTGTGATACAACTTTTCGATCCTGAATGCGAGCTTGCCTGTAAAGACAGTGGATCGGGGAAATTGGCGCGCCACATGTTTGCACAAATCGGATCCTGTCGATACGATATCTGTGCCCGTTTCAATCCTGTATTCAGCCGGGTAACCGAAACGGCGCGCAAGTTCTACGTATTTCTTCAGCGAGTCTTCGACGACTTTTTTATGATCATCGATGTGTTCTTCGCCTTTAAACAATCCCTGGTCAATGACAACCACTGACACGAAAATAAAATTTTTATAGACGTCAGGGAATTGTTTGATGATCGTGAAAAAGGTATGGACGCCGAATCCGTTGAAGCTGCTGACCAGCTGGATTGCAGTCATTTTCGTCTTGTCCACTGCTTCTGTATTCGGTTCACCGATCGATGGAATCGCCTCGAGTAAGACGTCAAATTTCCTCTTCTCACTATTGATCTTCTGATAGTGGCTCCGAATGGCATAACATAAGCCGATCAGTATTCCGGTGATGACGAGGGTGAGCCATCCGCCTTCGAGAAATTTTTCGAAGACAGTGATGCACAGGATCGTGAGGCACATCAGGAGGCCCGTGAGATGGACGGAGAGATGCTTCTTCCAGTCTGCATGGCTCTTCCGGTGACGAATGAAAAAGCGGGCCATCCCGAATTCCGACAGGGAGAATGTGAGGAACACGTTGATCGAATACATCACCACCAACGCCCCGATGGAGCCGTGTGTATAAAACAGCAACGCGAGTGCAGAGAAGCCGACCATGAGCACGCCGTTACGCATGGTGAGACGATCTGAAAATGCAGCGAAGCTGTGAGGAAGCCATGAGTCGACGGCCATATTCGCCATCACCCGAGGCGCGTCGATGAAGCCGGCCTGGGAGGCAACGAGAAGTAACGCCCCTTCGGAGAAAATGGTGACAACGGCGAGAGTCGGACCGAATGTCCATGTGCCGTACAACGCATCGGCCAACACCGCGTTCAGTGTCTTCCCTTCTGTCGGCGTCACATTCAATAACAAATAACAGAGGAACAATCCCCCCGCAGTAATTGCCAACGACGTTGCCATATACAACATCGTGCGTTTTCCCGTTTCCACTTTGGGGGCGCGCATGATCTGGAGCCCATTCGATACGGCTTCAATGCCCGTATACGTGCCGCCGCCAAGCGAGTAGGCTCGGATGAAAATGAGAAACACTCCCATCACGCCGATCGTACCAATGTCATGAGAAAGGCTCGCATGCGCCGTCACCGCCACTTGCCGGAAATTGCCTGAGTGGCTGGTGATGCCATAAATGAGCAGGAAGGCATGCGTGAGGATGAAGACGGCAAAGATCGGAGCCAGGCCTGTGATGGACTCCTTGACCCCCCTGATATTGAGAACGATGAGGAGGAGGATGAGGAACGCCGCAAACGGCACTTTGTACACCTGCAGCGACAGCGGAAAATAACTGAAGATGGCATCGGAACAGGCGGCAATGGACACTGTGATCGTCAGAATATAATCGACGATCAACGCCGAACCGGAGATCACACCCGCCTTTTCACCGAGCATGTGCGTCGCAACAATGTATCCGCCTCCGCCATGTGGAAAGTGCTCGATGATGCGCGAATACGCGTATGAAATAATGAAGACTGTCAGTGCTGTGCCAAC
>DATGXR010000479.1:0-2669 GCA_035298825.1 Bacteroidota bacterium
GAAGCCTCAGGGTGTAGCTTTTTCTGCCGCAAACCGCCATCGATAAGCTCCAAAAAGGCAAAAAATCACCGCGGAGGCGGGAGCCGAGGATATCTGTGTGACAGGCGAGGCTTCTGCTCCCAGTCCGAAAAACAGGGAGGCGGCTCCCTCCACCCGGTCGACGACCGGACGCGGAGTCAGCAGTACGGATCGGGATCGGACGACAGACTTGAATTCTGACCGGTAAGCAGTAGTAAAAATGCGGGGGACATCACCCGCGGTCGGTGTATATTACTCATGACCGCGGGTGTTATCATTTCATTTCCCTCTCTTTCGCTCCACGCGCACATTCCCCCCTCGCGCATGCGTACAGGTCGCGGCGTGTTCATCTACACACGCGTCGGCTCATCCTGTGTCGTTCCAATGTTGACACGCAGCTCACAACCAAACTGCGGATCATATGAAAAAAATCCATATTCTCGTCGTTGAAGACAACAGACTGCTTCGCGAGCGGATCAGTACGATGCTTGCGAGCGAGTCCGATATCAAGGTGACAGCGGCGCTCGACAACGGGGAAACACTGCTGCGCATGCTCGACACAACGAACGCCGATGTGGTGTTGCTCGATCTGGGACTCGGAAATCATGAAAACCTTCGCCTTGTAAGGGCGATTAAAAAAAGCCGGCCCGCGATATTTATCATTGTGATGGATCTGATCGAGAATCAATCGCTGTTGCTGGAATATGTACAAGCCGGCGTCGTGGGATTCATTCTGAAGGACGCCACGGCGCGCGAGGTGGTCCACACGATCCGGTCGGTCGCCGGCGGCGTGACCGTTTTTCCTCCCCATCTTGCGGCATCCCTTTTTTCACAGAGCATGATGCAGCGCGGGAGATTCCGCGGCGTCGAGGCTTTTGGCGAGGCGGGGCGAACGACAAAGCGACAGCGGCAGGTGATCGACCTCATCGCGACCGGATTGACAAATAAGGAGATCGCCCGAACGCTGCATCTTTCCCCGTATACGGTGAAGAGCCATGTGCACAATATTCTCGAAAAGTTTTCGCTCCACACGCGCGTGCAGATTGCGAATCACGTCCGCAAGACCGATCCTTATGCGGGTGTGTTTACCACGCTCACGCTGTTTGAAAATTGAGACGTGGTGCGCGGGATGTAATTCCTTTTTCATCCTTTGGAGCGATTGATTTACCCTCACGCAGTTTGTAGTTTTTCACATAGATGTACAATGGGGGCTTCCGGGGGACATCCTTGCACCACACGGACACGGCCGCCATTTCATTTAATTTTATAAGAAAGGGCACTGTCATGTTATATACAATAGCCGTTGTTTTGGTCGTCCTGTGGCTCCTGGGACTTGTCACGTCCTATACCATGGGCGGATTCATCCATATCCTGTTGGTGCTTGCGATCATCTCGATCCTCTTTAGTGTCTTCTCAGGCAGAAGAGGCAGTGTATGAAGCGATGGTTTTTTGCTTTGAAGATCTGGCGCTGGAATCCAGTTATCATCGTTGACAGGATACGAACACATGCGCTGTACGACGAACTGGATTTGAAGACGGCGGTCAAAATCGCACGTACTGTCATTATCAGATGAGGAATGCCACAATGAAAGCATGGGCAAATAACGTATTCGTACTGTTGCTGTGTCTCTCGCTCTTCGGGATGGGATGCGGAGCCAGCAATGCAGTGAAAGGCGGCGCCATCGGCGCAGGAACCGGTGGCGTCGTCGGAGGTGTGATCGGAAAAGCGGCGGGGAATACAGCGCTTGGGGCGATCATCGGAGCGGCTGTCGGCGGTACGGCCGGAGCGCTGATCGGGCGTCATATGGACAAGCAGGCCGAAGAAATGAAAAAGGATCTGGCCAACGCGAAGGTGGAGCGTGTGGGGGAGGGGATCAAGATCACGTTCAACTCCGGGATCTTGTTCGAGACGAACAAATCCGATCTTCGAGATGCCGCGCGTGAAAACATCGTCAGTCTTGCCAAGACGTTGAATAAATATCCCGATACGAACATTCTTATTGAAGGCGACACGGATGATCAGGGCAGCACGGAATACAATCAAAAACTGTCCGAACGACGTGCCGAAGCTGTCGCCGAATTTACCCGTGCGCAAAACATCGACGCCGGACGCATCAGCACGGTGGGAAAAGGCGAACTCAATCCGGTGGCGCCGAATACGACGCCTGAGGGACGGCAGAAGAACCGCCGCGTCGAGATCGCGATCTTTGCTAATGACAAGATGAAGAAGGCCGCAGAGAACGGTACACTCCAATAGCGGGGGAACGTGCGGTGCGATCGGAAAATAATTCGCAACACGCCCGCATCGCACGCCGCACACCGGCACATGGGACATGTTCCACTAACACACGAATCAATCATACACACACACCAAGTGAGGAGCTGGATCCATGAAACATACACGAACGAATAACTCCCGCGCATCGATGCGCGCCAAAGCCCCGTCACTCAAGAGGGATGTAGAGAATCTCCGGAAACTCTACGAAGAAGATCTCAAAGACATTTACTGGGCCGAGAAACATCTCATGAAGGCGCTGCAGAAAATGGTGAAGGCCTCGTCGTCCGATGAATTGAAACGGGCGTTTGAAAATCACATGGACCGGACAAAGACACAGATCACACGGCTCGAGAAGGTGTTCCATGCGAGCGAT
>DATGXR010000480.1:0-2072 GCA_035298825.1 Bacteroidota bacterium
TCTCGGCACCATTGACACGTTGTTGGCTGTTATACGTTTATTGGATCTAACCCACTACTCTTTCAAAAAATCGATGCCATGTCCAAGACACTCGTAATCACGCCCACATTCAACGAAGCGGAAAATGTCGAACGCCTTATCACGATGGTCCTCGAGCAGGCAGAGACAGTTGAAATGCTCATCGTGGATGACAATTCTCCCGACGGGACGGCGGCGATGGTGAAGCGGATGATGGAGACAAATCCTCGCATTCACATCATCGAGCGGCAGGGGAAGATGGGACTCGGAACAGCGTATGTCGCGGGATTCAAATATGCGATCGCGCACAAGTACGATTACGTGATGGAGATGGACGCCGATTTTTCGCACAACCCGAAAGACATTCCGGCATTTTTAAAAGCGATTGAACGTTTCGACCTTGTAATTGGATCGCGGTACTGCAAGGGCATCAGCGTCGTCTACTGGCCGATGAAACGGCTGCTGTTGAGCTATTATGCGAATGTCTACACGCGCATCATCACCGGGCTTCCGCTCAAGGACGCGACAGGCGGATTCAAATGCTACAGACGCGAAACGCTCGAGTCGATCAACCTTGACAAGATCAAATCGAACGGCTATTCATTCCAGATCGAGATGAGCTTCAAGATCTGGTGCCGCGGTTTCCGTTTGACGGAGATTCCGATCATCTTCGTCGATCGCGACGCCGGCGTGTCGAAGATGAGCCGGAAGATCGTCTATGAGGCGGTCTATATGGTGTGGGTGTTGAAGCTTCGCAGTCTGCTCGGCCGATTGTAACATCACACTATGCAGGCGCCCGATCCAGGCGCCTCGGGGACACTTCCCGATCTCTGCAATGATCCTCTCCGGAATCACCAACATCCCGACTCTACTGAAAAACCATTCGTTCATCATCGAAGTCAATATTGTGAACGACACGTCGCAGCGCGAGAAACGCTGCCATCTTTTCTCCACCCAAAATTCTCTCTCCTTTCGCTCGTTGTATAATATTTTTTCGTTTTGTCCAAAAGCTGCCGCGAATGACGGTACACATTGTAGGAAATAACCTGTCATAAAAATCATAGAATCCAATGACAAAGCGACAAGGAATTAATGCGTATATTCTTGTCACCATATGGGAAGTAAATTACCGTGAAACACCACAGTACCTGAAAGTATAATGCCTGTAAAATTTATCCGAGTATTTTTCGCGATCCTCGTTGCGTCTTCACTTCAGGCTCAGACCTCATCGCACACTTGGGCACACCTGATCAGAGACCTTGCATTCGGCCGTGCTGTAGCGGTAGATGCAAACGGCAATTCGTACTTCACGGGATACTATTATCAGACCGTCAAGATCGGATCAACAGTGCTGACAAATAAGGGAACTGCCGATATCTATCTTGCGAAATTTGATGCGACTGGGAATCCTTTCTGGGCCCGATCCGCCGGCGGTTCGGGATATGATGTTCCCAGCCGCAACGCAGTGGATGCGTCGGGCAATTGCTACTTAACCGGATCATTCAACGGCTCAGCGGCATTCGGTTCGCGCACCGTTTCAAGTGCTGGCGCTACTGACGGGTTCGTAGCAAAATACGATACGGCGGGAGAGTGTGCATGGGTTGTCGCAATCGGGGGACGATACGCAGATGAAGTGCGCGGTGTCACTACTGATGCGCGTGGAAATTGTTACGTTACCGGAACGTTCGGTGATGCCTTCATCCTTTCGAACGGCCAGCTGATTTCATCGAGCGGAGGGACGGATTTCTTCATCGTAAAAATATCACCTGCCGGGACAATCCTGTGGGCAGCACAGGGCGGAGGTTCGGGAGATGATGCCGGAGTCGGCGTGACTGTTGATGCGCGCGGCGCTGTTTATGTAACTGGAAATTTCACCGCAAGTATGCGAATCGGGTCGACGGTGCTCACTCCCAATGGGACCGATAACACTGCGTCTGACATGTTTATCGCAAAATATGACAGCATGGGAACACCGCTCTGGGCGCATCAGTCGAAGGGGCGTGCATACGTCCGGGGAATCTCGACAGATGCTTCAGGCAACAGCACGGTCACCG
>DATGXR010000481.1:0-13911 GCA_035298825.1 Bacteroidota bacterium
GCAAGCGAACGCTGCAGAAGAGCGTCAAGTTTATCGACGCAATAATGAGGCCTTGACGAGCAATTATTTGCTGACTGGCCTCATTCGTTGTGAGAGGTGTGGCTTTGCCTTTCAGGGGCAGACACAACGGGTGAAAGGGTATGTATATCCCCGGTATATCGACGGAGGATATCAGGCCAAGCGCGTGTGTACCTATATTGCGCTGCCCAAGGATGATGTCGAAAATTTCGCATTTTCCTCGATTCTGGAAACGATTACGAATCCGAAAACGCTCGAACTGGTCGACACTCTCATTACCAGACTTTCAACGCACAAACAAACCTTTGCTGACGCGACCTTGCAGGCTGTCAACAGGGAATTAGACGCGGTCGAAAGAAAGAAGGGAAATATTTTGGAGACACTGTCATTGGCAGAGAATGAACAGACTCGGAGGGCTTTGATGGATAAGCTGGGTTCTCTGGAATCTGAACAGACGAAGCTTGAGATCAAAATATCGTCTCTGAAATCTGAGAGTCGGGCGGAAAGAGATTTTATCAGCCT
This sequence comes from Bacteroidota bacterium, assembly GCA_035298825.1. Lineage (GTDB taxonomy): Bacteria > Bacteroidota > Ignavibacteria > UBA10030 > UBA8401 > CAISDA01. The sequence goes on from DATGXR010000481.1 coordinate 541, forward strand.
GGCTCACTCGGTGAAAAACTTCATGACGAAGTTCGAGTCGATTTACACGAACGCACCTTTGTATGAACGGAAGGAGATTTTTAAGAAATGCCTCCAGAAGATCGTGGTTGACCGGGAGAAAAATGTGGTCCGCGTGTTTGTCTGGGTGATTCCTGCGGTGTATGGGTTACCGCACTTGGACATGTTTAAAAACAAAAGTGCGCTGACTAGTGATGAGTTAGTCAGCGCACGTAGTAGCGGGGCTAGGACTTGAACCTAGAACCTTCGGGTTATGAGCCCGACGAGCTACCAATTGCTCCACCCCGCGGTATTGTTTACTAATATACAACATTCCTGCGGCGATGTCAACTCATTTCGCATTGAGAGTGTGGAAATGTCCGGAAGGTCGAGATTTCACAGCCATTTTTATGTGCGTTCGGTAGTAAGAGAAAGCCGATGAACGAAGATTTTTCGACGGCGCGGCTTGACTTCTGCCGGAGTTGTTCCGTATATTGACGCACTGTTCTTTTACACAATCGGTCATGGTGTCTCGCCGCAGGCGAGATGAAAAGGGAATTCCGTTTGATTCGGAAGCTGACCCGCAACTGTGCGCAGTTCTGTCGACTTGGTCCCACTGGCCCCATCCGGACGCCGGGAAGGGTGGTCGACGCAATGCTGCAAGCCAGGAGACCTGCCATGTCCGTTATTGCACACCTTCGTGGAAAGAGGTGGCGCAACACTGCGATCGTCACTGTGACGTCTCCGCTTCCTGTCGCGTCCCCCGTTCTTCTCTGCTGAAGGCCGGGGTTTTTTGTTGCATGCGGCCATGCCGAATGTTCTTCAGCCCCTTCCGTGCAATGAACGGTTTTCATTTCTTCCCACTCAATCACGAAGGATTCCCGATGAAACGATCGTTTGATATTCGCTCCAGTTCTCTGCTGCTTCTCATGGTCACGGCGGGCCTCTACCGCCTCCTCAATGCCTCCGGCACGATCTCGCCCCTGCTCAACATGACTCCTGTCGGCGCCATCGCGCTCTTCGGCGGCCATTACTTCCGGGATCGCTGGAAAGCGTTCGCCGCTCCCATCGGCGTGCTCCTGCTGAGCGACCTCTTTATGAATGCATTCTTCTACCTCCACTCGTGGGTCCTCTTCTACGACGGCTTCCTCTGGACGTACGGCAGCTTCGCACTCATGGTCGTGCTCGGTCGGCTGATGGAACGCGTGCGCGTGCGGAGCGTCGTCACCGCATGTGTGACGGCGGCGCTGGCGCACTGGCTGATCACCGATCTTGGTGTGTGGCTTGCCCATGGCACAGACATCACGACCGGCATGCCATACTCGTTCGACTTCGCCGGTCTCGTGAAATGCTATACGCTGGCCATTCCATATCTCGAACATATGCTCGCGGGAAATCTCATCTTCGGCGCGATTCTCTTCGGCTCATTTGAACTGCTGCAGCGCCGCCTGCCCGCACTCCGTCTGCAACAAGAGAATGATCTCGATGCAACTATCATTATGCAAGAGTGATGCGGAAAGGGCAAACTGTGTTTACTGTTATCATCGGTGGCGAACGCTCGGGCAAAAGCCGCTTCGCTCAAGACCTGGTGCTTCGCCTGTCGGATCATCCGGTCTATATCGCCACGGCGCGCGTGTGGGACGAGGATTTCGCGCGTCGCATCGATCGCCATCGGCTGGACCGCGGTCCTGAGTGGCAGGTGTGTGAAGAGGAGAAGCATCTTCGCAACGCGCTTCCCGCAAACGGAACGGCTGTGATCGATTGCATCACGCTCTGGCTCACGAATATTTTTATGGATAATGACGAGGATGTGGATGCGACGCTTGCATTCGCTCTTGCGGAGATCGATGCGCTCCGCGTCGCCGCATGCGACATCATCGTCGTGACGAATGAGATTGGGATGGGGGTGCATGCGATGACGGCATCGGGAAGGAAGTTCACTGAACTGCAGGGCAGGGTGAATCAATACATCGCTGCGACTGCCAAGACCGTCGTGCTGATGGTCGCGGGCATTCCCATGACTATCAAGGAAGACGGCAAGCCGATGTTCCCTCATTCGTGATTTAATTTCTAAGAGTTCAATTCTCGCCGCGCAATATCGGTGATCACAATATAACAATCGCCGGACCGACGCCCGCATCGACGGGTGTCTGGTTCCGTGATCTATTGAAAGGAAATGAGGTAAGCATGACTATTCGTGAGCAACTGCTCCATACAATTAATGGAAAGACAAAACCTATCGGGTCACTCGGCAGACTTGAGACTGTCGCTCTTAAAGTCGGACTGATCCAGCAGACGGCTTCACCCGTCATTGCAAAGCCGCACATCGTCGTCTTCGCCGGCGATCATGGCATCGCGCGAACGGGCGCCGTGAATCCGTTTCCGCAGGAGGTCACTGCGCAGATGGTGCTCAATTTTTTGGAAGGCGGCGCGGCGATCAACGTCTTCACGCGCCAGCACGACATCGGACTGACCGTCGTGGATGCCGGCGTGAATCACGGCTTCGTGCTCGATCTCTACGGTCCGCTCTTCGTGAACATGAAGGTCGCTTACGGGACGAAGAACTATCTCGAAACGGAGGCGATGACACATGACGAGGCGGAACGGGCGATCGAACGGGGACGCGCGGTGATCGCCGGACTTGCGGCGGACGGCTGCAACACTATCGGCTTCGGCGAGATGGGGATCGGCAATACTGCGTCCGCCTCGCTCATCATGTGCGCGGTGACTGGTCTGCCTCTCGAACAATGCGTCGGACGCGGCACGGGCGCGAACGATGAGCAGCTGCAGCGCAAGCTCTCGACGCTGAAGATCGTGCATGAAAAACACGGTCTCGCATCGCTTGCCGAAAAGCCGATGGAGTTGCTCTGCCGCATCGGCGGTTTCGAAATTTCAATGATGATGGGCGCGTATCTCGAGGCGGCGCGCAGACGCATGGTGATTGTCGTTGACGGATTCATCGCGACGGCGGCGCTTCTTGTTTCGCGGCAGATGGATGCGTCCGTGATGGAATCGTGCGTCTTCGCGCACCGAAGCGGTGAGGCGGGACACGACGCGATGCTCTCGTTTCTTGGAGCCGATGTGCTGCTCGATCTCGGACTGCGACTGGGAGAGGGGACGGGCTCGGCTCTGGCAATTCCGCTGATCCGTTCGTCCGTAAATTTTTTGAATGAAATGGCGAGCTTCGAGACGGCGAACATTTCGCGGGGCACCGCATGAGACGGCACATCGATGCCTTCTTCGCCGCCGTGATGTTTTTCACGCGCATTCCCGTGCCGCAAGCGAAGGGTGATCCTATGAATCTGCTCCAGGACTCTGCGAAGTTCTTTCCCTGGGTGGGACTGATTGTCGGAGGCATCGCCGCAGTCATACTGCTCGGTGCGGGACTCGTCGTCGGTCCCGCTCTCGCCGTGCTCATCTCGATGACAGTGAGCATTCTCACGACCGGCGCGTTTCACGAAGACGGATTCGCCGACGTGTGCGACGCGTTTGGGGGAGGATGGACGAAGGAGAAAATTCTGGTTATTATGAAGGACAGCCGCCTCGGCACGTACGGTGTGGTGGGACTCATTTTAATCCTGAGCATGAAATTCGCGTTGCTCATTGAATTGCTGGGTCACGGCATGCCGTGGCGCATGGCGGCTGTGCTCATTGCTGCGCACAGTGTGAGCCGCTTTATGGGTGTCACGCTCATGCAGGGACTCGAGTACGTGACGGACGCCGATGCGAGCAAGTCGAAGCCGATTGCAACGCGCAGGCTCACCGCGTCGGGAATCGGTGTGGCCGCACTGGGCGCGCTGCTGCCGTTCGTGTTTCTGCCGGCGATGTTTCTCGCGGCGATAATACCGGCTGCGGCTGCACGCGCGTATCTCGGCTTGTATTTCCGGAAATGGATTGGGGGCTATACCGGCGACTGCGCCGGTGCGACGCAGCAGGTATGCGAAATCATGTTTTACATCGGGGCGGAGCTCATATGGAAATTTTGCTGATCAGGCACACGACGCCTGATGTGCCCGCGGGGACATGTTACGGTCAGTCCGATCTCGATGTCGCTGCGAGTTTCAATGCTGAGACCGAAGCAATTCGCCGAAGACTGCCGGAAGGATACGTGCGCGTCGTGTCGAGTCCGTTGCGGCGATGCAGGAAGCTTGCGGCGGCGTTGTTTCCCGGGGCACACATCGAGTTCGTCGATGCGCTCAAGGAGATCGACTGCGGCGAATGGGAGATGAAGAAATGGGATGAGCTCGCCGAGGCCGAGTCGCGGGCGTGGGCGGCGGATTTTGTGCATCGGCAGTTTCCGGGCGGAGAAAATTATCTGCAACTCTCCGCGCGCGTTGTCGCCGAGTTCGAACGCATCGTTGCGCGAGGAGAGGATACGGTGATCGTCGCTCACGGCGGCGTGATACGCAGTGTGCTCGCGCATGTGACGTGCAGGCCGCTCGCACAGTCATTTGAGACATTCACGCTGCCGATGGGCTGCGTGTACCGATTGCGGAGCACGACGACAGGCTTCGTCATCGACGCACTTTGAAGACATAATGCAGCACGAGGTGAAACCGCGATGTTGAGGGATTGTGTCAGGCGGATCGATGTGTGGCTATGTATTGCTGCTGCCGCGTGACGAATTTTTTCGCGACTGGCGCCTATACGTCGGTTTGGAATAATCGCCGGGGCTCCGTATCTTTCTCTGTGAACCACTCTTGTCGCGCGCAGTGTGAAGGGCGCGACTCTTCCCATATCCCCGACTATCCAGATGAAAAATTATATTCTCATATCGAACGATGACGGCATCAACGCTCCGGGCATCGCCGCGCTGGCGCAGGCAGTATCGGAAATCGCCGATGTGGCGATCGTCGCGCCTGAAAAACAACAAAGCGCCGTCGGTCACGCCATCACGATGAACGATCCGCTGCGCGTGCAAAAAGTGTTCCGCGGGGGCGACGTCTACGGCTACGCGGTCAACGGCACGCCGGCCGATTGCGTGAAGATTGCCATCCGCATGCTGCTGGACCGGAAACCGGATCTTGTCATCTCGGGCATCAATCACGGTTCGAACACAGCAATTTCAGTGATCTATTCGGGCACGGTGTCGGCGGCTACGGAAGGGACGATCCTCGGCATCCCGTCGATGGCCGTCTCGCTCACGACGTTCGCTCCCGAGGCGGACTTTTCGTACGCGGCGAAGTTTGCCGTAAAAATGGCGCAGATGATTATCGACAAGGGACTCCCAAAGGGGACGCTGCTGAATGTGAACGTGCCGGCCGTGCCCGAATCGGAAATTGCCGGCGTGGCGGTGACAAAGCAGGGGAAATCGATCTGGAACGACGAATTCGAGTCGAGACGGGATCCGAATAATCGCGAATATTTCTGGCTCAAGGGAGATCTTATGGAGCTCGACACGGGCGAGGACATCGACCAGGGCGCCATTTTGCGCAATAAAGTGTCCGTGACGCCGATTCATTACGATCTCACGGATTATGAGTTTCTGGCAGATCTCCGTAAATGGGATGTTTCCGGGCTTTGGTAAGGCTGTTTTTTGTGGGGCGGCTGTAAAAAAGGGGATGAGTTAGGAAGTGAATGCTGGAATTGGAAAGATTTTTTATTGCGGCGCGGTTGGGGAAAAATGGGATGAGTTCAGCCGTAAGAGGCGGACTGGTGAAGCGGGATACCCGAATCATTGTTGCAACGCTGCGGGGGAGTGGCAGGAAGGTAAGGCGCAGAGCTCCAGCCAGAGAATGTGCGAATCAGCCGCACGGGAAGTCGCCTTTTGGCCGCCGGGAACTTATTTTTCACCGCGTTGTTGCATAAAAAAGACCGCAAAGACAGAATTGCCGAATTTTCCGCATAAAGTTTTCTGCAGGGTATTGACATACTGTGGTCCATGTGTTATATTAAAAACCCCAATCAAGCAAACAGGTTGGATCTTGTCACAGGGGCGCTTCGAAAAAAAGTTTCAGATTTTCACAAAGACCCTTGACTTCAGACGAATAATTGGTTATACTTAAAGCTCCCCAACGCATCACGGGTGAGCGGTTCGAAGCGAAAAAAAGTTGTCGAAACAGAAAATAGCTCTTGACTTCGGGCTAAAAGTTGTGTAAATTAAGAACTCCCAATCGGTTATAAGGGGGCGACACACGAGCGAAGATCGAAAAGTTTTTGAAACAATAATAAAAAAACTCCTTGACTTCGGACAAAAAAGGTTGTATCTTTAGAGACACTGAAATTGAAACACGGTAATACGGTTGTAACGCTGAATGTTCTTTGAAAATTCGTATGCATAGCCCTTAAGTCAATTTATTTGACAAAGAAGTAAACCTTAGCTAAACGTGATATCCGTAGCAGGATATCACTGAAAGCCAAGTGTATCAAACTCTAAATTGATAAAATAATTTTATTTTACAATGGAGAGTTTGATCCTGGCTCAGGACGAACGCTGGCGGCGTGCCTAACACATGCAAGCCTGGGAGAAGAGAGTAGCAATACTTTTTGTAAACCGGCGCACGGGTGAGTAATATATAGGTAACCTGCCCTTTGGTTTGGAATAACTCGTCGAAAGGCGAGCTAATACTGAATGATGCAGCGGCTCCACATGGAGATGTTGTTAAAGCCTTCGGGCGCCAAAGGATGGGCCTGTATCCCATTAGATAGTTGGTGAGGTAACGGCTCACCAAGTCTATGATGGGTAGCTGATCTGAGAGGATGATCAGCCACACTGGAACTGAGACACGGTCCAGACTCCTACGGGAGGCAGCAGTGAGGAATATTGCGCAATGGATGAAAGTCTGACGCAGCGACGCCGCGTGGAGGATGAAGGCCCTTTGGGTTGTAAACTCCTGTAGAGTGGGAAGAATATCCCTTTTGAAGGGTTTGACGGTACCACTAAAGTAAGGATCGGCTAACTACGTGCCAGCAGCCGCGGTAATACGTAGGATCCGAGCGTTGTCCGGAATTACTGGGTGTAAAGGGAGCGCAGGCGGGCCTGTAAGTCGACGGTGAAATCTTCCAGCTCAACTGGAAAACTGCCGCCGATACTGTAGGTCTTGAATATGTCAGAGGGAAACGGAATTCATGGTGTAGCGGTGAAATGCGTAGATATCATGAAGAACACCAGTCGCGAAGGCGGTTTCCTGGGACATTATTGACGCTCATGCTCGAAAGTGTGGGGAGCAAACAGGATTAGATACCCTGGTAGTCCACACCTTAAACGATGAATACTAGGTGTCGGGTCGAAAGACTCGGTGCCAAAGCTAACGCATTAAGTATTCCACCTGGGGAGTACGATCGCAAGGTTGAAACTCAAAGGAATTGACGGGGGCCCGCACAAGCAGTGGAGCATGTGGTTTAATTCGATGCAACGCGAAGAACCTTACCAGGGTTTGAAAAGCAAGATTTCAGAGGATGAAAGTCCTTTACCCGCAAGGGGTCTTGTACAGGTGCTGCATGGCTGTCGTCAGCTCGTGCCGTGAGGTGTTAGGTTAAGTCCTGCAACGAGCGCAACCCCTACATTTAGTTGCTACCAGGTAATGCTGAGCACTCTAAATGGACTGCCTACGCAAGTAGAGAGGAAGGTGGGGATGACGTCAAGTCCTCATGGCCCTTACACCCTGGGCCACACACGTGCTACAATGGTAACTACAAAGGGCAGCAATACCGTAAGGTGGAGCCAATCCCAAAAAAGTTATCTCAGTTCAGATTGAGGGCTGAAACTCGCCCTCATGAAGCTGGAATTGCTAGTAATCGCAGATCAGAACGCTGCGGTGAATACGTTCCCGGGCCTTGTACACACCGCCCGTCAAGCCATGGAAGCTGAGGGTACCCGAAGCCGCTACGCTAACCGCAAGGAGGCAGGCGTCTAAGGTAAAATCAGTGACTGGGGCTAAGTCGTAACAAGGTAGCCGTATCGGAAGGTGCGGCTGGATCACCTCCTTTCTAAGGAGATTGATGGTCGCAAGACTCATCGTAATCAAATTAGAGAACAATTTCCTTGTCAACGATCTTGATACTTAAGCGGCTATGCATACCTATTTTTATTTTTCAGTCCAATGGACAACTTGGGCCTATAGCTCAGTTGGTTAGAGCGCACGCCTGATAAGCGTGAGGTCAGTGGTTCAACTCCACTTAGGCCCACGATTTATGAGTGTGCTGTTCCACGCCAACACGGATGAAAGTCTCGGGGCCATAGCTCAACTGGGAGAGCATCTGGTTTGCAACCAGAAGGTTAGCGGTTCGATCCCGCTTGGCTCCACAGAAAACAGATAAAATGATCGACTGGAAGTCATACGCTCACAAGGAGCGACGAGACGGGTGCAATCCCCGGTGATTTCGCTAGCTGTAATCAATACAAGTGTTCTTTGACAATTAAGAAGAATGAGGTTGTAATACGGATGAGTCATTCGTCGCGTCTAGCGATATGCGCGAAGTGAATAAAAGTCCATATGATCAACACGAGCAAAAATGCAAAGCATAGTAAGTAAGTTTCAAACGTAACAATCAGTAAAGGTTTATTGATGCACCAGAGTTGCTCGCCAATCAACGGTCGCAAGACCGAAGAAAAGTGAGCCGACGCTTATTTGTGTGTGTCTAATAAAGATTTTTGGTTAAGTTACTAAGAGCGTGCGGAGGATGCCTTGGCACAAGAAGGCGATGAAGGACGCGGCTACCTGCGATAAGCTTCGGATAGGCGGTAACAGCCTTTGACCCGAAGATTTCCGAATGGGGCAACCCACGTAGAGTAATGTCTACGTACTCCGATCTGAATCCATAGGATCGGCAGAGCAAACTGGGAGAACTGAAACATCTAAGTAACCCTAGGAAGAGAAAGAAATTCGATTTCCTGAGTAGCGGCGAGCGAAAGGGAAACAGCCTAAACCGAGAGATACAGTAAAGGATGCGACCGTTGTATCTCCGGTGTTGCGGGACTTTCTGGTTCTATCGCATATGAACCAAGGAGTAAAAAATCAATTTGCCAGCTGAATTTTCTGGAAAGTTAAGCCACAGAAGGTGATAGCCCTGTAAGCGAAAGCGAATTGACTCCTGAAAGTATCCCAAGTAGTACGGGGTGAGTGAAATCCTGTACGAATCTGTGAGAACCATCTCATAAGGCTAAATACTCTCTTGTGACCGATAGTGAACTAGTACCGTGAGGGAAAGGTGAAAAGAACCCTTAAGAAGGGAGTGAAATAGTACCTGAAACCGCGCGCTTACAAACGGTTGGAGCAAGGCAGTGTCTTCGGATGCTGCTGAGTGACAGCGTGCCTTTTGCTTAATGAGCCTACGAGTTGCTCGTACGATGCGAGGCTAAGTTTCTCAGAAACGAAGCCGTAGCGAAAGCAAGTCCTAATAGGGCGTCTTAGTATCGTGCGGCAGACGCGAAACCGTGTGATCTACCCTTGGTCAGGATGAAGTGTCGGTAAAACGACATGGAGGTCCGAACTGGTGTGGGTTGAAAACCGCTCAGATGAACTGAGGGTAGGAGCGAAAGACCAATCAAACTCGGAGATAGCTCGTACTCCCCGAAATAGCTCTAGGGCTAGCCTCATGTTATAGTATCGCGCAGGTAGAGCACTGATTGGGCTAGGGTCGTCACAACGATACCAACCCCAGACAAACTCCGAATGGCGTTGATATGTTTCATGGGAGTCAGGCGGCGTGAGATAAGTTTCGTTGCCAAAAGGGAAAGAACCCAGACCGTCAGCTAAGGTCCCCAAATTATAGTTAACAGAGAAAGGATGTTTCGTTGCTTAGACAACTAGGATGTTTGCTTAGAAGCAGCAATCATTTAAAGAGTGCGTAATAGCTCACTAGTCAAGCGACAAAGCGTCGACAATTCTCGGGACTCAAACTATATACCGAAGCTACGGACTCCATCACTGCGATGGATGTGGTAGGGGAGCATTCCATACTGCTGCGAAGGTGTCGGATAACCGATGCTGGAGCGTATGGAAACGCAGATGTAGGCATAAGTAACGATAAGAAATGTGGAAAACATTTCCACCGAAAATCTAAGGTTTCCTGAGCAACGTTAATCGTCTCAGGGTTAGTCGAACCCTAAGGTGAGGCCGAAAGGCGTAACCGATGGAAAACAGGCTGAATATTCCTGTACCTGTTAGTAGTCGTTTGACTCTAAGGAGTGACGCAGAAGTGAACTTGATCCACCTGCTGGAATAGGTGGTTTAACCGCGTAGGTTGAAGGCGTAGGCAAATCCGCGCTTTCTTAAGCCGAGACGGGAATAGGGTACCCGCAAGGGTCACAACTCAAGCTAACCAGGCTGCCGAGAAAAACTTCGTAGAGGAGAATGCTGACAGATCGTACCGCAAACCGACACAGGTAGATGAGTTGAATATACTAAGGTGCTCGAGTGAGCCGTGGTTAAGGAACTCGGCAAACTGACCCCGTAACTTCGGGATAAGGGGTGTCACGTATGGTCACTGGATTTACTCCAGAAAGCTATACGTGATCGCAGTGAAACGGGCCAAGCGACTGTTTAACAAAAACACATGTCTCTGCTAAGACTTTAAGTCGATGTATAGGGACTGACACCTGCCCGGTGCTGGAAGGTTAAGGAAGGGGGTTAGCCGCAAGGCGAAGCTCTCGACCGAAGCCCCAGTAAACGGCGGCCGTAACTATAACGGTCCTAAGGTAGCGAAATTCCTTGTCGGGTAAGTTCCGACCTGCACGAATGGTGTAACGATTTGGTCACTGTCTCAACCACGGGCTCGGTGAACTTGTGGTTCCGGTGAAGACGCCGGATACCCGCATATGGACGGAAAGACCCTATGCACCTTTACTGCACCCTACTATTGGGTTCGGACATGACATGTGTAGAATAGGTGGGAGGCTTTGAAGCCGGGGCGCTAGCTTCGGTGGAGCCACCAGTGAAATACCACCCTTGTTATGTTGGAATTCTAACCGCGCACCGTAATCCGGTGTCGGAACAGTGGTAGGCGGGTAGTTTGACTGGGGCGGTCGCCTCCTAAAGAGTAACGGAGGCTCTCAATGGTTCCCTCAGCATGGTTGGTAATCATGCGTCGAGTGTAAAAGCACAAGGGAGCTTGACTGCGAGACGGACAAGTCGAGCAGGTACGAAAGTAGGATTTAGTGATCCGATGGTTGTGTGTGGAAACGCCATCGCTCAAAGGATAAAAGGTACGCTAGGGATAACAGGCTGATCTTGCCCAAGAGTTCATATCGACGGCAAGGTTTGGCACCTCGATGTCGGTTCATCGCATCCTGGGGCTGGAGAAGGTCCCAAGGGTTTGGCTGTTCGCCAATTAAAGCGGTACGTGAACTGGGTTCAGAACGTCGTGAGACAGTTCGGTCCCTATCCTATGCGGGCGCAGGAAGCTTGAGAGGTGTCGTTCTTAGTACGAGAGGACCGGAATGAACGGACCGACGGTGAATGAGTTGTCACGCCAGTGGCATTGCTCAGTAGCCACGTCCGGATGGGATAAGCACTGAAAGCATCTAAGTGCGAAACCCACCTCAAGATTAGGCTTCCCGGGAGTAATCCCCTAAAGGATCCAAGGAGATGACTTGGTTGATAGGCTACAGATATAAACGTGGCAACACGTGAGTCGAGTAGTACTAATAATCCGTGAGACTTGCCAAATATTTTTATTATACACACATAAGGGTGTATCAATAAACTTTTGCTGATCGTCACAAAGCGTGGTTTGCATGCGCTTCGACGATTCATTCTTCTTAATTTTATTCCAGGTGTCGATGTCGCGGGTGTTACACCTCTTCCCATTCCGAACAGAGCAGTTAAGCCCCGTAGAGCCGATGGTACTATGTTGGTAACGACATGGGAGAGTAGGAAGACGCCTGGTTTATTTTTCTCAATCCCGTTCCGCTTTCTTAACAATTGCGGGACGGGATTTTTTTTTATATATTATCCTTCCCACACGCTTCATGCTCTGATACTGGTCTTGTTTTTGCTCTCAACATTAGACAGTCACTCACACACACACATTCGCTCGGCACCATGAAAATTCTCATCACCGGCATCGGCGGATTCGCCGGCAGCCACCTTGCAGACTATATCGCACAGACTCAACCCCAGGCTGAACTTTTCGGCGTCATCCGCGACATTGAAAAAACAGAAAATCTGAAATCGCTCCTGCCCAACCTTACACTCTATCCGTGCGATATCACGGAGTTCCAGTCGATCTTCCGCGTCATCAAGGAAATCAAACCCGATATCATCTTTCATACGGCAGGCCAGGCGTTCGTGCCGAGCTCGTTCGAGTTTACGGCCGATACGTTCAAAACGAATGTCATCGGCACAATCAATATCTTCGAGGCCGTCAAGGCCTGCGAGATCAATCCGCGCATCGTCGTCGTGACGTCGGGCGAAGTCTACGGCGAAACGTTTGGCCTCCCGGCGCTGCACTCAGAACAGTCCACGCCCCGGCCCGTGAATCCTTATGCAGCATCGAAGACCAGCGTCGACTATATCGCGCAGACGTATAAGAATTACGAGGGACTGAATATCGTGATCGCGCGCCCGTTCAATCACACGGGTCCGCGCCAGAAACCGAATTTCGTCTGCTCATCGCTCGCCCGGCAGATCACGACGCTCGTAAAAAATAACTCGCCTTTATTGTTAAAAGTTGGTAATATTAAGGCACGACGCGATTTTACGGATGTGCGCGATATCGTGCGCGGATACTGGATGCTCTCGCAAATCGATAACCGCTCGAACTTCATCTTCAATCTGTGCTCGGGCCGTATCTTCTCGATCGAAGAGATCATCTCGATGTACGAAACGATCGTGGGGAGAAAATTCGAACTCTTCGTCGACGCCAAGCGCCTGCGCGGATACGATATCCAGCTGCTGGCCGGCAATCATGCTGCAATGATGAATTCAGTCGGATGGAAACCTGTGATTGAATTTCAGCAAACCCTGACCGACCTCTACGACTATTGGATGAAAAAGGATAATTGACACATGGGAAAAACCGCGCTCATCACAGGCATCACCGGACAAGACGGCTCGTATCTCACGGAGCTTCTTCTTGAAAAGGGTTACACCGTGCATGGCATTATCCGTCGATCAAGTTCGTTCAACACCGGACGCATCGACCACCTCTATAATAATCCCGAGATCTCGGGCAAACGATTGTTCCTCCACTACGGCGATGTGACCGACACGAGCAACCTGAACCGCCTGCTCGAAAAAATCGGTCCCGACGAAATCTATAATCTCGCCGCGCAGAGTCACGTGAAAGTGTCGTTCGAAGTGCCGGAGTACACGGCCGAAGTCGATGCCGTGGGCACGCTGCGCTTCCTCGATGCGATCCGTGAAACGGGAATGAAAGTGAAATTCTATCAGGCGTCGACGAGCGAGCTCTTCGGCAAGGTGCAGGAGATTC
>DATGXR010000482.1:0-3127 GCA_035298825.1 Bacteroidota bacterium
CGCGTTTGATTTTTTCGATATTTTTATCGTCGTGAGGATGGTAGTTCGCTCCGACATACAGCGCCTGAGCATCAACAACGCGTGTGAAGCAAAGCAGTGATGCAACGAGCAAAAACATACGATTAATCCGGGACAGTAGAAACATCTGCGTACATTCCTTCATTTTTTTAAAAACATTGTATTGTATTACACACGCATCACTCATGCGAAAAAAGATACTCGAGTGCTTTAAAGAGAATGCCTCATGTTCGTCGATGAACGGAGTCAGGGATGATATCTCTGTCCGAGCACAAGTCGGTCGGTCGTATCATCGACTTCGTAGAGCTCTGGTTTACGCGGTCCGTTGCCTACCGCATGGTGAACCGAAAACAGCCGCTTGCCTTCAAACGTCGTAAAGAGCATGCCATGACCTGAGTTGTCGCCCTTGAACGCATCGCGTTCCTGCACCCATGGACCTTTGATGCTTCCGGATGTGGAATATGCAACGCCTTGTGCATACCGGTGTTCGCCCCAGCTCGCCCATAACATCCCCAGCCTGCCGGTTTTTGTTCTGAAGAGTTGGGGACCGTCTGTGACCCATCCCGGCATTTTCAAACCGAATGTGGCTTCACCGATCGAGTTCATTTCCTTTGACCACGCCGCCTCGCTTGCGCGGAAGATCGTCGTCGGCTCGGCAACGCGATGAGTCAGGTCCTTTGACAGCGGCATATAATCCATGGTGCCGTCGATGAGCTGCGTCCACTCATGGACGAAGACCAGATACGTCGTGTCGTTTTCCTCATAGAGCGTTCCATCGATAATATCCCAGTCTTCGGGACCGAGACAGAATTCACGGTCTGCAACCAGTGGACGAAACACTCCTTCGGGCGAATCGGCCACAAGAAGCTGCGTCTGGTTGCGCGGCACATTATAGCGGCGGGGCACGGCCTGAATCAGCGTGCTGTGATCGCTCCATGTGCCGGCATAATAGTACTTCGATCCGATATGGTGAATCTCGGCCGCGGCGACGAAGAGTCCCTCCATCCACGTTCCGGCCAGATCGATAATGGGATACGGACCGGTCCACATCTTCAGGTCCGTACTTTTATAGAGACGGCCGCCTGTGCCGGTCAAATAATATGTATGCGTTTTTTCATCAGGATAAATATACGGATCGCTCATCGAAATATCATCAAGCAAAACCGTTTGGATCTTCGGCTCGGGTCTGGGCGGCCTCACTGCGGACTTCTGCGGGCCCGCGCCGACAGCGGGACGCATGCCGCCGAAATTCTTTTGTCCCGGATCGGCAGGCGGCGCTTGTTCGCCCGGCACAAGTTGTTTTTTTTGCCCGGTTTGTGCGCTTACGTGTTGAAGCGCGCTGCATACAACAAGCATCGCTGTAACAACAGTCGTCATTTTCATAAGAGTGCGCTGGTTTTTCATTTCACTGACTCCTTCATTCCTGTTGCGGCCGAGCGATAGATCGCCTCGATTACTTTCATATCCTTTCGTCCTTCCTCGCCGTCGGCGTCCGATTCCAGGTGATCTGTGATGCAGCGGCTGAAGCCGTCAAGTTGGAGGGCCTGCTGATTGATGTGCGGGAAATCGAGTGTGCCCGTATTCGTTCGTCCGCTGATGCCGCCGTATGAAAATGCGGATTGAAGTTCAAGCCACCCGTTTTCTGACGTGAGCTTGAGATAGTTTGCCTGTTTATTGTATGAACACATTGAAGTCGCTGTGACGCTGTCGGGAAATTCAAGCTGCCAGCGGATAGTCTCTTCGACTTCCGCGAATTTTTTCGGATCCGTTTTTTCTTCAATCGTCGCCGTGGCGGTCAAGGGTTCGCTTCCGGTCGAATAGCGCGATGCCTGGATGCAATAGATCCCGAGATCCATCAACGGTCCCCCGCCGGCCAACGATTTTTTCAAACGCCACTGTGTCGGATCCCCGATGCGAAACGCGAATGCCGCATCGACAGTGTGAAGTTGTCCCGCTTCCTTCGACATCCGGAATTTCATCGCCGCCTGATGATACGGATCGAAATGGAGGCGGTAGCCGATCAACAACCGGACACCTGCCTTCCGGCATGCGTTGATCATTTCAGTGCATTCGGTCACAGATACGGCCATCGGCTTTTCACAGATCACATGCTTGCCTGCGGCTGCAGCACGGAGCGTGAACTCGTGATGCATCGAGTTCGGCAGTACCACATACACGGCATCGATATCGTCGTTGTCGGCAATCGCATCGAAGTTCTGGTAATTATAAATATTTTTCTCAGGGATCTTGTAACGCTCCTTCCACTTCGCCGCTTTTTCCGGAGTTCCGGTGACAATGCCTGCGAGCCTGCAGTTGCGCGTCTCAAGAAGCGCCGGCGCAAGTTCATATGTTGAATATGATCCCAGTCCGATCAGTGCGATCCCCAGCTTCTTGTCCGATCGGGGTACGGCCGCATGAACAAATCGCGGCACACCGGGCAGCAAAATGATTCCTGCTCCAAGCTGCTGTAAAAATTTTCGGCGCGAGTACTGTGACATCTGCAAACTCCTTTCCATTTCTTATGGCGCGTGGAAAAAAAACGCTGCTCTTTCCTTTTTTTGACAGGCTTGTGAATTCTTTCACGCATGCTTATTCATTCGTCTGCGTTTGCGGAATCCGGTATGGTGCGAGTTGATCCTTAAATGTGATGATGAGGCGCGTCAGCGCATCAAAGTTGTTCGTTTCCTTGCGCTTCAACTCTTCGACCTCCCAGGTGGGAGGGATTCTCATCGCCGTGAGTTCTCCGGCTTCCAAAAGATGAGCAAAAGTTTCGGCGATTACCACTCCGTCTTTCCATTTGCGATCGGTGTCGGCCAGCCATTTCTCGCTTTTATCGATCGTCTTTGTGATCATCCCTTCCTGATCGGGCACGGCAGGCAAAATATCCGCCGAGCGCTTCCGGAAAAATCCCATGACCGCTGCGGCAATCGACGGATCGCGCACGCTGCCATCTTCATAAAACACGCCGTGCACAGTTCCCCATCCCTTGCGGACGATCATTAATTCCCAGATGTACCATCCGACCCCGGCCTTCATATGTTCCTCAAGCGTGATGTCGTAGGGGTTGGCGCGCGCGATGCATCCGATTTCACCATTGATCAACGGCTTC
>DATGXR010000483.1:0-17348 GCA_035298825.1 Bacteroidota bacterium
ACCAGCAAAATGAGGTCGCCAATAAGAATCTTGAACAAGGCGTCAGCGGATTCCGCATCCGTCGCGCGCGCTTGAACGCCAAAACCGAACTGAGCGATGTGTTCAGCGTCGACTCCTGGTTCGAATTTTCCGATAAGGACAACATCCTTCTCGATTTCAAGGCGCTTGCCAAAATTGCCCCGGAGTTGAATGTGACGGTTGGGCAGTTCACCACTCCCACACAGTCGTATGAAACCAGCAGGCTTTCGTCATCGGCGATTTTATTTTACGAACTCTCCGACGTCGCCATTCAATTGTCGAATAACATGGGGCTCAGCTCGTATCGGGATGTCGGCATCATGGTCGGAGGCAAATACGAAATGGTCACGTATGCGCTCTATATGGGAAATGGCACTGGCAGATTCAATTATTCGGGCACCTCGATCAGCAATCGGACGCTCGGTGATGGATTGATGGGTGGCAGAGTGGATGTTGAAATCGCGAAAGGTCTCACGATCGGCGGCCATTACGGTATGAACAAACAAGACAGCGCCGCAGGAACGGCGTATTCGCCGACGCCGCGCTCGTACGATCGTGAATCGTATTCGGGAAATGTTGTGCTAGAAGGATTCGGTCTCGCTGATTTGTACGCCTACGGCGCAGTCTGCGCGGGAAAAGTGAATGAATCGAAAACGGATTATGATGGCATCGTCGCTGCAGTAGGATATAAGGTGCTGCCCGATCTGCAGCTGCTTGCCCGCTACGATACATATAATTCGAAGGTCGGAACAGCAACGACGCAGAAAAGAGAAAACATCACTGTCGGCGGCCTGTATTATTTCTTCCGTGAGAAGACTGAGATCGTCCGCCTCGGACTCGATTACGAGCTGCGAAAAGAAAGTCCGAAAGACCTCAAGAACAATGTGGTTGTGCTGTGGGCGCAATTCAAATTTTAATTGCTCAGCATTAATTCACGCTGTTACCGAACTTGTCTGCGGGATGGCTAATAGTAGCCGCTTGGATTTATAGAGATAGGTTATATAGATCATTTTGTAGAAAATCTTTCATTTTTCGGCAATTCAAGTGGCATTAGTTTTGCATTCAACGAGTGAAATCCTCTGCATCGGGACTGATGCGTGTTGAACCATTTCTTTCAAGGAACTTGACAGATGGCAGGTACAGCAACGTTGAGCGAGAGCGAACGCAAAGAGCGTGTGAGCATGCTTCTGCGCAATACAGACGAATTTATTAAAAAGGGCGATCTCGAAAAAGCCCTTGAGATCATTCGCAACGTGTATCAGTACGACATACAGAATATGTATGCTCGCGCTTTTGAAGAGCGCATCCTGATGATGATCGTTGAACGCGACGGACAGGTCATACAGCGGAAGGTGGCGGATAAGGAAAAACATATCCAACAGGAAATCGAGAAGAAGGCGCAGATCGAGATCAATAAGCGGCTGAAGGAATTTTATCATCAGTGGGAAGAAGAGTCGAAGCGCAGGGAGGATCAGGAGAAAAAAGAAATCGAGCTTGAACTGAAGGCGAGGGAAGCCGCGCTCCTTGAACGGCAGGCCGAACATGAACAGACGTACCAGAATCTTCTGGACGAGAATCGCAAACGCGAAGAGATGGCGGCGCGCTCGACCGATGGACAAGAATCGAACAAAAGTCATGAAGTGCATATCGAAAAGATCAAGGCAGAGCACGAAAAACAGATTGCCGAAGTACAGCAGCAGGCGTTGGAGAACGAAAAGGTTTTTTCAGCGAGGGAACTGACCCGGTTCCGGTGGAGATCAATCGAAGTATACAAATCGATCCTCATGACGCTCGACAGTTCCATCGCCGGTCTTGAAGAACTTCTGAAATCGATCCGGGGCATTCTCGACATCAGCGACGATGAGAACAATGAATTGACGCGGTCGGTCAAGATCGACGCGTACATCAAGGCGCTTCGCAAAGCGTACGAAGGCGGCACAATCAAGGATGAAGAACGGCAGATCATCAACAATCTCCGGAACCATTACGAAATTTCCGAAGAAGAACATACGAAGCTCGTCAAGCAGGTCAAGCTCGATCTGGGCATTCCGGATGAAGATGCAATGATTCTCATCATCGACGACAGTCCGGACATTCTTGTGTTCTGCGATTATGCGCTGCGCAAGACATATACGAATGTCAAGACAGCCCTGTCGGTCGACGTGGCGCTTGAAACCATACTCCTCGAGATGCCGTCGCTGATCGTCTGCGATGTCATGATGCCCGACGTCAGCGGATTCCAGTTTTACGACAACATCAAGAACGGAAAGTACGGCGAGCCGATCAAGTCCGTTCCATTCATGTTCATGAGCGCATGCGACGACGATTACATGAAACGAATCGCAAGCGCGCAGGGCATCTCGACCTACCTCACGAAACCGATCACGAAGGCGGCCCTTGAAGAGGCCGTGAAGCAGATGCTGTCGAAACGCGAACCGGCTGCATGTTGAACAATAGCAGCAGAAGATTACAATCAATTCCAGGGCCCGGATCATCCGGGCCTTTTTTGTAATCACTCAGGGTTCAATTCCAAGCAGCTTACGGCGAAGAATTGAATTTAGTGAATCACAGTCCCGCTGCTGCTTGCGGCGAAGAATAGAATTTAGTGAATCACGGTCCCGCTGCTGACGGCGGGAAGTGACAATGCCACCGTTCACTATACATATGGGCGCGAACCGAAAAAAGATTTTTTCCAGAATACGATGGAATGTTCAGGTCAATAGTACGTATATTTGTTTCTGCGAAGCACCCGCAGCGAACTGTGCCGCGGTGCAGGCAGCTTGGAATTGATTGATTGAACACTGTCAGGGTATCAACAATGGCGGTAGAAATAGCTCTCCTCGGTGAATTCGAAAGCGGGAAATCAGCGTTCATCGATATGCTTCTCGGCGTATCGGTATTGCCGGAGGATAGCGCGAAGACAAATCTCCCCGTGGCCAAACTACTGGCGGGCCGAACGACCGGTGTGTGGCTGCGTCAATCGATGACAGAAGTGACGATGTCGCCCATCAAGTGGTGGCCCGAACTGCCGAAGTCATGGTCGGGTTTCGAGCACATCGAAATCGTGATCGAGGGACATTCGCTGTTCAATAAGGGGATCGTTCTCTGGACCATGCCGGCGGTCAATACGCGCGCGAAGCATGAGCAGGAACATCTGCAACAATTCCTCTTAAAGCGTGAAAGCACGTTTGCTTCGGTCCTGTTTTTTGCGCCTGGCATCCTCACACCATCCGCAATCGATTTTCTTAAAAGCCATCCCTCGTTGCTGCCGAGGCTGACAATTGTCATCGCCATCACCGAACGGTCGAGTCCGAACGAGATCCGCGTGTGCGAGACGAAGGTGAGGGCTGCCGTAAAGCGCGAACTGCACGATGTTCCCGTGAAGCTTCTTTATCTCGGCGACATCTTCGAAAATTTTTATACAATTGCGCACCGAAGAAGGGAGATGTACACTGACGGCGAGATGGTCACGCATTGGAAAAAAATCTGCGTCAACGTCGACGAAATGACGAGACGATTCGATACTGAATCGCTTGGCTATCGCTGCTCCGATCTCGTCGAAGCCACTGTCAAATGGGAGGGAATCGATTACTCGGATTTTAGCGACCCCGACCTGTTGCAGTATGCCGAAAACGAAATCCGTGCGGCGCAATTTGAAATGGGAAAGCGTCTTCGCGCAAAGGGCGACTTTGCGGGCGCGATCAGATACTTTCGTCTCCTTGCCGAAACGGGCAATGCCGAAGCGATGTACCTGTTGGCACGCTGCTACAGCGAACGTGAAGCGGGGAATCTCTACATCGAGGAAACGCTGAAGTGGACGAGGAACGCGGCAGAGGCGGACATCGTCGATGCGCAATATGATATGTATCGGTTCTATAGCGATGGAAAATATTTTAAGCCGAATATGGAACTGGCTGTTGCATTTCTTCACCAGGCAGCCGATGCCGGACTTCCCGTCGCCTGCGCGCAGCTCGGCCGGATCTATCTGGCAGGAATCGACATCCCTGTGAATTATGAAATCGGCGTGAAATACCTCGCCACTGCAGTGGATGCAGGCGACGCCGAAGCGATGATTTCACTTGCATCGAGTTTTAAAAAAGGGTACGGCGTCAGGAAAGACTTGGGAGAAATGGTGAAGCTGCTTGAAAAAGCAGCGGAGCTCAACCACCCCGCAGCCTTGACTGAATTGGGATGTGTCTATCAGGCCGGCACCGACGTGCGTCAGGATAAGACAAAGGCGTTTCGATATTTTCATCGGGCGGCGGATCTTGGAGCAGTCGAGGCGCAGCTGCGTACGGGCGCTTGTTATGAACACGGAGATGGGGCGGCCCCGAGTCCGGAGCTCGCGGTCAAATACTACACGATGGCAGCAGAAAAGAATGATCCCTCTGCGCAATGTGCCCTCGGCGTGATGTTGGCGAAAGAAGACAGCGCGCTCAAGGATACTGAAAAGGCCAAACATTGGCTGCGCCTGTCGGCCGATGCGGGAAACAAACAGGCGTCGGATCTTCTTGCCGAATTGGAGAAGGAAGTGCCGCCGGCTGAGGAGGTCAAAAAGAGCGGACCATGCTTTGTCGTGACCGCTGCATTCGGCGATGTCTCGGCGCCGGAGGTCATTTTCTTTAAACATTTCAGGGACACGGTGCTGATGCCCAATCCGGTCGGAAGAAGCGCCGTCATATTCTATTATAAAGTCGGTCCGTTTTTTGCCCGCCTCATCGCCTCAGGCACACGACGCCGGTCAGAAGCGCGATTGCTGCTGCGCTTCATCCAGTCGTGCATCACCTCGCTGCGTGACACAAAATCTGTCCGATAGTATCTTCTCTGCAACAGCCGCTACCCGAATGTCTCATCGGATCTGCACCAACCATCTGTCGATTCACATCCTCACATCTGTACCAGCCGCGCCTTCGGGAACACTCCCACTGTATTTTCTGTTTTGACCATTATTCACAATTTCTTTCATTCATCCGGAAAAGAGGTGACGCGTACCATGACGTGTCGTGGTTCCCTGTGTTTCTGTTCTGCAGGCCGGCGGTAATACGAACACTCATAACCAATCTTTTTAAGGAGCACATATGCTCAATGATTCGTCTGTAAATGATTTTAAAGCGAGCCTCCGTGGCGAGCTGATACGCGACGGCGAGCCTGGTTACGAAGAGGCCCGCAAAATTCATAACGCAATGATCTCCAAGCGACCGATGATGATCGCCCGCTGTGCGGATGTGGCGGATGTCATTGCCTGCGTCAACTTTGCCCGGACGACAAAGGTTCCTGTCGCCATTCGAAGCGGAGGCCATAACGGGGGAGGACTGGGAATCTGCGACAAAGGTCTTGTGATCGATCTGTCCCGTATTAAATATGTGCGCGTCAATCCGGAAGAGAAGACTGTTGTGGTGGGAGGCGGCACGACCTGGGGTGACGTCGACCATGCAACACACGCATTCGGTATGGCGGTCCCGAGTGGAATCGTCTCGACCACAGGCGTCGGCGGATTGACGCTCGGAGGCGGGATCGGACATTTGACGCGAAAATTCGGACTGACAATCGACAGTTTGTTGTCGGTCGATATGGTGCTTGCCGATGGATCTTTTGTGACGGCGAACGCTCGCCAGAATCAGGATCTCTTCTGGGCAGTGAGGGGAGGAGGAGGAAATTTCGGCGTCTGCACCGCGTTTACGTACCAACTGCATCCGATTTCTACGGTCTTCGCCGGCCCGATGCTCTGGGATTTATCGGATGCCGAAGAAATCATGAAATGGTATGCGCGCATGATCAAACCGGCTCCCGACGATCTGAACGGCTTCTTCGCATTCCTGACAGTCCCGCCCGGTCCGCCTTTTCCTGAACATCTTCACATGAAAAAAATGTGCGGCGTTGTCTGGACGTACACCGGAAAGCCGGAGAAAGCCGATGAAACGTTCGCCGCCATCCGTTCATTCAAAAAACCTGCACTCGATCTCGTGGGCCAGCTGCCGCTCCCGGCATTACAAGGAATGTTCGATGCCCTCGTTCCTGCGGGTCTGCAGTATTACTGGCGAGCCGACTTCGTCAATGACCTGAAGGATGAAGCAATTAAAAAACACATCAAGTGGGCCGAACAGATGCCGACAATGCTCTCGACAATGCATATGTATCCGGTCAATGGCGCCGCGTCGCGCGTCCGCAGCGGCGATACCGCATGGAGCTACAGGGATGCGATGTGGGCGATGATCGTGCTTGGAGCCGATCCCGATCCCGCCAATGCCGAGAAGATCACCGCATGGACGAAGGCATACCAGGAGGATCTCCATCCGTATTCGGCCGGAGGCGCATATGTGAACTTCATGATGGACGAAGGGATAGACCGGGTGAGGGCAACGTATCGCGATAACTTTGATCGCCTCGTGAAGGTCAAGGATAAATACGATCCGGAGAATCTGTTCTGCATCAACCAGAATATCCAGCCGACAGTCAAGAAAAAGGAATCGGTTCACGCCTGAAAAAATTCAATGCCTGAATCAAGAAAATGGGATCTATTTACTTACGTCTGGAAAAAATTCAATGCTGTTGAAATCGAAAAGCGTCCTGAGACATCGTGTCTCAGGACGCTGTCGGCAGGTTAATCCGTGAGTTCGATCGTTCGCCGTTCACGCACACTCCGGTGGACGGCGTCGATCACACGTACGACATCCAATCCCTCGCGCGCCGTGACGGCGGGAGGCGATCCGCCTCCGATCGCTTCGTACACCGAATCATAGAACGCCATGTAATTCCCCCTCGCCGTCTCAACATAGCCCCTGAACACCTCTCCGTCCTTCTCCGTATGGAGCAGGCCCATCTGTCCGTCGGGTTCTCTGCCCCAATCCTTTCCGCCCGGAAGTCCGCCCTTCGTCAGCGCAGCCTCCTGCGGATCCATCCCCGGTTTAAGAAACGACCCGAGCGTCCCATGCAGAATGTAGCGGGGACCGAGTTCGCGCACGAGATAACTCGAGCGAAGCGAGACGCGGCGATCGGCGTAGTGGAGGCGGATATCGTACCAGTCTTCGATTTCTCCTCCGGGACGAACGATGGCAGTATGCGCGGTGACCGCCTCGGGCATACCGAACAGCACAAGCGCCTGATCGATCATATGCGATCCGAGATTGAATACCACACCCGCTCCTGTGTCCGAACGTTCTTTCCACGAATCCTTCTTCACGACAGGCCGATACCTGTCGAAGTGCGATTCAAATTCGACAATCGGACCGACAAGACCTTCGGCGATCACTTTTTTCACTGTGAGGAAGTCGCTGTCCCACCGCCGATTCTGGAACACGGTGAGCAGCAGTTTTTTTTCTTCGGCAATGCGTATCAATTCACGACCTTCGTCGGGAGTCTGCGTGAATGGTTTC
Organism: Bacteroidota bacterium; assembly: GCA_035298825.1. Taxonomy (GTDB): domain Bacteria; phylum Bacteroidota; class Ignavibacteria; order UBA10030; family UBA8401; genus CAISDA01. The sequence goes on from DATGXR010000483.1 coordinate 7,392, forward strand.
TCGACGACGACATGTTTTCCCGCTTCGAGTGCCTGTCGGGCCATCTCGAAATGGAAGCGGTCGGGCGTGTTGACGACGATCAGATCGATTCCCCGATCGTTGAGCAGCTGCTCGAACGTTGTCGAGATCCTGACATATGGATAGAGTTGGAGCGCGTCGTCGCCGTGCCGCTGAAGAATATTGACGAGCGAAAACTGCGGATGCTGTGAAAGCAGCGGTGCGTGAAACACACGGCCCGACATTCCGAACGAAGCGAGGCCGACGTTGATCGTATCTTTCATGGATGCTCATGTTGTATGTGTGCGGATAAAATCTGAGAATGAATATACCGAAAAATAATTTCACACTTCAAATAAAAAATACAATTCGCGTAACCTGCGGTGCCAGCGCAGCGATTCGATTGCAGGCAATTCGCGTGACATGCGATTGCACATCGCATGTTGTTTTTGCGGTGATAATCCGTTACATTTCTGCACATGATCATCAGGCGAGGGCGTGCGAGAATGTGGCTCCCGCCATTTTTTTCGTTTCTCTTGTCCGAAAGACACATAATGCGATCCCGTACAATTATTCAGCTGCTGGTGTTCTGCGCCTCACTCATCACATTCCTTTCATCGTGTAAAAAAGACAGTTCCAATCCGGTTGGCGGCGGAGATCCGCCGGCGGTGAAACTGATTGCACCGAGCAACCTTCAACTTGTATCGTTCACAGAAACATCCGCCGTGCTGTCGTGGACAGACAACAGTACGAATGAAACGGCGTTCGTGATCGAACAGGGAACGGACAGCTTATCGTTCGCTCCCGTCAAAACCGTGGGCGCGAACACAGACACGGCGACGATCGCTGGCACGTTCCTCACAACGAACACGTACTATTTCCGCATCAGGGCCCAAAATGCCGACACGATGACAGCCGCTACAAATATCGTGTCGAAGACGCTCATGCCTGCTCCTTCAAACATGAAGATCGTCTCGTTCACTTCCACGGGCGTGACGCTGTCGTGGACGGACAATACTCAGAACGAAACAGGTTTTTACATCGAACAATGCATCGATGCCTCCGCCTATGTGCGCATCGACAGCACGCAGGCGAATGCGACAACGCGGACGATTGCGATGCAATTCGATTCGGCAAAAACGTACGGATATCGCATTGTCGCGCATACTGCCTCTCGCGTCTCGGCGCCGTCGAATGCCCTTTCACGCTCGCTCGGCAGTTGGATCTATGTCGCGGGCGGATCGTATCAGATGGGAAGGAATGACGGATACAAAGACGAACGCCCGGTGCATGGCGTGACTGTCGCGGGATTCTATCTCGCGAAGTATGAGGTGACTGTGAAGGAATACCGGACATACACCGATGCAACAGGCAAGACATTTCCGCCTGCTCCGACGTGGGGATGGAATGATGACGATCCTATCGTGAATGTCTCATGGAACGACGCAGCCGCATATGTAAAATGGCTCGACACGACGATAGGGAACGGTGCGCGTCTTCCGACCGAAGCCGAATGGGAATTTGCAGCGCGCGGCGGAAGAAACTCGCAGCGGTTTCGCTACAGCGGCAGCAACACTGTCGACGAGGTCGCATGGTACTATCTCAACGCGAACGGCACGACACATCGGGTGGGATCGAAACTCCCGAACGAGCTCGGGTTGTACGACATGAGCGGCAACGCCTGGGAATGGTGCGCCGACTGGACCGGATCCTATCCCTACACCTCAATCGTGAATCCAAAGGGCCCCCTGACCGGCTCCATTAAAGTGTTCAGGGGCGGATCGTGGTTCGATTACGGCCTGACAGAATCGGAGTGCCGCGTCGAGACCCGATATGCGTACACACCGGGCGGCAAAACGAGCGACAGCGGATTCCGTATCGTGAAGACGAAGTGATGATCTGCATGCGTTTATCCGGGGGGAAAATCAACCGAAGGAGATAGTGCCATTTCCATCTTGCCGTGGCGCTTGCATTTGAACTCCGACCCGTGTATGTTTGTAGGATAGATGAGGTCTGGAATTCTCCATCCGTCAATGAGAAACGCATAGATCTCCCATGAAGGTATTTGGCATCGTCATACTCCTGTGTTCCGTTTGTTTCCTGCTTAACGCACAACAGCCCTCCCTGTATTTTTCCGCCAAGGACACTGCAGCGCTCCGTGAAGTCTGGAAGCATCGATCCGCCGCCTTCCCGCAGCTTTATTTCAAGACTATGCTTGCGGCGGATCGTTGGAATGCCATTGTTCCCGCGCCGACTCGTTCGGACGAATGGCCGGATTATGACCGGTTGAAGGCCTCGAAGGCGAAGGCGTTCGCATTCCGCTATCTGATGGAAGAGGATGAAGCGGACGGCGATGCCGCATTCGACTATTTGTATGTAAAATATGCGGCTGACAATTACACGTATGAGGAGAATAATTACGCGCGCTGGATGACGAACGGACTGGCACTGATCGATTATTGCGCCGCGTTCGATCTGCTCGCAGGCGCAGGCTACTTCAACGCCGTCCGCCATACGAATCTGAACACGCACGATCAGGCATGGTGGAGCGCGAAACAGACCGACGTTGCGTCGCTGCTTCATACGAAGGCGGCGGCGTTGTTGGGTCGGGTGAAGACACCACGCTCGGGCGCAGAAGCGTTCTCGGCGCAAATGACGGGCAATCAGACGATCCTCAACGAAGTGAAATTCCATGCGCAGGTCGGCAATCACCGGATCATTGTCGCCTCGGCGCTCGGTGTCGCGGCGTTCGCCCTGTCCGCCTATGATCCCCATGCTGAAACAAAGGCATGGCTCGAATTTGCCCGAAGGGATGTAGAGCAGTTTTTACTGAACAGACAGCGCTATCCGATCCAACCGGAGTATCTGCTTGGCGTCACGACGCAGAATGCCGGAGGCGCGTTTCCCGAAGGAATGGAATATCTGAATTATTCGGCCGAGGGATTCGTTCCGTTCTTTCTTGCATCGGCGGCGAACGGAGGAGAACAATATGATCAGGATACCTGTTTCAAGAATATGATGGACTGGGTCTACGATCTGCAGGCGCCGGACGGCGCTTCTCCGCAGATCAATTCGACCGGGTATGCTGTGTTTCCGCTGAACAGCCTCTTCGCCGATCGCATCCCGCTGTCGACGCATTATCTTCAACAGCTCGAAACGTTTGCGTCCGTTTATGGTGAAAGCGGATTCCTGCCTGTCGAGGGGTTTTGTCTGTTGAGCGCTGCGAGTAAGATCGGATCGAAAACGTACGATCCCGTCACGGTCGCCCGAGGCGGAGGCGAAGTCATCATGCGCAATCATCGTTCTTCTCCGACAAGATATCTGCTCATTACAACAAAGCATGGTCCCGGTCGTTCGGCAGCCGAATTGCATGGATACGCCGACGCGGGAAGCTTTCTTTTCTCCACAGACAAGACAGTGCTTGTCAGGCAGCCGGGATACGCCGGTTATTCGGCGAGCAAAGAACTTGAAACAGCCGCGTCGCACAGTACCCTGAGCGCGGTTGTCAACGGGAAAGCGGTCTACGACGCGCCCGACCGCGCGCAGGCGCTGCCTCCGACTGCCGATGCATCGGTGTTGCAGACGAAATCGTCGGGCGATTTTTCGTACGTGCGGATCGTCATGGATATCAACGGAGTGAAACCCGTTTCATCGGGCGATATTTTTTCGCTCAATTCATCGATTCTCAATCTTGCCTTTGAATATATCAGTTCGAATTGGATGTCGAGCCGCATCAACATGACGAAATACGGAACCTGCACACGGCAGTTTCTCATGGTGAACAATTCATATCTCATTGTTGTGGACGATGTCGCGCGGACAGATCAGTCGATGCAGTATGTCGTCTCGTCGATACAGGGCAACAATGGCAACAACACGACGCAGGCTGTAGCAGTCAACGGAGCGGAGCGTTCGGCAGATGGCGATATCGTCTGGCATGCGCCGGGAAACGGAGAACAGCTGCGTGTGCATACGGCCGCACTCGGAGGAATTGTCGGCTCGCTGTCGGGATTCGATACGGCGGCGCACCAATCGCCCGATCAGTCGAATTCCGGAAATGCGCGCGTCGTCTATTATCACGCGGCGATGCGAACGGCAGCTCCGATCATCGACGGAAAAGGAACAATCATTTCCGTGCTCGAAGTCGATCCTTCGACCGCAAGCCGCTCGTCCGTCACACACCAGACAAGCGATAAAGCCGATTCTGCATGCATTCTCTATACTGTCGATGGCAGAAACAAGTCGTATGGATCGTACGATCTTATTCTTCTCCAGTCGGAACCGAAGGAACGACTGCTGCCGTCGGATGTGCTCCCGTACCCTGTTTCGACCGATGCCTCATTTCTCGTGATGACGTTTTCGGGCGGGTCGTTCACGGCGGGCTCGGTGAAGCTCTTCGCCCGGCACGCCTCGTTCGTCCGATTCGGTCCATATGTGTTTACGCCTTCGGACAGCGGAGAAACACAGATGTCGTTTACGATGAAAACAGAGGTGGCCACATCCGTCCCCGTGAGATCCGTAACGGATGATATCCTGCTTTCGCAAAATTATCCGAATCCGTTCAATCCGATTGGAAAAATCCGTTACTCGCTCGGTCGTACGACCGTTGTGACGCTTGCGGTGTTCGATATGCTCGGCAGGGAAGTGGCGCGCCTTGTCGACGGTGTGAGGGAGGCGGGAGTGCATGAATCGTCTTTCGACGCCTCGGCGCTGCCCGCGGGAGTCTATCTGTACAAATTGTCCGCCGGAGGGCGCACGATCGTGAAAAAGATGTCCGTGGTGAAATGACCGGGCTCCTAAAAAAATAAGGTGAACCACCCATAAAACTATTGATTGTTTCACGAGAAATAGATACCATATTAATAACGCGAAGTTATGCCACTTTCTACTAAATTAATTAAAGCGCTCAGCACACACGCAGATAACGCAATGCAGACACACTATCAAGAACAATATCCCCTGTATGACCCGAAGAACGAGCACGATGCATGCGGCATCGGGTTCGTCGTCAACATTAAAGGGGAAAAGTCGCACGACATCATCACACAGGGCATCGAGATTCTCATCAATCTCACGCACCGTGGAGCATGCGGATGCGATCCGGAAACCGGCGACGGCGCCGGCATTACCATTCAGATCCCGCACAAATTTTTCGCGCGCGAATGCGCCGAACTCGGGTTCGAACTACCCACGCCGGGAGAATACGGCGTCGGCATGGTTTTTCTGCCGGTCGATCCCCAGGCCCGTCTGCAGTGCGAAGGCATCATCGACCGCACGGTGCAGGAAGAAGGCCTCTCTGTGCTGGGATGGCGGGATACGCCGGTGGATGCATCGGCGATCGGGCGCATTGCGCGTTCGTCGCAACCGTACATTCAGCAGATCTTCATTCGCAGCGCAGAATCGATGACACCGGAACAATTCGAGCGCAAGCTGTACGTTGTGCGCAAGGTGATTGAAGCCCGCATCGGCGCCTCGGACATCAATGAAAAGCATTTCTTTTATATTCCTTCGCTCTCGTCGAGAGTGATCGTGTACAAGGGATTGCTGCTTGCGCCGCAGATCGCACGTTTCTATCGGGACCTGTACGATCCCGATACGACGAGCGCCTTGTGTCTTGTGCATCAGCGATTCTCGACGAATACGCTTCCCAACTGGAGGCTGGCGCATCCGTTCCGCTACGTGTGCCACAACGGCGAGATCAACACGCTTCAGGGCAACGTGAACTGGATGCACGCGCGCCAGTCGGTGCTGAAATCAGATGCGTTCGGCGACGATATCAAAAAATTATTTCCCGTGATTCAAACGCACGGATCGGATTCATCTTCGCTCGATAATGCGGTTGAACTCTTGTTGCTCTCGGGACGAACGCTTCCTCACGCCCTTGCGATGCTCATTCCCGAAGCGTGGGATAAGGACACGAGCATGAGCGACGAGAAGAAGGCGTTCTATGAATATCACGCATCGCTCATGGAACCGTGGGACGGACCGGCTGCCGTGGCATTTACGGACGGCCGTGTCGTCGGCACGACGCTCGACAGGAACGGACTGCGTCCGGCGCGTTACCTCGTGACGAATGACGATCTGCTGATCATGGCGTCGGAAACAGGCGTGCTGCCGATCGCTCCCGAGCGCGTGAAGATGAAAGGTTGTCTTGCCCCGGGCGAGATGCTGCTTGTCGATCTCGACGAACAGCGCGTGATTCCCGATGCAGAGATCAAGTCACGATTGAGCGCGCGTCAGCCGTACGGCACCTGGCTCACGGAAAATCAGATCAGCCTCGAGAATCTGCCAGATCCGCCGAGGGAGCATGCATTCAATCCCGCCGACATCCTGATGCGCCAGCGTGTGTTCGGCTACACCGAAGAGGATGTGCGGATGATCGTCACGCCTATGGCCGTGAATGGCGAAGAGCCGCTCGGGTCGATGGGATCGGACACGCCGCTCGCATGCATGTCCGATAAGTCGCAGTCGCTCTTCAATTATTTCAAACAACGCTTCGCCCAGGTAACAAATCCGCCGATCGATCCGATTCGCGAAGAGCTTGTCATGTCGCTCACGAGCTACATCGGCACGGAGCGCAACATTCTTGTCGAGACGCCGTCGAACTGTCATACGCTGAAGCTGCACGATCCGCTTGTGACAAACCGCGATCTTGAAAAGCTGCGCCGCATTTCGCACGGAGATTTCCTTGCGACTACGCTGCCCACGCTCTTTCGCGTGAACGGCGGCGAAGAGGAAATGGAACGCGCGCTGAGCGGATTGTGCCGTCGCGCCTCGCTTGCGATCAAATCGGGATATACGATCATCATCCTGTCGGATCGCGGCATCGATGAGGAATATGCGCCGATCCCGAGTCTGCTCGCGCTGACTGCCGTTCACAATCATCTTGTGCGCGAAGAGACGCGCACGCAAACCGCGCTCGTCGTCGAATCTGGCGAACCGCGTGAAATCATGCACTACTGTCTGTTGATCGGATACGGCGCGAGCGCCGTGAATCCGTATCTCGCGCTCGAAACGATCGAGGATCTTGCCAACAAGGGACAGTTGCCCGACGGATTGACATTCGAACACGCGCTGAAGAACTACAAGAAAGCGGTGGGCAAGGGATTGCTGAAAGTGTTCTCGAAGATGGGCATCTCGACGCTGCAAAGTTACCGCGGCGCGCAGATCTTCGAGGCGATCGGACTCAATCGCGCTGTCGTCGAAAAATATTTCACGGGCACGGTCTCGCGCATTGAAGGCGTCGGCCTCGATGTGCTCGTGCAGGAAGCCAAGATGAAACACGACCATGCCCTGCGCACGGTCACAGAGTCGGAACCCGAACTGGATCTCGGAGGAAGCTATCACTTCCGCATCACCGGCGAAAAACATTCGATCAATCCCGCCACGGTGATGAAGCTTCAGCATGCGGTGAGGAAGAGTGATTATTCGACGTACAAGGAATACTCGACGATCATCAATCAGCAGAACCGCGATCTTTCGACGCTCCGCGGATTGATGGAATTCAAGGAGGGCAGGAAGAGCATCCCGATCGAGGACGTTGAACCGGCGAAGGAGATCGTGAAGCGATTCGTCACAGGCGCGATGTCGTACGGCTCGATCAGCAAGGAAGCGCACGAGACGCTCGCAATCGCGATGAACCGCATCGGCGGACGATCGAACACCGGCGAAGGCGGCGAAGACGAAGAGCGCTTCACGCCCGATGCGAACGGCGATCTGAGACGCTCGGCGATCAAGCAGGTGGCATCGGGTCGATTCGGCGTTACGGCGCATTATCTGATCAACGCCGACGAGATACAAATCAAGATCGCGCAGGGCGCGAAGCCGGGAGAAGGCGGACAGCTTCCCGGACACAAGGTCGATGCGATCATCGCGAAAACGCGTCATTCGATTCCCGGCGTGGGACTGATCTCTCCGCCGCCGCATCACGACATCTATTCGATCGAAGATCTTGCACAATTGATCTTCGATCTGAAGAACGTGAATCCGATGGCGAACGTGTCGGTGAAACTCGTCTCCGAAGTCGGCGTCGGCACAGTCGCGGCAGGTGTGACGAAGGCGCATGCGGATCTCATTTTGATCAGCGGCGACAACGGCGGCACGGGCGCATCGCCCCTTACATCGATCAAGCATGCCGGTATTCCGTGGGAGCTTGGCCTCGCCGAGACGCAACAGGTGCTATTGCTGAACGATCTGCGAAGCCGCGTCAGGATTCAGACGGACGGAAAACTTCAGACGGGCAGGGATGTCGTGATCGCGGCGCTGCTGGGCGCCGAGGAATACGGATTCGCGACGATGCCCCTCATCGCCATGGGCTGCATCATGATGAGGAAGTGTCATTTGAACACGTGTCCCGTCGGCGTTGCGACGCAGGATCCGGAACTGAGAAAGAAATTTACGGGCACGCCGGAACATCTTGTCAACTTCTTCTTCTATATCGCAGAGGAAGTGCGCGAGATCATGGCGGAACTCGGATTCAGATTCATGAACGAAATGATCGGTCACGTGGAAGTGCTCGAAGTGCGCAAGGCTGTGGATCACTGGAAAGCCAAGGGCATCGATCTCTCATCCATCCTCCATCAGCCGACGGTGCCGCTGCGTGTGGCGCGCCGATGCGTGATCCCGCAGGATCACGGACTGAACGAGGCGATCGATTATCAACTCATTGAAAAAACGAAAGATGTGTTCACTGAGAAGAAACCGCTCTCGATCGCGATGCCGATACGCAACATCCACAGAACCGTCGGCGCGATGCTGAGCGGCGAAGTGGCGCGTCAATGCGGCGCGCAGGGATTGCCCGAGAACACGATCAACATCAAGTTCGAGGGTTCGGCCGGCCAGAGCTTCGGCGCGTTCCTTGCGAAAGGCATTACGCTCACGCTTGAAGGAGACGCGAATGATTATGTGGGCAAGGGACTCTCGGGCGGACGGATCGTCATCTATCCCTCGAAGCAGTCGTCGTATGTCGCCGAAGAAAACATGATCGTTGGTAACGTGGTGCTCTACGGCGCAACGAGCGGCGAGGTGTTCTTCTGCGGCAGAGGCGGCGAGCGATTCGCCGTGCGCAACTCGGGAGCGACGGCTGTCGTTGAGGCGGTCGGCGCACACGGATGCGAATATATGACAAACGGCACGGTGGTCGTGCTCGGGCCGACCGGCAAGAACTTCGCAGCCGGCATGTCGGGCGGCATCGCCTATGTGATCGACGAGGACGGACAGTTCGCCGCGAAGCGGTGCAATCGCTCGATCGTCGATCTGGATCCGATGACCGAGGAAGACGAGCGCGTGGTGCTCACGCTCATCGGCAAGCATGTTGAAGCAACAGGAAGCAAACGCGGCGCGCAGATCATCGCGCAATGGCATGAACTGGGACCGAAATTCGTGAAAGTGTTCCCGAAAGATTATAAGAGAGTGCTCGAAATGAAGAAAATCGCAACAGCGGACATCGGCCGCGTGGGTGCAGCAAAGGAGGTCGTCAATGGGTAAGCCGACCGGATTCATGGAATTCAAGAGGGAACTGCCTGCGCGCAGGCCGACAGAAGAACGCGTCAACGATTGGAACGACATCTATTTCGAATTCCCGCAGGAAAAAATTCAGACGCAGAGCTCGCGCTGCATGGATTGCGGAATTCCGTTTTGTCATAACGGATGTCCCGTGAACAATATCATTCCGCATTGGAACGATCTTGTGTATCATGGCCGATGGAAGGAAGCGATCATGATCCTTCACTCGACAAATAATTTTCCCGAATTCACGGGACGCATTTGTCCCGCTCCGTGCGAAGCCGCTTGCGTGCTCGGGATCAACGAGCCGGCGGTGACGATCAAATCGATCGAGCGGGCGATCGTCGATCATGCGTTCGAGAAGGGATGGATTCTGCCCGAGCCTCCGTCGTTCCGCACCGGAAAACGCGTCGCGGTGATCGGATCGGGACCATCGGGACTGGCAGCGGCGCAACA
>DATGXR010000484.1:0-7643 GCA_035298825.1 Bacteroidota bacterium
GACAAACAGGAGGATGAACATCACCAGTCCGGTCAATTCGCCGTTTTTGGATTCGGCCCAGGCAGTCGCAAACCACGCGTCATAGCCGAAATGCACCTGCTGATCGACGAATTTCAAAAACGCATTCAGCACGCCGAAGAGTGCGCCGCCCGCGATGAAGCCCGAGGCGATCAGTGTGCCGCGCGAGAATCGTGCGGTGTTCAATCGCTCGTTCTTCGTGCGCGTCGTGACAAACCATGCGATGAGTCCGCCGAAGATCAAGGGCGTGTTCAATTCCTGCGGAATGTACATGCCGAGTGCGAATGCAAGAGGCGAGATGTTGACCATCACGAGGATGAGCGAGATCGCCGCGCCCACGAGATAGAGCGTCCACGGCGCCGGCGCATTCGACATCAGGGGTTGAATCACAGCCGCCATCGCATTTGCCTGAGGAGCAACCATCGCGCCTTCGCCCTTGAAGCCATACGCCTGATTCAAGACAAGGATCACACCGCTCACGGTCGCCGCGGAAATCATGATGCCAAGGAATTTCCATGACTCCTGCTTGCGGGGCGTCGTGCCGATCCAATAGCCGACTTTCAAATCGGTGATGAATCCGCCTGCCACAGACAGCGCCGTGCAGACGACGCCTCCGATAATCAGCGCGCTCATCATGCCGCTGTTGCCCGAGAGTCCCACATTGACAAGAATAAACGAAGACAGGATCAGCGTCATCAACGTCATGCCCGAGACCGGATTGGTGCCGACGATCGCCGTGGCGTTGGCGGCCACTGTTGTGAACAAGAAGGCGATCACGATCACAATGAGCATGCCGACGAGAGCATGGTAGACATTGAAGACAACGCTTGAATAGAAGAAGACGAAGATCAGCAGCGCGGTGAGAATCATCAGCAGCACGTTGAAGAGCATCTTGATGTCGACTTGCGTGCGCTCGGCTGTCTGGGCGTTTGCATCCTTGCGGCCGAAGATCTCGCTTGCCGCCAGCTTGAACGCGCCGGCGATGATGCCCGAGGAACGGATGATGCCGATGATGCCTGCCATCGCGATGCCGCCGATACCGATCTGACGGACGTACGAACGGAAGATCTCTTCGGCGCTCATCTGGGAAAGAAGTTTCGTGGCATTGCCCAGGGGAACGGTGAGGTTCGCGCCGATCTCGTGGAAGATGGGGATCATCACAAACCAGGAGAGGAACGATCCGGCCGCGATGATCGCCGCGTACTTCAGGCCGATGATGTATCCGAGTCCGAAGACCATCGCCGAAACGTTCACCTTGAAGACCATCTTGAATTTATCGTCGAGCACCGTGCCGTAATAAAACATGCGCGATGTGATCACTTCGCTCCACGCGCCGAACGCGCTGAAGATGAAATCGAACAATCCGCCGATCAGACCGCTCACCACAAGCACCACCGCCTGCGAGCCGCCCTTTTCGCCCGCCACAAGGATCTCGGTCGTTGCGGTCGCTTCAGGAAACGGAAGGACGCCGTGCATGTCCTTCACGAAATATTTTCTGAACGGCACAAGAAACAGGATGCCGAGAAATCCGCCCAAGGCCGAGGCCATGAAGACCTGGAAGAACGAGGCGGGCATATCCAGAATATAGAGCGCGGGAATCGTGAAGATCGCGCCGGCCACGATCACGCCCGAGGTCGAACCGATCGATTGAATGATGACGTTCTGCCCGAGCGAGTTCGGACGTTTGAAGAGCGTCGACAAACCCACGGCCAGGATCGCAATCGGGATGGCCGCCTCGAACACCTGTCCGATCTTGAGTCCGGAATACGCCGCGGCCGCCGAAAAGAGTACGGCCATCACCAGGCCCCAGCTCACACTCCATGCCGTGACCTCGGACGGATTCGATTTCGGGTCGAGAATGGGAACATATTGCTCGCCTGGTTTAAGCTCTTTATATGCATTATCCGGTAGACCGTTTGCTGCTTGTTGTGATGAAACGTGCATACGGGGTTGTTCCTTATGTTGATGTAGGGCGAAATGCTATTTCGCCTGCAGTCCGAAGGACTGCGTTTATATTGTCTTTTGGGCGAAATAGCATTTCGCCCTACTACATGCTATCTGCTTTTTTCGACCCAGACCTGCACAAGATTGACGACCGTCTCGATCGACTTGAGCATTCCGTCGACCGCAACCCATTCGTTTTTCGAATGATAGTTCTGGCCTCCGGTGAAAATGTTCGGCGTCGGCAATCCCATCGCCGTGAGGCGCGAGCCGTCTGTGCCGCCGCGGATCGGGAACCATCGGGGCTCGAGTCCCGAGCGCTTCGTGGCCTCCCACAGACATTCTGTGACGCGCGGATCCTTTTCGAGTCCTGCGCGCATGTTGCGATAGGATTCTTTCACGATCAGTTCGATGCGCGCTTTGGGGTAGAGAGGCTGAACTTCGGCGATGATGTTCTCGAGGATGTGTTTCTGCTCGATGAGTCCCTCGTCCTTGAAATCGCGCAGCAGGAAACTCAGCGTCGTTTCGGCTTCTTCTCCCTTGATCGTATGCGGATGGATGTACGGTTCGTACCCTTCGGTGGTTTCGGGCGCCATGTGCTTCGGCAATCGGACGATGATTTCGGCCATGGCGCGGATTGAGTTGACCATGATGTCCTTTGCGGAACCGGGATGAATGTTGCGGCCGTGGATGATGATCGTGGCCGAGTCGGCTGAGAATGTTTCCATGTTCAATTCGCCGGGCGTGTCGCCGTCGACCGTATAGGCGAACTGGGCGCCGAATTTTTTCACATCGAAGTACTGCGTGCCGGCGCCGACTTCCTCATCGGGCGTGAATGCGATCTTGAGCTCACCGTGCCGAATCGACGGATCGTTCACGAGCGTCTGCACGGCGGTCATGATGATGGCGATGCCCGCCTTGTCATCAGCGCCCAGGAGCGTCGTGCCATCGGTGGTGATGATCATCTTGCCAATATTTTTTGCGAGTTCGGGATTCTCGGCCTCGGTGATCACGATCGAGGGATCGCCCGACAGCACGATATCGCCGCCCTGATACGGATCGATCACATTCGGTTTCACACCGGCGCCGCTTGCCGAGGGACTCGTGTCGACATGCGCGATCAATCCGACAACAGGAACCTTGCCAGAGGCCGGATCGGTTGAGGGAATGTTTGACGGGAGCGTCGCTGTGACATAGCCGTATTGATCGATCGCGACACTCTGCAGTCTGAGCTCTTTCAATTCTTCAACAAGAAGGTTCAGCAAGTCGTACTGCTTTGCGGTGCTCGGATACGTCGTCGAATTTTCATCCGACTGCGTGTCGATCTTCACGTACCGCAGGAACCTGTCAAGTACGGTCTGATTCATTGTCGTTGTCCCTTTCGCGCAATGTTATATTCAATTTCGATTTCCCATATAATAGGCATTTTTTACACATTTATGAAACGTTATTTTCCCGCTTCGAACATCGGAAGGTCGACCTCGACCACGATCGGGCAATGATCGGAGTGCACGGCATCGGGCAGGATCGACGCATTGCGCAATCGGCCTTCCATGCCGGAAGTGACAAGGTGATAGTCGATGCGCCATCCGATATTGCGCGCGCGGGCGTTGGCCCTGAACGTCCACCAGGAATAATGTCCCGGCTCCTTCGTGAAATGTCGGAATGAGTCGATGAATCCCGCCTCAAGAAACATCGTGAGCCAGGCGCGCTCTTCGGGAAGAAAACCTGAATTTTTTTCGTTGCTCTTCGCGTTCTTGATATCGGCCTCTGTATGCGCGATATTCCAGTCGCCGGAGATGACGAGATGCGGACGGGTGTTGCGAAGCCCGGTGATGTAGTCGTGGAAGAACGCCATGAATTTGTATTTGAAGTCCTGACGCTCGTCACCCGATGTGCCCGATGGCATATAGAGGCTGATCACGGACACATCGCCGAAATCGGCGCGTATGATACGTCCCTCGTCGTCATAGAGCTCATTGCCGCAGCCGATTTCAACATGGTCCGGTTTGCGCTTCGAGAGAATGGCGACGCCCGAATACCCGCGCTTTCTTGCCGGATGCCAGTAGTGATAGGGATAGCCCGCGTCTTCAAACAATTTCAAATTGAGTTGTCCGGGCTCGGCCTTGATTTCCTGCAGACAGACGATATCGGGATCAGTTGACTGCAGCCAGTCGATCCATCCTTTCGAGATGGCCGAGCGGATGCCATTGACGTTATATGAGATGATCGTTGCCATATTTTTTTGTGTGTGTGCAATGATACTATGGGCGCGATGCAAGAAGAGCAAAAATACTAAACTCGGGGTCCAAATTCCAGTTATTTCAATCGTTGCCGATGCGTGACTTGCCGTCCAGACGGGAGTTTCGTATCTTACCTGAATAGCGTAATTTTTTTCTTCAGCGTCTTGTCGCCACGATCAAGGGTTTTCCCCTATGGCAGCACTTCAGATTCTCATGTTTGTCGGGCTTGTGCAGCTCTGCGCATCATCAATCGCCTGGGCAAATCCATTGCCAGGGCAGTCGAACACTCGGACGCCGGAGGCGGATTCGTCGCAACCGACGATCAATCTTTCGGCCTTCATGGACAGCGCCCATCATTGGCGCGACATCAGGGACGACGACTATGTTATCCGTGCGCATCCTCATCAGGCGAAACATCCCGCCTCGGCCGTCGCGGAGATCGCCGACAACATCCTTCTTCTGCAGAAAGACAACGGAGGCTGGCCGAAGAATTATGATGTGCAGGCGATCCTGACAGACGAACAGAAAGCGGCATTGAAGCAGGCCTCACATTTGACCGAAACCACAACATTCGACAACGGGGCGACACATTCGCACGTCGACTATCTTGCCGCCGCCTACGCGCAGACGCATGACGAACGGTACAAACGCGCCTGCCTGCACGGGATTGAATTTATTCTTTCGGCCCAGTACGGCAATGGCGGATGGCCGCAATTTTATCCCAACCCGAAAGGATATGCCCGCTACATCACGTTCAACGACGGAGCGATGATCGGCGTGATGAATGTGCTGCAGAAGATCGTGCGGCGTGATGCGCGCTACGCCTTCGTCGATCAATCGCTGCGCGAGCGCGTGAAGCGGGCATTCGACAAAGGCATCGATTGCATTTTAAAGTGCCAGATCGTCGATCACGACACGCTCACGGTCTGGTGCCAGCAGCACGATGATGTGACGCTCCTGCCGCAGTCCGCCCGGACATTCGAACCGGCCTGCATGTCGAATCTGGAAAGCACGGATATCACAGAATTCCTGATGCAGCTCGACAATCCCGATCAACGAACGATCCGGGCCGTTGAGGCGGCAGCAGCATGGTTTGCGCGCGCTGTGATCCACGGAGTGCGTGTGGCTACTGTGCCCGCGCCGACAGCAGCATTCCAGTATCAGACAGTCAATTTCGACCGCGTTGTCATTCGTGACTCCGGTGCGCTTCCGATCTGGACCCGCTTTACGGAACTGGGAACACACAGAGCATTGTTTTCAAACAGGAACTGGAAGCCGGTGTATTCGCTTGCCGAGGTGGACAGGGAGCGCCGCACGGGATACGGATGGTACACATATGCGCCCGCACGGATCGTGACGGAACTTTATCCGGCGTGGAAAAAGAAATGGAACGAATGATCGCAAGGGAATCGTACATGTATGCAGGAGATCATCGGATTTGAGCAACAGACGATGGGCGATGGAGCATGCGGCAAATACGCGCTGAGGCACGCACTGCTGCTTCTTGGCATCCCGGTCAGCCAGCGCGAAGCCAGCGCCGCAACGCAGGTTCCGCCATGGAAGGCCATGCAGCGCGGGACGAACGAAGCCGAGATCAAGCGCGGGTTGAAGGAATTCAACTGCACCGGCATCGAATACACCGGCAGATCGCGGCGCGCCTTCACTGCGCATGTGAATGCATGCATCCGACGCGGGATGCCGTTAATCATCACGACCGATCACGACGAGCACTGGGCGGTGATCGCAGGACGAAAGTCACGATCGATGTATTACTGGATCGATTCGGCCGAACCGGAAGTGATCGGCGCCTGGAAATGGAACGACATCCTGGAATGGATCGACAACACCGTTTACTACGCCATCGGCGTGCTGCCGAAGAATCCATCGCAGCTTGAGCATTCCCTTGTGCAGAATTTTGCGGAGATTGCGCCGCTGATGAAAGATGCGACGCTCAGACAGTATTGGGGATATTATCTCGACGACCTCTACGGCGGTTCGCCAGGAGACGGTTCGCCCCGCCAGTTCTTCGACACGTACCGGAAGCCGATCGTCGAAACGATCTGCGTGCAATATCCGGCGGCGGACAAGGAAACGCTCGTCTGGGAATTGAAAAACTACGAGACTGTTGCAGTCGCCCACAATCTTGTTCCCTCGATTATCGAAGTCACCTCGGCGCTCACACTGATCGCCGTTGGAATCGAATAAATCGAATCGGTGCGATTGTAGGGCGAGATGATATCTCCCCCAAAAAAATAAAAGCGGCGCAGCGCTTTCGCGCTGCAGGCGAAATTTCATTTCGCCTTACTCGCTCCTATTTATTGTTTCTCGAGCAGACAAGAAGCGTCTTCGGCGTGAGGATCAACCAGTACTTGTCGGTGCGCGCCGCATCGCGGAAGGTCACACCTGACTCGCCGACGATCATTTCCGCTTTCACGTGTGAGCCGGCTGTCGTCGCTTCCTGCGATGAGCTCACGACCGAGATCTCTGTCGGACTCACCGCGAGAATATCGCCGTTGCTTGAAGCAATCGTTCGGATGGGTTCGTCCGCATCGACAGTCTGCCTCGACAAATAATTTCCGAACTGATCGAAATACACAATCGACGTTCCATCGGCGACGGCCAGACGTCCATCTTCCGTCATGCAGAGGTCCGTGGGCGCATTGAGCCGTCCTTCACCCGATGCATATGTGCCGAATTCGTGTTCCGCGCGGAAGCGCGTCGAAAATTTCACGATCCTCGTCCCGTCGGCATCGAGCACGAAGAGTTCACCCTGCAGCGACTGCGCCGTTGCAATCGGAATGAACAATCCCTCGAACTCCTTTCCATCGGTCGTCTGCACATCGTCGATCGATTGCACGCTGTGCAGATCCTTATCGAACTGCAGCACACGTTTATTCTTCCCATCGGATACGAACACGGCAAGCGGAAATGATCCGCTCACATCGGTGGGCGAATCGAATTCCGACGCCCCCCATCCCGTTCCCTGCACGCGAGAGAGCTCCGTGCCATCGTGACTGAAGCGAACACAGGCATTCGATCCGGCATCGAGCACAAAAATCTCTCCCGTCGACGCGACAGACAGACTCACTGCCGATGTAAAGCTGCCGATCGTGAAGTCGACAACGAGCGATTGGGCGCAGGCGCCGACATGGCCAATGATGATCGCTGATGCAAGTACCGAGATGAGCAGCCAAGGTGGCGTCGTCCGAGATCGTCGGGCCCGATACCTGCGTGAGTGATCTGTCGTGTGTGTTCGCATGTGCGCCAGGACAGAAAGATGAAGATCGGTGAATGGAAAAAAGCCTATGGAAATACTTGAAACTCCAATGGCGAGGAGAAAATAATCTTTATTACGCGATCTAAGGAGCCGACACGATTTTTGCAAAAATAGCATACCCTGCGGGAAGCCTCTGTCCGATCCATGCATCGAGATCGATCGAG
>DATGXR010000485.1:0-14465 GCA_035298825.1 Bacteroidota bacterium
AAACACGACCGTGAAGGGTGTGCGCGGCACGGACAAATAGTGATCGACCGAACCGAAGACGAGCGTTGCATCGGCTTCGGCTTTGATGAGCGAGACATTCGCCTGTAGAAATGCATAGGCTTTGCGGTCAACTTCAACGAACGTCGCATGCACGGCGCCGCGGCTCAGCGCCTCGATGCCGACCGATCCGCTTCCCGCATAGAGGTCGAGCACTGTGGCGATGCGCCAGTCGATGCGCGTCTGTAATGTGTTGAAGATCGCGCTTTTGACGCGGTCGGTGGCCGGCCGCACAGACAGATCGTCAACAGTGGTGAGCCGGCGGCCCTTGTACTTTCCTGCAATCACACGCATCCGAATTATTCCGTTCTCATTGCCAGCCCGATCGCGGCGGTGAATTCATGGCGGCGCGCCTTGATATCGGCCAGTCCTTTTAACGACGCCGGCAGCAGCACGGACTTGAACGGATCGATGAGGGCAACCGGCACCTCGAGCGTGCGCTGAATCGTCTCGCACATCTGATACGAGGCGCCAGAGCCATGAAGAAAAATTTTTTCGGCGCCCGATGAGCGCACGATGTCGAAAATCATGCGCGTATCGTCGCCGCTGAAGGACCGCACCTGCACATCGATGGGCTGTCCGTGCTCGAGCGTGCTCGCGTTGAGCGCATGGTCGTCCATTCCGATCAGCAGCGTTTTGACTGCCGCGTCCTGGCCGTAGTTGGCAATGAGCGCGTTCTCGGCGCAGAAATGCTGCACATCCACAATGGCCAGCTTCGATGACAGGATCGCGGCCGTATTCGTCAGAAACGAGACAAACGATTTGCGCACGCCGACGATCACCACGCGCGCCGTGTCGGGCTGCGCCGTGTCACCGGCCAGGCGGTGTGTGATCAGCGCGTGCGAGCGCTCGGTGCTGTCGATGTCGAAATTCTTCAGCTCCCAGAGGGCCTGTTCGGCGCGCTGACGGTCATCGAGCGATTCATCCATCGGCACCGTCTGAAGCATGAGCATGCCCGTATTGAGTCCGAATGAAATGTGCCGGGAGCTCGCGCCGATTTTCTTGAAAAACGTTCCCAGCTCACCGGCGAACGCTTTCTCGCGCTGGCGGATGCCGCGCTCGGACTGTTCGCCTGCCGGAGTGTCGAAATTCGTCTGCGCCTGGAATGATCCGGCCGCCGTGAGCACAAATCCTTTTGCACTGTGTGTCAATTCAACCGCCGTCACATGCGAATGCTCGAGAATCACAGCCGTATGGCGATCGAATGTTTTTGAGGATGAACGCATGCTATTATATTCGCTTCAGAAAAAAAATTAGTGTCCACACACACGCTGGATTCGCTTCCGTATCATCGCCACGCACAATCGCGTGCGCGCACTACTACTACTACTGCTTGTGCTCCTTCGTCGTGCGTTGCGAGCGGGAGATGGTCGCCGAATCGGTCTCCACGAAAATCGAGGGCCGGAGTCGTTCGAGTTTCTTTTTCCCGATTCCCTTGATGCGCATCAAATCGGATTCGCGGCCGAACGTCCCATGCGCGGCACGATATGCAAGGATTCGCGCGGCGGTCGACTCGCCCACGCCGGGAAGCAAGAGCAGTTCACGGCGTCCGGCCGTATTGATGTTGATCCTTCCTGTTTCTGTCCCGATGCGCTTCGACGATGCCGGCTTCTGCGACCCGAGCGCCGGCAACACCGCGGCTGAGGAGCGGGCACGGAAGACTGAATCCTGGTTGCGATAATCGAATTGCGCCGCCGCATCGTCCGTACGGCGCTCGTGATGCGTCAGCAGCCGATACGCCTTGATACCCGCTCCGGCTAAAAACACGAGGGCCAGACCGATGAGCACTTTCTGCTCGTTGTGCGTGAACGTAAAGAGGTCGCGGAGTTTGCGCCAGAGATTCATGACGAATGCCCTCTTTCTCTCTCGTTTTTTTATTCCTTCCCCCGGTGAAACGAGATGCACGCCCTCATTTGCGCGCACACACATACACACACCCGCACCCGCACACTTCCTTTTTCAGGGAGTGTTACGAAAAGACGCTCTTCATTTTTTCAAAAAAGGTCTTGTTCTTGCTTTTTTCTTCATCCGTTGGGATCATATGCTCGCTCGATGCCAGCTGCTTCAGCAAATCCTTCTCTTTCGATGTGAGCTTCGACGGCACCCAAACCTGTATGCGGATGAGCTGGTCGCCGCGTCCGTAGCTGTTCAATCGCGGAATGCCTTTCTCTTTCATCCGAAGCATTTTGCCTGGCAGCGTGCCCGGCTCGATCTTCACTTTCGAGTGTCCGGTCAGTGTCGGCACATCCAAATCGGCGCCGAGTGCCGCTTCGGGGAAGCTGATCAACGCGTTGAAGATCACATCGTCGCCGTTGCGCACGAAGAATTCATGCTTGAGCTCCTCGAACTCAACGATGATGTCGCCTGCGGGACCGCCTCTGCGTCCGGCGTTTCCCTGACCCTGAAGCGTCAAATAGTTGCCTTCAGAGACGCCTGCGGGCACCGAGATTTTGATCATCGATTCGCCATGTTCGCGTCCCTCGCCTTCACACGTCGTGCACTGCTCCTTGATCACAGAGCCGGTACCACCGCAGTGCGCGCAGGTGGAGATGTTGACGAACTGTCCGAACATCGAGCGCGACACCTGACGAAGCTCGCCGGTGCCGTTGCAGTGCGGGCAGTTCGATTTCGAACTGCCGGGTTTGGCGCCCGAGCCCGAGCATGTGGAGCAGGTCTTCCATTTCTTGACCTTGATTTTCTTTTCGGTGCCGGTGGCGATCTCTTCGAGCGTGAGCTTCAGCCGCAGTCTGAGATCGGAACCCGGTTGGCCCGTGTCGCGCCGGCGCTGCTGATGATGCGAGCCGCCGAACATTTCCTCGAAGATCGAATTGCCGCCGAAAATGTCGCCGAAACTCGAGAAGATATCGTTCACATTCTGGTAGCTGCGGAAATCCGTTCCGCGCATGCCTTCATGCCCGTATTGGTCGTAGCGCTGGCGCTTCGTCGGATCGCTTAAGGCTTCATACGCTTCGGCGCCTTCCTTGAATTTTTCTTCGGCCTCCTTGTTATCCGGATTTCTGTCCGGATGATACTGCAGGGCGAGCTTACGGTAGGCTTTTTTGATTTCTTCGGATGTGGCATTTCTGCCCACACCCAGTATTTCGTAAAAATCTCGTTTTGTTGCCATGATTGTAGTGCTATCCAATTCGCTGGTTAATCGACTTCCGAGGCCGTAGGCTGGTCGGTTTCATTCGGCGCTTCAGAGGCGACAATGACTTTTGCGTGGCGTATGACCTTGTCGTGCAGCAAATAGCCTTTTTCAACCTCTTCAACGATTGTATGCGGCGGAACATCCGAACGCGGCACTTGCAGCAGGGCGTCATGAAAGTCGACTGAAAATTCCTTCCCGATGACGTCCATCGGCTTCAGGCCCTGGGCCTGGAGCACCTTGAGGAATTTCGCCGCGATCATTTCGATGCCTTTATAAAAAGAATCATCTCCCGACTGGGGCTTGCCTGTCTTGAGTGAGCGGTGAAAGTCGTCAAGCACGGGAAGCAGCTGCACGATGACGTTCTCGCTTGCGTATTTGGTGAATGTCAAAAAATCATTTTCCGTTCGGCGCTTATAATTGTCGAACTCCGCAGCCTTGCGCAGCACCTGGTCTTTGAGCTGGGCAAGCTGCTGCTCGTACTCGGCCAGTTTTGCAGAGGCGGCCGCCAGGAGCTCGTTCTGAGACGCCTGCTGTGCTTCGCCCGGTGATGATGCTTCGCCGGCGGCGTCTGACTGTTGTTGGGCCTTGTCCGAGGGCTTCTGTTGAGGGTCTTGTGTCAGGTCCATGTACACTTTCTTTCAGTTGAAAAATAAGTGTGAGGATCTTGTGACGGACCCTCACGCTTGTGATGCAAAAAAAAAATTTTAATTTCGTTTGATGTTCGTGCGATATTCCCCGATGGCGCGTCGCGATCAATGCGCCGAGAACATGCCGGAAATCGTCTTGGCCACATAATCGACAAGCGGAATCATCTTCGAATAATTCATGCGCTTGGTGCCGATGATGCCCACAGAACCGGTGCTGCTTCCGACAGTGTATGTCGATGTGACGACTGAATATTCTTTCAGCTGCTTGATGTCGTTTTCGTTTCCGATCGAAACGGCGATCACGCCGTCCTTGGTTTCTGTTTTTTCGAGCACGTGCACGATCATATCCTCGTTCTCCAGCAGTTCGATCACGCTTCGATAATGATCGGCGTGTTCGAATTCGGGCTGTGACAGGATGCCGGCCGTGCCTCCGATGTGGACTTTCTCGATCGTGCGCTGTTCGTCGAAGATCTTATCGACTGAATCGATGAAGAGCCGGATGAGTCCTGTTTCATCATCGTGCATTTCCTGCTGCACACGGTCTCCGAGCGTCGTGCGGATCTCGGATAATTGCAGACCCGAGAGCCGTTCGTTCAGGAGCCGGCTCACATCGTCGAGCTTCGTGCGCGGCAGTTCCGACGAAACTTCCATCGTGATCGTTTTGATCAGTCCGGAGCGGATCGAGATCACGACAAGGATGCGCGTGCCGGAAAGCGGCACAAGCTCGAGCTTGTCGAGCACGCCCGTATTGAGCCTGGGGGCCGAGACGACGCCCAACTGGTGCGAAATGGCGCCGATCAGTTTCGATGTGAGCCGGAAGAGATTCTCCTGATCGATGCCGCTTTGCAGCTGCGTCTGGATGATCTGCCGGTCCGCCTCCGAGAGCATCTCGACTTCCATGAGCGAATCGACATAGAAGCGGTAGCCCTTGTCTGTCGGGACGCGACCGCTGGAGGTATGGGGATGTCCGATATACCCGAGGTATTCAAGATCGGACATGACATTCCTCACCGTGGCCGGACTGAGCCCGATTTCATGATGTTTTGCAATATATCTGGAGCCGATCGGTGTGGCGGTCTGTATGAAGCTGTAGATAATGCTTCGCAAGATCGTCCGTTCGCGATCGCTTAATTGTTCCTGCATTTCCTTCACCCGCGCCTTTTTTGAATCTGATACAGCAATAAAAATTACAAATTTTTAACACGGTTGTCAAGAAAACCGTCCATGGCGCGTTCGCGAAGTCGTCAGTTCTGATGCGGTTTCGATTGAATCTGGTGGAGTTTCTTCTCGATCTGCGTATGGATGTCGATAATTGCCTGGTCGCCGGCGTATTTCGTGTACACCACGTCCGATAATTCGACAAGCGAGCGGACCACGGCTTCAATCACCGAGGATTGTTTGCGCAGATCGGACACGAGCTGAAGGATGGGCTCGGCCGTCGCCGGATCGAGTGATTTGGTGATATGACGTTCCGTGATCGATGAGCGCAGCATGATGATGGCCAGCGAATTATTCACATGGTGAGCGATCGTCCGGACCGTCGTCTGAAACATCTGTATGGCGATGCGCTGTTTTTCTTCCTCGATGCGTTTTTCGTCGCGCGCCTTGGCTTCTTTACGGAACAGATAGCGTTCGTGTACTCCTTCAAGGAGAATGGGGAGGTGATGAAGTTCGAGCCGTTCTTTGCGCGCATAATCGTACGCGCCGAATTTCATGGCTTTGACGGCGACTTCTTCCGTACCGGCAGCCGTGAGCATGATCACGGGCGTATCGAGTTCATTGTCGTTCATCCACTGCAGGAACTGAATGCCGGTCATCGGGCCGAGATAATAATCCAGCAGAATGATGTCGATCGGATTTTCCATCAGCATACGCATGCCCTCTTCCCCCGAAGCAGCCATGCGCACGGTGAACCGTTCGCTGGTCTGAAGATCCATCGCCAGGACGGTGGCAAATGCCTCTTCGTCGTCGACGATCAATACCGATAAAGGAGTTTTCATTCGGGGCCTTTCACATCTGTCTTCTGGTGTAGTGCCGGAATCTCAAAAACAGCGCACGGCAGTCTGTATGTGTATCCTGTGTGTTAAGGGGGAAAGTTCTTCTTCTGCCGGCTTATCCGATCAGTGTAAAGTCCGTGTCAATCTCTGTTGACGCCCGAAAAAAAAGCAGACACTCCTAATATTTCATTTTTCCCGGACATAAACAATACTCCTGAGACAATAGCCATCCCTGCCCCGAAATAAAACGGGGATGATGGTCCGAGGAAGCTCCAGAGCAATCCGGCTCCGAGGCTTGAGAAAAACACCGCGATTCCTGTTGCAGTATAAAATAGTCCGATTGCCGTTGCGCGTTCCTGCTTCGGCACGAGTCCCGAAATGTAGGCCTTGCTCACGCCTTCATTCATTGCCATAAAGATACCGTATAAAGGAAAGAGTATCAAGAGGAAGACGCGATCGGATGCAAAACCGAATCCGGCATACACGGCGGCAAACACGATAAACGACGCGGCCAGTACACGCCGTGCTCCGAAGCGGTCCGAGAGCCTGCCAAACGGATACGATAAAAGCGAATACACCGTGTTGAACACGACATACAGCAACACCGTCGTTTCAGTCTGATAGCCCAAATTCTGCGAACGGAGGATCAAAAACGCATCGGAGCTGTTGCCGAGCGAAAAGATGACGCTCACAAAGAGAAAACGCCTGAAGAGCGGTCCGTATTGTCCGGGGGAAAATGAGAATGCGCGAAGCTGTACTGATGTTTCCGCCTCGTGCGCCGGTTCCCGGACGACAAGCATCAATACGCATACGCCGATTGCTGCCGGAATGGCGGCGATGACGAAGATCGTCGCATATCCCGTCTTGAATGCTGAAATCAGCACAAGCGCCGTCAGCGGTCCGATCACGGCGCCGATTGTGTCCATGGCCCGGTGAAGGCCGAATGCCGCGCCGCGTGTGCGCTCGTCGGTCGAATCGGCGATGAGCGCGTCGCGGGCTGATGTGCGTATGCCCTTGCCGAAGCGGTCGATGAAGCGCGCCGCAAGCACGGCGGTCCACGATGCGGCAAGTGACAGCAGGACCTTCGAGACCGCGGACAACGCATATCCGGCTGCGGCAAAGCGTTTCCGGTTTCGCAGCCTGTCCGACAGGCGTCCCGAAATAACTTTTAGGATGCTTGCCGTCGCTTCCGCGATGCCTTCGATCACCCCCATGGCCGCCACAGGCGCGCCGAGCGTGGCGGTCAGGAAGATCGGAATGATCGGATAGGCCATCTCAGATGCGAAATCATTCAGGAGACTGACCGCTCCAAGCGCAAGCACATTCCTGTTTTTCAGGGGCGAAGGAGGAGCCTTGTCTTCCTGCGCATTCATCATTTTTGAAGGATCAATTTTTTCACCTCGCTGAACGAACCGGATTTCATCACGCAGTAATAAACGCCGCTCGGAAATGCTCTCGCATTCCAGTTCGCATAATGCACGCCGGGCTGCAGATGCTCGTCGACAAGTGACACAACGCTGCGGCCCAGCACGTCGTAGATTGTAAGCTCGACACGTCCCGCATGCGCCACATCGAATCTGATCCGTGTTTCGGGATTGAAGGGATTCGGAAAATTCTGATGCAGCGCAAATCCGGCAGGCACGACACCTTCTGTGCTCGACAAGATGCGCGATGTGATCAGTTTGCCGGAGCGTGTGACAAGCTCGATCTTATAATAGAACGTCGGCGAAGTGGCGTTTGTGCCCATGTCGGTGAACGAGCGTGTGCGTCCGTCAAGCGGCGCATCGTTCAATTTCACAAATCCCGAACCGGGATGCAAGGAGCGGTAGATAGTGCAACTGACGATCGGCTCCGATGACTGCGGCACTCGCCATGTGAGTTTGACCGCTCCGGCATCGATGATCGCAAGCGAGACGTCCTCGAGCACGGCATCGGCGGATTCAACGCCGCTCAGTACGGGATTCGTTTTGTCTGCAAGGTAGGCCGTGAACTGGCAACGGATCCGATACATCAGACTGTATTTGATGGCAAGCTGCTTGAGCGAATCATTGACGGTGTAGACCGCGATCTGGCGTTCGATCTGATCGAGTTTTTCTTTTGCCCAGAAGCGTTCGGCAAATTTGTTCGACGATTTATCGGATGGGAAGTTCATCGGAAAATTCATGAACTCGGTTCCCTTGTATGACGAACCGGCGATCGCAAGCGATCCCGTGCCGGGATTCTTGAAACGCCCGGTGATGAAAAAGCGCGAGCCGTAATACACCGTCTGCAGCGTCTGGGGAAGCAGATCGTAGACGTTCGGGCCGAATTCCATGCGCACATCTTTCAGGATCGGATAATTGATCTGCGCAAAGACATCGAGGATTCGGTCGTAGAGCGGATCGGTCAGCGCCAGGAATGTCGGGAATCCGAAATTCTGATAGGCGAGCATTTCAAGCCGCTGCCGGTTTGCATTGGGGCCGACGGCGACAGGGAAAATGCCGGCCTTGTGCACATTCGTCGCCGTCACCGTTTTCGGATCGACATACGACTGCCCGTCGCTGAAGAGCAACACCACATTGTTGAGGCTGTCGCTTGTAAACATCGACAGCGCCTGTGCGAGGGCGCCCGAAAGATTTGGTGCGCCGCCTGATGACAATCCCGCCACATAGGCCGAGGCCGAGGCGAGATTCGCCGCGGTCGCCTGCTGTGACTGCGATCTCCAGACGCCGACCCATGAGGTCATCGAGAGAATATTGAACCGGTCATCGGGCCGAAGCGATTTGAGACATTCGCCGACCGCCATCTTGCTCGCATTAAATGATGTGCCCTGTGCGTTGGCGGAGGCGTCGATGACGAAGACGACATTTTTCTTCAGCACCATTGTCGTATCGAGCGTGGTCTGCGGCTTGGCGATCATCACGAAATGTCCGTCGAGCGAATCATTGTCGACGGCGTACAGTTCAGTCGTGAGCGAATCGCTGATCGTGCGGTATTCGACAGTGAGATCTGTCGAAGGAATGATCTTCGAGCGCACGAAGTCGAGATCGATGTGCCGGTTGTCCGTTTTCCGGACAACGGCATCGGGGTATTCCTTGAGCGACTGTTCGAAGACGGCATCGGCCGCATTGATGCGCACATGGAGCGAGAATGATTCAAGCGGCGTTGTCACAAAATCCTGCGTGTTGAACGGGAACTTGTACTGGATGCGTCCCCGGTCGTACGAACAGAGCGAAATATATTCAAGCTGTGTTTTTTGAATGCCGAGTGCCGGCACGTCGTTCACAAGCACGCGCAGCTGATTTTTGCCCAGATACGCGCTCAGGAGCGCGTCGATGCCTCCTTCGCCCGTGCCGGGATTCACGGCTTGTTCGTTGACCTTGAGCGATGCCTGATACATTGTGTCGTTGGCCCAGAAAAAGAAATCAGTCGCGCGGGCGTCGGCCGGCAGAGGGAATGAATACACGGCATTGGTTTTCAAATGCCATTCGTTGACGAACTCCTGGTAGACTTTCGTCACGGCGATCTGGCCGTAGAGCGTGACATCGACGCGCGTCATGCGCGTGCGCAGGAAATTTTTCGGATATGCTTTGTCTGTCGGACGCATCAGCCCGTCGGCGCAGAGCGTGTGAACGGCTACACACAACAGAAAACAGAGTCGAAGCGATGTGCGGGTAAGTGTCATTGTTCTGGATTCCCAAGAGAAAATTAAAATTGTGTCGGCGACATTTAGTAAATCGCTAAGGATTAATTCCCCGCCGCTTGCAGCGATAGACAACGGATGTAAGCATCATCTCACGCTGCATGGGTGCTCGGGGCAGATCGTTCCACATCATTTTACATAGAGGAGCTTCGCGACAGTCGAGGAAAGCGCGCGTCCGTCCAGGGTCGAATACATCGTGGCGCGCACGAAATACAATCCGGCCGAGACCGGCTGTCCCTGCGCGTTCGTCGCATTCCAGGTGAACTCTGTCGGGTCTGCGGCGCCAACGCGTTCGAAATGTGTGACCTCCTGGCCGAGCGCATTGAAGATGACAAGCGACGCCCGCATCTGTTCGGGGATCGACAGCCGTATCGTCGTCTGCGGATTGAACGGATTCGGATAGCACGCAAGACCGGCCGGTACGGATGTGCCGAGCGACTTCGAGGGCGAGAGATACGTGCGCGTTGCCGTTCCGCCAAGGCCTGCATAGTGGACTGTCAGGCGCACATCCTTCTGCGTTGATGTCTGGGCAAAAGGCGACGTGTACGACAGCATATAGCGATTGCTTCCGCGCAGATTGCCGATGTCAAGCAGGATGTCGCGGAAATTTCCCGAGATGTCGTAATAATTTCCGTTTGTCGCCTGCGTAATCGGATTATACCAATCCGTTTGAAATAACGCTGCGCCGATTGCGTGGACGGTCACGCCGGTTGCAAGGAGACGCTCGATGACTTCCTGTTTGTTGCGCGTGGTGTTGACGTTCTTTTCATGATAATTGGCGTCTGTGATCCAGATGAAGATCTTGCGCGCCGTCGAGCGAAACTGAAATTCAGTCGCCCTGTAGAGCGCATCGAGCGAGTTCTCGGGCATATCGCCGCCGCCATGCGCGTACTGCTGTGAAACGCGCGTTTGAAAGGTCTGGGGATCGGTCGTGAAATCAAAGACCGACTCGACGGCGTCGAGGAATGTCACCATGCCGAGTCTGACATCCACTCCGCGCCGGGTGAGGCTGTCGGTGAATTCGATGATGTTATTTTTTACGCCGTTGATGCTGCCCGACATCGAGCCTGTGACATCGAACACGAAGACGATATCGACCGCACCCTGACCGCCTGTCGTATCCTTGCCCAGTGTGAAGTTCGTGATGCGTTGCGTGTTTTCATAGAGAAAGATGTTGTCCGGTTCAAGTGTGTAGATGTATTGCTGCGGAAAGAGTTTTTGCACGTCGAACGTAACCGCCATTTTCGGATGCCGCTGCGTGATCACCGAATCGATCGTGACCGTGAGTCCGGTGTCGGACACGGGTGTGGCGCACACGCGAAACGGCCGCACGAGCGAATCGATCACCGTTCCGTTTTCAGTGCAGACGACCCTGGCGAACACCACCTTGTCTTCGTAAATCTGTTTGATCGTTAGCGGAAGACCGACGTACGCGGGTGTTTGGCCGCCGACGACAGCCGAGCGGATGGATGCCGACGTCTGCATCTCGGGCGGAAGCATGATCGTGCAATTGACCGTCCGGCTCGATGCCTGGTTGTCGAGTGCGTTCTGAAGCGTGAGCATCGAAGTGAATTGTTTGGGAAAGGGAATGCCGTTTTCGATCGACTGTGTCGGCATAAGGTCCCAGCGTGTAAAGACGCCCGCGCCGAAATTCGGAGCAGCAAGCGCGACAGTGAGCTCTTCGCTGATCGATGCATGCGCGGCAACGGTCTGTGTTGCCCAGAACACTTTCAGCAGGGCGTCATAGAGCGTGCGCGTCTGTGCCGGCGTATAGACGGGTGTATTGATATCGTGCGCGGCGTTCCAGTTGGAGACGATCATTGTTTGAGGCGTGCCAAGCGGATACGTGAATCCGAGTGCGACGCCGCCCGCCGATGACGACCGTTCGGAGAGCACGACCGGGTATGCCTGGAGCGCGGAAGCCGAAAACGCAGTATCGTTCACACATGCGGGCGATGAGGCTCCAAGCCTCAGCGCGCAATCTCCGCCTTTGCCGACAGACGGATCGAAGATGAGTCCCGCGCCGAGCACGTGCGAAACGTTGTCGAGATTGACAAGCGTTGTGCGGAGATGGATTTTTTCTCCCGATGCGCCGTCGATGCTTATTACAAAGCGCATCTCAATTTTTCCCGGCAGCGTATAGACAAGCCTCAGGCTGTCGCCTTCCGTCTGCGGATACGTCGTTGCAACCGAGGGAAAGACGCCTTCGGGCTTCGCCCACACGCCGTCAAGATGCACGAGCGGATACGACGTCTTTGCATACGGATGGCCATATGTAAGCGTGCAGTGATCGTCGAGCGTGGAGCCTGAGAGTCCATGATTCGTTCCGAGCGTGAAATATCCGCCTTCGATCAATGTCGCTTCGGCTGCCTGGCGCACAAGCGTCCAGCGCGAACCGACGATCGAGCCGGAGAGTTTCGAGAGCGCATGCGGAGGAGCCGCAAGGTCGAATGTTGATTTTTCAGACGCCTTGACGAGCGTCGAAGCCGAGAAAAGTATCAAAAGACAAACAGCAGTAAGGAATCGTTTCATCATGACATGGGTCCGGTCTGAGAGTTCGAATTATTTTTGAAGAATCATTTTTTGCACGGCCGTGTGTGCGCCGGCTTCGAGCACATAGAAATACACGCCGCTTGGAAGCCCTTCGGCATTCCACTGCGCGGTGTAGACACCGGGTGCGGTTTCGCCGTCGACCAGCACCGCAACGAGGCAGCCGAGCGTGTTATAAATTTTCAGCCTCACATGCGTTCGTTCCGTGATCGAAAACCGAATCGTCGTCGACGGATTAAACGGATTCGGATAATTCTGCTCGAGTCCGAAGCGTGATGGCGTCTGCGTGCTCGTGGTGCGTACGGCGGTGCCGCCCGTCGCGGACGGTTCGACAACGAGAAATGCTGTATAGGGCGTGAGCACGCTGTAGCGCATCGAGAGCGCGATCACCTGATCGACGAGCTCTTTCTTTTCTCCGACAAGCGCGATCATATCGAGCACGCTCTTGATCTTCTGCGCTCCCCAGTATCGGGCGACGGCCGGGAACGACGCGGCTGTATCGGCGAAGAAGAGCGACTGCGAGAGCGACACGGGCGTGAGCCCTGCCATGCCGGTGAGCGTGACGGTGGCGGCCAGCGCGCCTTTTTGATATCGGCCCGCAAGACGCAATTGATCTCCCGCATAGACATCAGGCAGCACCGCGGGATGCGTGTCGGAGACCGTGATGCCCGAAAAATTCACGTTGATCGATTTGACCTGCGGCAGGAACAAGAGCCTGTAGAGATCCTTGATCTTCACATAAATGCTGTCGTCGGAAGCGATCGATGTAAAGAGGCCGCCTTCCTGCTTCGCGATTTTTTGCATGAGCGCAAACTCGGGCTCGTTGCCGATGGCGATCGGAAAAATCCGGATCTGCTTTGGATTCGAGCGACGGATCGATGCAAGGATCGAATCGCTGTTTGTCTGGCCCCAGGTCGGTTGTCCGTCCGTGACAAAGATGATGGCGGAGCGAATCTTGTCCGTGTACGCCTGAGTCAACGACGTCTTGAGCGCGTCGTCGAAATTGGTGAGGCCGAGCGCCGAAAGTGTGGAGACGAACAATCGCGCCGAATCACATGCGGCCGTCGTGGCGCGGACGAGATTCGGCCGGAAGGGAACAGAGTTGGTGCTGAATGCGATGATGTTGAATTTATCAGATTCAGTCAGCAGATCGACAAACGAATTGAGCGACTGTTTCAATTGGGCGAGGCGGTCGCCTTCCATGCTCGAAGAGATATCGGCGACGAACGTGACTTCGCGCGACTTGACCGAATCTTTCACGAGCGTATCGGGCAGCGCGCTCCACAGGAGAAAATACGGAAGCTCGGAAAGCGAGTCAGGTGCGGTATAGGTAAGAACGGACATCGACTGGCTGCCGCGCGCAAGCGAGAACGTCGCAATGAAATCCTTCGCGAATGCGACACGCTCGACCCCGTAATCGATCACGGCTGAAAATCCGTTTGGCGTTGTCACTTTCACCGCGGCCGGGAACTGATCGACGCTCGTCTCCACGGCGGTGACGGGAAACTGCGAATCGAACCGGATCGAGAGCGTGGCGGTTTCGATGGCAGCGCTCGTGTAATCTTTCATATCCAGGGGGAATGTATACTGAATCTTTCCCTTGTAATATGACAGGGGCTGGGAATACGAAATCTCGATTCGGCGTGTGCCCCTGGCTTCGAACGGAAAGATCCGCAGCCTGAACGTGTTCGATCCAAGGTCCTCGAGGATGGCCGGATCGGTCATGCGCGAGACGATTTCAGTGTACTTGATGATTGCATCCTCGCGCTTCTTGATCTGGTAGGGGACGCGCACATTGTTGATCCAGAGGAACATCTCGTGCACCTGTGCGCCTTCAGGAAGTTTGAAGACATAGAATCCTTCAAGCCTGAATGTATTGTCGTTTGCAAATTCCTGATCGACCGTGGTGACGGCAAGCTGGTCGCGTATGATGGCCGTGGCCTTCAGCGATTTGATGCGCAGATTATAGATGGGGCTGTTGGCGTTGTTGGGCAGCCGCGCATAAACACGGCCGATCGCCAGGGCCTCGGATGTAAGCAGGACCGAGGCAAGAGCGACAATCAGCACGAACCAGAGTGATTTTTTCATATGAGTCTCCCCTCAGAGATGAAAGCAGGCGAATAAATTATGGAAATTCAATCAAGGTGAAAAAAGTATACAAGAATATCGATGCAATTGCAAGATGTGTCGGCAAAATATGCTAGCGTTTTGTCAGAATGTGTGATTGTTGTCACAATGTTGATGGGGCAATCCGGCAAGAAGCGAAGAAAAAGATTTTCCTTGACACACAAATGAAAATTCAGTACTATGTAAACGTTTACATGGCGAAAAGTATTTAAATTCGCCATTTTTTCGAGACTTGATGTAAACGTTTACATAAT
>DATGXR010000486.1:0-4401 GCA_035298825.1 Bacteroidota bacterium
GGCGCGCGGCATGCGGATAACGAGGAGATTCGAACGCTCGTCGAATCGGCCATCGCACAATCGGGAAAACGTACGGTGCTGCGCCGATTGGATGACGCGCTGCTCAACATCGATCTTGCGAGGATTTCGACGATACACGGATTCTGTTCGCGCATCCTGAATGAATTCGCGTTCGAAACGCGCAGCTCATTCGGAATGGAATTGATCAAAAATCAGGATGAAGTGATTCATCAGATCCTGTCCGACTTTTGGCGTCGCGAGATCGCTCCTCTCGAACCGCGTCTGTTCCAGTTCGTCGAACACCTGACACCAGAATCGCTTTATGAGGAATTCAAAGGCCTCATGGCATTTCCGGGAATCGAAGTGAAGGGACCGTCGGTGACGGCTCGCGATATGGATGCCTGCTTCATGTGCCATGATGCCCTCGGTGTGTTGTGGAACAAATCGCGTGAAGAAGTGCTCACGATGCTGAGCGTGTCAGGACGCTTCAAGACGAAGGCCTACGAGCCGACACCCGAGAATCTCGCCGTCTTCGCATCGACGATCGATCAGTGCTTTGCGGATCATGTTCTTGACATCAGTGTGCTCGAACTCATTTCGTTTACCGCGCTCGACAAGCAGATCTATACGCCAATGCGCAAACAGTTCACACTGCCGCGGCTTCCAATCTTTGTGAAGGCGCAGGAATTTATCGATCGGTTCGGATCATATCCTGAAACATTCGCCGCGTCGATGAAGAAGCGCGCCTACGGGGATCTGACAGTCGAATTGAAACGACGCCTCGCGGCGCTTCGCATGCGGTCGTACAATACTATGATCAGCGATCTTGCAGACAGCCTGCGGCGCGACGTGGATTCGCCGGCGTCGCTCATACGCCGGCAATTTTCGGCCGTGCTCGTCGACGAATTTCAGGATACCGACGATCTCCAGTACACGATTTTCCACACGCTGTTCTTCGGGCGCGACGATGTGTTCTTCGCAATGATCGGCGATCCGAAACAGGCGATCTACCGCTTCCGCGGCGGCGACATCAACACGTACGTCCGCGCGCGCAACGAAGTGCCCGACGATCGGCGCTTTACGCTTTCGAATAACTATCGTTCGGAGCGGAGGCTGATCGATGCAATCAATCGCATCTATGCGATCGACAATCCGCTCTTCGAGTCCGATGGCCCATTCCTCACGCCCGAGATTGGCTACATCAATGTCACACATAAGCGCGACATTCCTTCGCCTATGAAAGGAGGAAAGATCGTTCCTCCGGTGATGCTCTGGAATGTGCCGGATGGCGAAAACCCGGACGACCGGGTGATCGGCAGGCGTATGGCGCGGACGATCGCCGAGCTGATGGATCCCGACGATCCGCTCATCATCGGGCATGATGCGAAGCGGCTGCGCTTGTCCGACATTGCGATCCTTGTCAGCAGTCATCGCTCGGCCGCGAATTACAAAAAACTGCTCGCGCAGA
Source organism: Bacteroidota bacterium (assembly GCA_035298825.1). GTDB lineage: Bacteria > Bacteroidota > Ignavibacteria > UBA10030 > UBA8401 > CAISDA01. The sequence continues at coordinate 1,469 of DATGXR010000486.1, forward strand.
GCGGCATCCGTTCAGTCATCGCGAAATCGGGTTCCGTCTTCGACAGCCGTGAAGCCGACGAATTACTATTGCTGATGGAAGCCATGCTGAATCCGTCGAAGGAGGCAACGGTGCGGGCGTTGCTCACATCAAGCCTCTTCGGATTCGATCTCGACGCGCTCGATGCCTGGGAGCAGAATGATAAGATGCGGATCGCCACGCTCAACGAACTGCACGAGGCAAAAGAAAAATGGACGATCGAGGGCATTGCGCCGGCAATCAATCGGATGCTCACAACCGCAGGCGTTTTTGCGATTTCGAACGATCCGAAAGACGAACTCACGCAGGAACGAAGGATCACAAATTTCAGACACCTGATCGAACTCCTTCATCTTGAAGATCTCCGCGTGGGCAGAGCGCCCGATCGGCTCATGAGTTCGTTCATCCGGATGAAAATGGAAGCCGACGAATCCACGGACAACGAAGAGATCGAACAGCGCCTCGAGTCGGATTACGACGCTGTACAAATTTTCACGATGCATAAGGCGAAGGGACTGCAATGGCCGGTTGTGTTCGCGCCTGATCTGCATAAGGACAGCGCTAAAAGCAACAAAAAGGGAATCACGCCGATCTATTATGAAAACGGATTCCGCAAGGCCGATCTGCATCCTGAGCGGCAGGAGGAAATCAGGCAGGAGCTTCAAATCGAAACGCGCCAGGAACGCATGCGCGTCGCGTATGTGACGCTGACGCGCGCCGAATCGCTGTTGTTTGTCGTGACGGCGAACAGACCATCCGGACCGAAGACGAAACGCCTGCCTGATATGTCGCCGGCGGCGCTTTTGTTGCGCTCCCCGGAATTGGAAGGACAGTGCGATGCGGATGGACATCTGTTCTGTGTTGAAGAAATCGGTTCGATCGAAGAACCGGTTTTGCTGAAGACACAGTCCGCATTACAGCGTGAACGCGGCGCGTCGAAGTGGGAGAAGGGACGCGAGCTCAAGGCGCCATGGACAATCGGCAGTTATTCGGGATTGATACGGGGGATCTCGCACGAGCCGCGTTCGATCGTTCGCGATGCCGCTGCGCCTGAAGGAATTTTCGCATTTCCCCGCGGCGCCGATGCGGGAACGGCGCTGCACACCGTGTTCGAACGAATTGATTTCATGGATGTTGCACGCCTTGGTGCATCGCCGAGCGCCGAGATCATACAGTTGATCGAGGGAGTGCTTGCCGACAACGGCATCTCGCCGCGGAGGGATCCGGAAAATGTCACGCGTGTGATTGAAATGCTCCAACTCGTTCTGCGCGCGAAGATCCCGGAAATCGCTCCTGATTTCAGATTGGGGGATCTCAGAGCCGACGACAGGCTTGCAGAATTGGAATTTCATCTCTCGGCGGGACATCCGGGAAGAAACAGTTTTCCCGTCACAGGGGAAGATCTCAGGAATGTGATCGGTGCGAAGATGGAAAAAATTCCCTCGGGAAAAAACGTTAACGGATTTCTCACGGGATTCATCGATCTGGTCTTCAGGCATGACGGAAAATGGTACATCCTCGATTGGAAATCGAACCATCTCGGCAACTCGGCGGACTGTTATAACCGTTCTGCAATGGAAGAGGTGATGAGGGATCATCATTATCATCTTCAGTATCATATCTACATCGTAGCGCTTGTGAGATATCTCCGTGCCGCATCGGGAGGCGCGTTCGATTACGAACGGGACTTCGGCGGTATCGTCTACGTATTCCTCCGCGGTGTGGACGGAACGGGAAACGGCATCTATTTCGAACGCCCCGAGAAGGATGTCATCCTGCATCTGGAGGCGATGCTATGACAAAAAGATGCATTGATGCGTACGGCGAACTTATGAAGTGCAACAAGGATGGTGTTGAAAAGTTGGAGGCGGGCAGATGACAAAAAAATTGACGATGACCTCCGACGAACTGCGAACGTTGCTCGATGCTCCGCCGTTTACCGCGATCGACAGACAGTTCGCGCGCTATCTGATCGCGCGCTGCAACGCCGGACCGGATGCCGCGCTTGCGGGAGCCATGACGACTGCCATCCTTGCATCGGGACACAGCTGTCTCGATTTCGAGGAACAATGCCGAACTCCATGGGAGAGTGAAGAAGGACGCGTATTGGAGTTGCCCGAAGCCGAAGCATGGATTCGCGCACTCGAGAACGATCCCTCTGTCGGCGCGCCGGGAGATGTGAAGCCGCTCATCCTTGTACGCGATCGGATCGGCGACACCGTTGTGCCGAGATTATATCTCTACAAATATTTCAATTTCGAAAAACGTGTTGCTGAACGTCTGCGCGCAATGTCTGCGATTGAGGACGTAAAGATACCAAAGAACGTCGTTGCGCTCGCAAAGGAGTTGTTCGCCGACGAAAAAGATCTCGGTGCGTTCGGAGGACAATTACAGACCGCCGGTGCGCTGCTTCCATTTTATTCCCGCTTCAGCATCATTACAGGCGGACCCGGCACGGGCAAGACGACAGTGCTCGCGAGTATGCTTGCGCTTCTCTGCGCCGGGACGAGGATGAATGAGATTGAAGAACTCCCGCTGAAGCGGAGCCGAAGCGAGATGCCGTCCTCACGCCGTACAATAAAAGACGACACACAGGTGTCGGCCAATTTGATGACGGTGCGACGGAAGACAAAAGACGGAATGCCGATACAGAGCGATCCGCTGCCGGCGATTGAGACAATCGACGCGATGTTCCCGGTGATACAACTCGCCGCACCCACCGGGAAAGCGGCTCAGCGCATGGGCGAATCGATACGCAGGGCGGCAGATCGGATACCCGATGAGAAGATCCGTCTGCATTTGTCGAAAATAATTCCATCGACGATACACCGTCTGCTTGGACTCTACGGGGACTCTCCGAAGCCGAAACGGAATCATCAGTCGCCCATCGATGCCGACATTGTCGTGATCGATGA
>DATGXR010000487.1:0-6815 GCA_035298825.1 Bacteroidota bacterium
CCGAATCCTTCGCGCGTGATGTACGCGAATTTCGTTCCCACATTCCCATACTCGGCAAACACATCGTGCGTTCTTGTCACCACGTTCAGCTTTTCGGTGATCGTTCCGTTATACTGCACCGCATTGACTGTCATCGAATACAGCCAGCGGTAGGCAAGCCGCTGCGCGATCGAGTCGGCGCCATAGCGCATCAATCCATGCCAGGCGAGGATCTGATGCGGCGGCCAGCCGTTCGGAAAATCCCATTGCCGCTCTTTTCTCTGCCGTGTGATCGGACCGCGCGAGCGTTCGCTCGATGCAGCCAATCCGCCTGCTTCTTCAAGCTGCGGCAGCGCTGCACGAAGAAGCGCCCGAGCCTGTTCGTTCGATGCGCAACCGGCCCAGAGCGGATAGAACGTCGTCGCGCTCAGATATCTCGTGCGCTCTTTTTTTTCAATGTCGTAATCGAAATACATACCCGCCTGCTCGTCCCATAGATAGCGATTAATCAATTCTCTGCGCTTCTTCGCACGTGCCTCGAAGTCCTCGCTGCGCATGGTCAATTCTGCTTCCCCCTTGCTGTCTTCATTTGACGGAAGGCTTGTGTGAAATTCTCCGCCGAATTCCGTTCGGATGAGCTCGGCCAGGTCCGTCTCGATTTTATAGAGCAGCGAATTCAAATCGACAGTCGCAAGATGCGCCGCGCGATCGACGAGCCTGTAGCTTGTGTCGTGGCCCGATTCGCGCATCGCCCGGTCGTTGATGAAATATTCGTCGAGATCCCGATCCTTCACCCGTCCGTGCATGTACGCATTAACGAATTGTTTCATCGGCATGTGATGCCTGGCTGCATACTCTGTGAAGACGTCGTCGTAATGTCCCGGCTCCACTTCCGGACACGGTCCCGTGCCCGTATCGAAATAACGCGAGAGTCCTGTTTCGGTCAAATGGTCCGGTCCCATCCACACATTCGTATACTCGCGTATCGCGGCCTCGATCACCGTGTGAAGCCACGCGCGGGAGTTTTCGTTCTTCGCCATCGTATTGTAGACGGCGCGCGCCATCGACGTCAGGAACGGCGGCTGCGATCGGCTCAGATAATACGTGCGGTTGGCATTCAGGATTTTTCCGTACTGCATGATTTCATACACCTGCTGATCGACCATCGACCGGGCCAGGTCCGTCTTGCCGTCGGCCAGAAGTCCGAGCGTGATGAAATAACTGTCCCATCCGTACATTTCATTGAACCGCCCTCCGGGCACGACATACGGCACCGCAACGGGGCGGCCCGACGAATCGATCGCGATATCGAGCGACAAGACGCCGTGGCGTGCCTCGAGCGTGCGCGAGAATTCCGGCGTGATCGTGTGCGGAAGCTTCACAACGCGTATGCGCTCATCGGCGTGCGCTCCGGCAATCTGCGAATAATACTCGTATGCCTCGGTGTCCGCTTCCGGAACGTACACATAGTGGAAACCGTCCTTCGTTTTCGTCTTCGTATCGGCAAGGATCGTCATCAATCCATTGGCATCCATGCGGCGCGTGAGGCCTTCCCAGCAGACATCGCGTATCATGCTCGAGAGACGGTGCGTCGGTTGATCGAAAATTTTTTGGGGATCGAGCACAGTCACTTCGCGTCCCGCATCCTGCGCCAGGCGGAGCTCCTGCAGGAGATTCGAGAGATAATAGAACCCCTCAACCTCATATTTCTTGCCGTCGAGCGATGTGAGCCAGAAATGCCGATCGCCGCGTTTCGTGCGCGTCCGATGGATGTCGTCGATTGTGATCTTCAGATCGCCGTCCGTATCTTCTTCGCCGATCAGCGTTTGGAGCGTTTGCTTCACATTCACACGAACGCCGACGCCCCATCGCGTATCGGTGCTGGACTCCGAATCCTTCAACGGTCCCCCCGTTGGATCCGCCTGCTGAGAAAAGAGCATCCACGGCATGCAGACAGCAGCCGTTGCGGCCAACAGGAATCCGTATGCGGTGAATGACGCCCACATTCCAGCGCGGCGGACTGGACTGCGATCATTCCGTTGTGTATATTCTATCAAGGGGGCTTTCAATCGTCGATTGAGTGACATACTCCATCCTCCTTTTTAAAAAAACATCAAGGACGCTCTGTTTCATGAGATAACAAAATTTTCGCCGCGTAATTTCTAGGGGGAACTGATCATGAAATATTCCTGGCCGGTCTTTCTTGTCTTTGTGTTCACCGTTTCAGTCGCCGCGCGGACAAATAAATTTAACAGCGGCATCTTCCTTCACCATTCGACAGGCGGGCGCATCTGGGGACCAAACGATACGTCGGTGAGTGTCCCCCAGCAGATCGATCTGTACAACACATCCCACCAGCTCACAGACAGCAACGCATTTTCGCTCACAGAACAACACTGGCCCGTGGCTTCGGACAATGAATGGGCGAGATGGCATCGCATCTTCGAGGATAAAGATAGCACGGCCGACATTCGTCCCATTCTCAAAGACAATCCGATTGTCATCATCAAGTCATGCTTTCCGTCAAGCCAGATGACCGGCAGCGGAGGTCCGGCCGATACGCTCACACCCGACGCCAAGACGATCTATAACTACAAATGGCATCTGCGTTCGATCGTGCGCTCGATGAAAGAGCATCCCGATAATTTCTTCATCATCTGGACCAATGCGCCGCTTGTGCGCACCGTGACGAACGCGATGCAGGCCGCGCGTTCCGATTCGTTCTGCACATGGATGAAGGACACGCTTGCGCGCGGACTCGATGCCGAATTCGGCACATTTCCCCGGAACATCTTCGTCTTCGACTTCTTTCATCTCACGACGGATAAGGACGGCTTCATGCTCGCGAAATTTGCCGCCGATTCATATGACAGTCATCCGAACAAAGTCGAGACGATGGAGATTACTCCCCGGTTCGTGAATGAAATGTTCGATGCGATCCTTGATTCGTACGAGCCGCCGGTGATGAGCTTAAGCAGCGTCTCGCTCGACTTCGGCGAACACGCTGCAGGATCGAAATCAGCGATGACCATATCGCTCAGGAATGCATCGCGTGCACAATTATACATCGATTCAATCCGCACGGGAGCCCTATGGTTCTCGGCCGCATTCGGGAAGGCGGGGATCGCACCCGGAGATTCATCGGTCATCACAGTTTCATTCATGCCCGACTCGGCACGCCCGGCGTACATCGACTCGCTTTTCATCTATAACAACTCTTCGCTGCGCGTCGTTGCAGTACCGTTACGCGGGAGTTCTCCGATTCCCACACTGACATCATCGGACACGGCATTGACATTTGCCGGGACCACAACGGGCGATACCGTACGGATGACATTCAAAGTCTACAATCGAACGATCAATCCGCTGATGATCCGAACGATGACAGTGTCGTATCCGCTCGTCTTTTCATGCATCGCTCAGCTGCCGGCAGCCGTGAATCCCCGTGACTCGTTTCTTGTCACGGTTCGTTTCACGCCGAAGATGGCGGAGACCTTTATCGATTCGCTTGCGATCGGATGGGATGGCGGAATGTTGAGAATTCCGCTTTTGGGCGTCGGCGAACGACTCACGACTGTTGAAGCGCGCGACGGATCGCTGCCTCGCGAATTTTCGCTGTCGCAGAATTTTCCGAATCCCTTCAATCCATCGACGACGATCCGCTTTGCACTGCCCGAAGACAGCCGCGTGTTGCTCGCCGTGTACGACGCCATCGGTCGCGAAACGCTTGTGCTCGCCGAGGGCGACATAAGTGCGGGAGTGTATTCGGTGGCGTTTAACGCCGCACAGCTTTCAAGCGGCATGTATTTCTTCCGCATCCGGGCGGCGCATCACGACGCAGTCTATACCGAAACGCGGAGATTCATCCTGATGAAATAACGCACACACAACGTACGTATACTTTGGGGGGCCATTGTATGAACGCTGAAGGAAGATCGTGCACGCGCTGCATTCTGCCCGATACCTATCCGGGCATCACATTCAATGAGGACGGCGTCTGCAATTATTGTCAGGGATACGCGCCGTTTCACAAATCTCTGGGGAAGGAAGCGCTCCTCGAGCTGTTGCGCTCGGTCGGAGCGAAAAAGGGCGAATACGATTGCATTGTGCCCATCAGCGGAGGAAAAGACAGCACATACATCCTCTATTATAGTGTCAAAGTGCTGGGACTCAGACCCGTGGCAGTGATGCACAATTCGGGATACCAGCACGAGCTCGCAATTGCCAACGCGCGGCGCGCGTGCAGATTGCTTGATGTACCGTTGCATGAGGCAAACACATCCGGTTGGATACGCAGAGCAATGCTTAAGGCAAGCCTGCGTGTCTCTGCACAGATCAACGAATTCTGGCATGCCTGCGGTAACTGCGAGGCCATCATCCGCACAATTTCAGCGCGTGCCGCTCGCGCCTATCACACGCCGTTCATCCTCTGGGGAAGTTCCGCGCTCGAATCGGGTGATGCGGCGACGTATGTCGCCTATAAGAATCTCGGCGTCGACTCCGGACATTCCTATCCGGTCTTCGTACTGAAAAAGATACTGCACGTGATTTCGAAAATGAGACACGAATCCGGGTATCTGAAGACCGTGCGTTCGATCATCCGCGCGCATCTCGATCCGCATGCGATCCGCTATTCGCTCCTGAGCATACTGCAGCGTCTCAATATCGGCTTCCCCATCAACTATGCGTTGCGGCCCCACGTTGTTCCGCCGTTCGACGGCCTGAAGGTCCGCTTCGTACATTTTTTCGATTACATCGAGTGGGATTCAATCAACGTCATTCGGACGCTTGAACAGGAGCTGGGCTGGGTCCATCCTGAGGGCAGGGAGAGTCGTTGGGACTGCGCGCTGCATTGTCTGGGAAATTACGACTGCATTATGCGCACGAGTGTTTCAATCGAAGGGGTGAATTCGTGCAATTTTATTCGCGAGGGGAAAATGAAACGTGACGCCGCGCTCGAAAAAGAACGCGACATCCTCGATTCGATTTCCGGCGAGTGCGCCGCGCTTATCGGCACACTTGAATTGAAAAATTTCAGAATGCCGATACGGCCGGAGTGATGCTCATCGTCCGGCTCTTCATGAGATGTCTGACCGCCACGCGTACCATTCGCTTCGGTTGCGCGCCTTGACGATCGCGGTCAAGGCGCGCGTTTCCGTGTCATTACCTGTAATTGAGCGATTCATTCCCGTTGTATTCGACAGTATCGTCGAAGAAGACCCTCATTTTTTTCGCGGGCGCCTGATTCTGTACAGCCGGCGCATCGGCAAGTTTCGTCTCGGGTGCTTTGATCGTCTGTATCCTGACGATGGGCTCATCAACTTCCTCGGTGGCAAAACGTTCACCCGCCGCGCGCCTGCCCATTGGCTGTTGCTCGATCCAGAATGCTTCCTGCTGCTCGAACTGCCGTTTGACCAAATACGAAAGCCAGAGTCCGAGTCCGAGCGCCGTGGCGGCAGTGATGCCGATGAGGAAGAACATTAATGAACGATTCGCATCGAGCAGGTCCGATGTTTCATCGCTCGCCAGCTGCGTTGTTTCCTGCGCGCTTGCTGCGGAGACTGCCTGGAAGATGCGGCTCACAGTCAGATTGTCTTCATCGAGCACTGTGCGGCGGAATTCCTTCGCCTCGGATGATTGTCCATCCTGTACAAGCCGGTCATATGCGCCGGCATCGTCGACGAATTTCCGGCATGCGATCGACAATGCGTTCACACGCGCAACCGATGCCGAGTCTGTGACGATGGAGGCATACGTCCGCAGATTTTCATCGATCGACGCATACAAGTGCAGACGCTCGTTCCCGGTCGCTGAGTGCAGACTGTCGTCCGAATCGAGCCTTGCGGTGTAGCACGACATCGACAAGTCATGGAAAGCGCTCGAAGCCGTTGCAAGGCATCGAAGCGCTCTTGTCGCGCTGCCATTGAGCGCAGTATCTCTGTTATCGAGCAGCCTCATATTGAGGTCGCCAATGAATCCGATCGCACATGCAAGCAGTGCGACAATTGTAAAGCCCGCCAGCAGCTTTGTTCTGATCTTCAGGTTCGAAAACGAATACATCTGGTGTTTCCTTATACTGTTACTTGATTGAAGTCTTGATCATCCCGGGTTGGGAATGATCCGCATTGCTGAATAGTATCCGGACATGTGGAAAAGACAGGATCGCCGGCGCCGGGAGTATGGCACCGGAGCGGGAGAAAAATAATTTCTACAAAATTGAAATTTGCTATGCAAATAATTCGTATCTGACCTGGAGGACTGGATCGATCGGCGTATGAAATCGGCGAATTGCCGAAAGTTTCGCCGAATTCAATTTGCCGGCGGGTATGGATCTTCCGGTCTCCATTTAAATGGACAACTACCGTGCCAGAACTTTTTTAAGGGAGATCATGCGATGCGGATAGGCCTTTTTCCGTAAAAGATGCGGTTTTAAGCGGATTCGGTGAATTCTGCAACGTTCCAATATTGCGCAACTGGGAATATATCTATGCAGCATCTCTCTATTGCGCACATCCCCCATTCCATATTCGACGGCTTGATTTGTCCCGGAAATCATGCTTAGTGGAGACGGCTCATTTGAAGTTTCCTTTCTCACGAAAAATTTTTATCTTTAATAATAATTTTTTTACTCGATAATAATTTCGGTTTGTATGCTCTGGGAAAAACGGTGGTTTCAGTTCAGCATCATGCTGCTGCTTGCTTTTGTGTGGGGAAGTTCATTCATCCTGATGAAAATCGGACTCAGGAGTTTCAGCAACGATCAGGCCGGCGCGGTGCGGATTTTGCTGGCGTCGCTGGCGCTGCTGCCGATAGCACTGAAACAGCTGAAGGTATTG
>DATGXR010000488.1:0-2865 GCA_035298825.1 Bacteroidota bacterium
ACTTCACCGTCTTTTGTGAAGATCGTGGTGATTGTCAGCCATTCCGTATAAATCTCGCCATTCTTGCGGCGGTTGGAGATTTCACCCTGCCACTTGCCGGTTTTCTCCAACGAGCTCCACATCGTCGTATAGAAAGCACTGTCCTGCCTGCCCGACTTCAAGAGTGCAGGAGTCAGGCCGAGCACTTCACTCTGCGAATAGCCGGTCACTTTCGTGAAGGCCGGATTAACTGAAATGATGCGGTTATTGGCATCGGCAACCAGGATCCCTTCACTGATCGACTGATAGACGACCGAGGCGAGCGTCAAATCCTTTTCTATCTGTTTGCGCCGGGAAATATCGTAGGCATGCGTCAGAATGCTTTTCAATTTTCCTTCGCTGTCATATTCCGGAACAACACGCGCGAAGTGACAATTCAGCCTGTCATTTTTATCATACCATTCCAAATCTATTTCTGTACCCGTAGCACTTTCAATCACCTGTTGCAATATCTGTTGGTATTGGATGGCCACCGGTGCAATGTTCCCTGATTTCTCGATGGGGGTTTTCCCCAGAATCTCACTGATGGCAACGTCATTTGCACGTTCGAATGCCGGGTTCACATACGTCCGGCGGCACTCTAGATCATAACGAATGATCACATCGGGCGAGCTTTCTACAAGCACGCGGAATTCCTCGGCGCGCTGTTGCAGCAGCATTTCTTTCACTTTCAGGTGAGTGACATCATGTCCCATGCAGAGCACGCCCTTCACGAGACCATCACTGTCATGCTCGGCGACCATACGAATCATATGGTATTGGTCGCCTCCTTCCGGAACGGATACTTCAACTTCCACTTCGGCATTGCGACCGGTCTGCATGACGGATTCAAGAGTAGTCAAATATTTACCATCCTTAAAAGGGTACACATCCGATACAACTTTGCCGATGATTTGATACGCATCAGTTACATTCATTGCTCTGGCCAGTCGGGGATTGACATAACTGATGCGATAATTCCTGTCGTAACGGACGATGTTGTATGGTATGTTTTCGGCCAGGCTGTGAAACTCTTGTTCGCGGGCTCGCAGCAACCGGTCGTTGCGCTGGTGTTCGAGCTCGGCTGCCGCGCTGGGCGCCGCTAATTGCAACAGTCGGACAACCCATGCCTCCTCTTTTATCGGTTCCGTGTCCATAACGATGATGATGCCGATCACCGTATTGGTGGAATCCCACAACGGGACACCTGCATAGCTTTCCACTCCCAGCTCCGCAAGGAGTGTGTCTTCAGGAAACAGGCTTTGCACGCCTTGTTTATAACAGTATGCTTGCTCGTCCTTGACAGTCTCACACGGTGTCCCTTTGAGCGCATACCGTATATTGGGAACAAGAGCTCCCGCGGCACTATTGGCCACGGTTTCTGCAATGCCGCGATCCTCCGATATTTGATCAACAAGAACGTATTTTATGTCCAAGAGTTGATTGATAAATTTCACAAGCGCATTCAGGAAGGTTTCGCCGCTTCTCATCCAGTCTCGTCGAGCCAGGAAACGCAGCATCGCTTCTGTCGCCAGCGTTTGTTCCGGCATTCCCGGTGTCGCCCCCTGCCGCAACGTGCCTCGGGCGTTCATCCGTTGGGCTTTCGCAGAGAATCTGGAAAGTCGCTCCTTCCAATCCGCCCTTCGCCGCAATTCCTCCTGGTATTGCCAGATATCGGAGACTTCGCGAACAATCATTTTGGTCACGATTTTCCCGTCCTTGTCGATGTGACTCATTCGCATTTCGGCGGTGAAATGCGATCCGTCTTTCCGGCAATGAATCCTTTCAAGAAGAAGAAAATCTGGAGAATCAGGGATTTCTAGCGTGGTAGGGCTGTTCGTCCCGACTTCCGGCCCTGCAAGATCGGTCATATTCAGCGTCAACATCTCAATAAGCGAATATCCATACAAAACCGAGGCCTGATGATCAGCGTCGATGATATTTCTGTGCTCATCGCACAGGATCATACCCATGCTTTTTTTTTCAGTCAAATGCATAATTCAAATCCTTTCCTTATGCGATCGTGTCCTTGAACTCCTGCATGAGGCGGATGACATCCGCGCAGTGATTGACAATTACGCCGGATTGGCCAATGGCAGACACAGAGTAACCGTCGTATAAAATCCTTTTTTACTCTTGATGAAGATATCGCCTTTACACAACTCAAGGATTTTCATGACAATAGCCAGACCCAAACCGTTCTCGGATCCTTCCAGATTTGTGTAGTTGAATTCCCCGACCTTCCCGATGTGCGCAATCTCATTCCTGCTCATCCCGATTCCGGTATCGTGAACCGACAGACGGTACATGTTGTCGTGAATGCCGCCGATGATATGCACGATCGTGTCGGGTTTCGAAAAGCGCGCGGCATTTTCAATCAACTCTCGTATCAAAAGCGAGAAGTAATATTCATGAATCAGGAGCGTCGCCGGCTGAATTAACGCATTGACGGTGGTCTGCAATTCTTTATGTGCGATCTGCCTGTCGATCACAGAAACCAGGAGACGTTCATTCAATTTCATCGTGGGCGCAAGGGAGGACAACTCCTTTGATATTTCGGCGGCAATCAGATCCATTAATGTCAGAAACTTGTCTGTTTTATTTTTCACATGGAGTTCCGCAGATTGAATGTATTGCGTCATCTCTTCGAAATCCTCGCGTCTGATTGCGCCGGCTCCGGAGAAAATGGTTTTGGTATAATTGATAATCGCCTCACACGGAATGCGCACTTCGTCCCGCATCTGTTCCAATACATTTTGTCCCAAGGCCGTAATGATTCCATCCATTCTCATCATTTCCATCCGGGAAAGATGAAAAACGATCTCCCGACAGATCTCCTCGATCGTG
>DATGXR010000489.1:0-15365 GCA_035298825.1 Bacteroidota bacterium
GAAAAAAACTTCATCTTCCGTCACGGGGAGATCGACCTGATCGTACAGGATCACGACGAGCTCGTCTTCGTTGAAGTGAAAACCCGGCGCGGCACACGCTTCGGACTTCCCGAAGAAGCGGTCACACCTCTCAAGCAACATCTTCTGAAACGCACGGCCGAGGGCTATCTTTGGCTTCATCATCTTGAGCGCACGCCATGCCGATTCGACGTCCTTTCTGTGACGACAGAAAATGGCGCCGCGCAGACTCGCTGCTTTCGCGACGCATTCTAACCGGCATATAACGGGCAAGGCACAGACTGGCTTCGTCTGTGCCCCGTTTGGGCCGGCACAGCACGGTTTTGCTCTTTACTTATCAATGTTTGATTTGCTTTAATGGTTATTATTATATACAATATAGTGTAATATTGTATATAATAGTATTCATTGGAAGAATCATGCCAAGAAAAACAGCTCCATTACCTCCGACGCTCGAGGATACCCTGAAAGCGCTGGGTGAAAATATCAAGCTTGCACGCTTGCGACGAAAGATCACCACCACAATGTTGGCTGAGCGTGCGGGCATGGGACGTATTACATTGCGCAAGGTTGAACATGGAGAAAGCGGTGTTACACTGGGTGCGTACGCAAGCGTACTTTTCTGTCTGGGACTTGAGAAGGACTTATTGTTGATCGGCAAAGACGATCAGTTGGGCCGACGCTTGCAAGATGCTGGTATGACTCACACGAAAGAACGCGTCGCGAAACGAATGAAGTCATGAGTGCAATACGACAACCACAAAAGGCCATTCAGGTCTGCGCCCATTGGAAGGGGCTCGCAGAACCCGTTCTTATGGGAACTCTTTTTGCTGTCCCACTGCGCGGCAAAGAAGTTTTTTCTTTTGAATATGATTCAGCTTGGTTGAAATCGCCATTTGCGCAAAACCTTGATCCTGATCTCGGCCTGTTTTCCGGTCCGCAATACGCGCAATCGGGCCATGAAAATTTCGGCTTGTTTTTGGATTCTTCCCCTGATCGTTGGGGACGTGTTCTGATGCAACGGCGCGAAGCGCAACTGGCAAAAGTAGAAAAACGGGAAGTGCGTCCGCTCATGGCATCTGATTATCTGCTTGGTGTGTATGATGGTCACAGGATGGGCGCGTTGCGCTTTCGTCTGTCTGAGGGAGGAACTTTTCTTGATGATCAGACAGAAATGGCGGTACCACCATGGACGAAATTGCGCGATCTGGAATATGCCAGTTTACAGCTGGAGCGCGATGATGCGGAGAGCGATCGGAATTACATGAAATGGCTCAAAATGCTGATCGCCCCCGGCGGCTCTCTCGGCGGTGCGCGTCCCAAGGCCAGCGTGCTCGATGATGATCGCCATCTTTGGATAGCAAAGTTCCCCAGTCGCCGCGATGAAATCAATATGGGGAAATGGGAATACCTTGTCTATCGATTGGCACAAGCGGCAGGTGTTGAAGAGGCGCCGTCGGAAGTGCGTAACTTCTCCGGCGAGTATGATACATTTTTAACAAGGCGCTTCGATCGAACTGAAGATGGACAACGTGTGCATTTTGCCTCGGCCATGACCCTGCTGGGCAAGAAAGACGGTGATGGCGGCGAAACGGGGGTAAGCTATCTCGATCTGGCTGAGTTCCTGATGAAGAATGGCGCTCAAGTGAAGAAGGATTTGGAACAGCTGTGGCGACGCATCGTTTTTTTTATTTGCGTCTCGAATACGGATGACCATTTGAGGAATCATGGCTTTCTGCTGCAAGAACGCGGCTGGATCCTTTCTCCTGCCTACGATATCAATCCAGTTGCCACGGGCGGGGGATTGGCTCTCAACATTTCCAGAGATGATAACAGCCAAAGCCTTGATCTTGTCCGCAGTGTTGCGCCTGTATTTCGCCTCAGTGAAGAGAGAACCGAAAAAATTATCGGTGAAGTAGTTGGTGCTGTTCGTGGCTGGACGATGCTGGCAAAGCAACTCAACTTTACCTCTCACGAAATTGGTATGATGAAAAACGCATTCCATATCGCTGAAAAAGAAGTATCAAAATAGTTATCCACTTTTATGTAAACGAACATGAACTCCCAGACCGAAGAGACGATCAATTCATCCGTGCTGCCGGCAATCTCTGACTCTGCAACAAATTGCAGTACACTCGCGTAGAATGCAGTGTGGCGCGAGGCGCCGCTATGCCCATCAACATCCGCATTCAACAAATTCCCGGAAAGACAATGATGAAATATTTTTTATGCTTATTTATGGCAGTGTTCACAGTCAACGGATTCGCTCAGGAAAAATTCGGTTCCATCACCGGACAGGTCGTCGATGGTTCAACGCAGCAGCCTCTGGTTGGCGTCACGATCGTTCTTGTTGACAAGCCGGGAAGCGGCACGTCGACAGACGTGCAGGGCGGATTCACACTCCGTCAGCTTGCCGTCGGTGAATACAGTCTGCGCGCAAGCGTGATCGGATATCAGCAGACCGTGCTCACGAATGTCGTCGTGTCCACCGGCCGAAGCACGAAAGTGAAGATCCGCATGAATGAAGAAGCCATCGAGGTTGGTGCTGTGGAAGTCAAGGCCGATTACTTCAGCAACGAGGGATCGATCTCGCCGGTATCGACGATCGGACTCAACGGAGCGGAAGTGAAGCGTTCGCCCGGCTCGGCGATGGACATGCAGCGCATCGTGCAAAATCTGCCGAGCGTGGCAAACAGCAACGATCAGAGCAACGAGCTCCTGGTGCGAGGCGGCGCGCCCGATGAGAATCTCACTGTCATGGACAATATCGAAATCCCAACGACAAACCATTATCCGAATCAGTTCAATTCCGGCGGACCGATCAACATGGTGAACGTCGATCTGATCGAAGACATCCGGTTTTCAAGCGGCGGGTATCCGGCAAATTTTGGCGATAAGCTCTCGTCGGTGATGGATATCTCGCTGCGCGAAGGGGATCGCGAGCGCGCATTCGCCGGCAATGCGGCGATGAACATGGCGGGAATCGGATCGGTGTTCGAAGGAGGCTTCGCCGACAGGAAAGGCTCATGGATCATTTCAGCGCGGCAGAGTCTGCTCGAGTTTGTCGACATGGTCACGGGAATGTCCTCGATCGGACTGACCGCGATTCCAAAATATTACGACGTCCAGGGAAAAGCGACGTACGATTTTTCCCCGTCTCAGAAGCTGACGCTGACCGGCATCTTCGGCAACGATAAGATCATGTTCGAAGGAAAACCGGACGAGGTCAACACGCAGAAACGGTTTGTGACAGATTCGACGGGCGTGGAAAATGTCGATGTCCATTCACAGCAGTTTGCCGTTGGCGCGACGCTGCGCACGCTCTTCGGCGCCGATGGATATTCGCTCTTCACGGTCTACATGCACGGCAACAGATATGACGTCGATGTGAATGAGGATTTCATGTACCGCCAATACGACGGCGAAGGAAAAGTTGCAGCGTATCGGAAGCTGCTTTCAAATTCGACGTATACCAATCACTCTACAGAACGCATGGCGGGAGTGAAATACGATATGTTGTATCATCTCGCACCGGGTCACGAACTCTCATTTGGCGGTCGCGTGTTGACGACCGAGAAATTCCTGAACGATGTCGCATTCAATTCGGACACGATCCGATTCGATTTCAATCACGACGGTCATTGGGATGCCCTCTCCACATTCGACAACGGCCGCGTGCATAAGTCGCTTGGATTCGGAGATGAGTCGAAGTTCGGCGCATATGTGAGCGACAAGATCGGATTTTCGTCCAGGCTGAGCGCCACGGTTGGTGTCAGGTACGATTATTTTACGTATTCAAAGAAGGGAAACGTGAGTCCCCGATTTGATCTTTCGTATCAGCTGACGCCGATGACGACAAAGTTGAATTTCGCCTATGGCGAGTATTATCAGACGCTTTCGCTGCCGTTGTATGGTGATAATCTTGGCACCGACAAGAACCGCTATCTCGACAATGCGCATGCCCGGCATTTCGTTGCAGGCATCGAGCACATCATCGATGAAGGCCTTAAGGCGACGCTCGAAGCCTATTACAAGGAATACGATCACCTTCCGGTCGACGAGCAATTCATGCATATGGCAGATAAGACGTTCCGCTCGGATAAACAGCTGAGCATCGGGAAGCGCACATCGCGGGGTATCGAGCTGTTCATACAGCAAAAGCAGGTCGGCGATTTCTACGGCACGCTGTCGGTTTCGTATTCATCCACGCGCTCGAGCGATCCGCGTCTTGACCTTGCGGGATTCGCTCCGGTGAATGAGGGCACCTACGTGGCCGATTACGATTTTCCGTTGCTTGTGACGCTTGTGGCGGGGAAGGTGGTTCGTGGAGTGCGATCGTCGCTCGACGACATGCCCGCAATCGTGAAATATCCGTCATACATCCTTCCGTTTTCGGATGATATGGAAGTGAGCTTCCGATTCCGGTACTCATCCGGACGGCCGTCGACACCGCGCGTGTTCACCGAGTATATTCAGAAGCGGGAGGGAGGTGTCACCTGGTCTCGCGGTTCGTGGCAGCCGGGCACTGACATCAATTCGGAGCGCATGCCCGATTATCACAGACTCGATCTGCAATGGCTGAGCCGCTGGCACAAGGAATCGTATAATATCGTGATGATCGTCGCGCTGCAGAATGTGTACAACAGGAAAAACATCGCAGGGTATCAGTACTCGTCGGATGGAACAAAGGACGAGGTCTATCAATTCTCGTTCTTTCCGATCGTGGGACTGAGCGTTGAATTTTAAGCAGGAAAGACAACGCGTGGTTATTTTCTCTTCTGCTTTGCGCCGTTCAACTTCGAGGCGGGTGCCGCGGTGATCCGCTCGACGATGATCCGTATGCCTTCGAGCACGAGCGCCGGTTCGCACTTGTTGATGAGTTTCGAATGCTGCGTCATGAGCATCGAAAATCCGCCGGTTGCGATCACGGTCGGATAATCGTCAAGTTCCTTCGAGATGCGGCGGATCATCGATTCCATCGCATCGATCGCGCCATAAAGAATGCCGGCCTGCATGCTCTGTACCGTATTGGTGCCGATGATCTTGGGTGGAAAGTGAAGATCGATCTTCGGCAATCTTGCCGCGCGGCGATGGAGTTCGCCTGCCGAGGTTTCGATGCCGGCCGATATGATGCCTCCCAGATATTCTCCCGATGCCGAGACGACATCGAACGTCGTCGCCGTTCCGAAATCGACGATCACAAGCGGTCCCTTGTATTTTGCATGCGCCGCAACGGCGTTGCACAGTCTGTCCGCTCCGACCGCACGCGGATCGTCGTACAGGATCTTGATTCCCAGTGGAAGGTCGGATGAAACAACGACGGGTTCGATGTTGAAATATTTTTTCGACATCGAAATCGCGATATCGGTCAGATTCGGTACGACCGAAGAAATGCCGACGGCGGTGATCTTCTTCAGCGCGAGTCCAGCGCTTTCGCAAAACGTCCGCACAAGCGCGCCAAGTTCATCTTCGGTGCGTGAAACGAAACTCGTGACGCGCCAGTCGCCGAGCAATTTGTGCTTCTCATAAATGCCGAATACTGTATGTGTGTTGCCGATATCGATCGCCAGGATCATGTGTCCGATGTCTCCCGAGTCTTGATGATAAAAAAAATTTTTCGTGTGAAGCGTTAGTGATGCAGGAACGTCTGTTGATAGCCGAGTGTCACATCACCCGCCCTGACCGTATAGAGCGATCCGTCTTCAAGACGCAACTGGAGCGAACCGTCATCGGCGAGCGATTCGGCCACGCCGGTGAGGATGCGATGCGATTCACGGACCGTCACATGCGTGCCGAACATTGTCGTCTTCCGTTTCCAGGCATCGAGCACATGAGTCGCGGGTCCGCTCATGAGCTGATCGTACCGTTTCTCGAGTGCCACGAGCATTCGCTGCAGAAGACCAATCCTGTCGATGGGCGCGCCTTTTTCTATGAGCAGTGATGTCGCCTGCGGAAGAATTTCGACGGGAAATTCCTCCTGATTCACATTCACACCGATTCCGAGTACGAGCTTTTCGATGCGCGTGCCGATGATCGACGATTCGAGCAGCATCCCGCAGACTTTCTTTTTTTCGATGAGCAAATCGTTCGGCCATTTGCATTCGACAGAAAGCGACGTCTCGGCTTCGATTGCTTCGGCCGCAGCCAACGCAGCCGCAAAAGGAATCAGCGACGCTTTGTGTATATCGTCCTGTTCGGGTTTCAGCAACAGCGAAAACAACAGATTCTTCGATTTCGGTGAATCCCAGGGACGGCCGAGTCGTCCATGGCCCGATGTCTGTACTTCGGCCGTGACAAGCGTCCCGTGTATGCTCCGTTCTTCATCGAGCGTTCTTGCATATTCATTCGTTGAAGAGATGGTATCAAGAATGAATGCAGTGCGGCCGAATCGTTGCGTCTGAAGGCCTGAAGCGATCGCCTCGCTCGTCAACTTGCCAGAAGATTCCGAAATTGACATAGAATCCCTTATTTCTTTAAAATAAACCATAAATACTTAAATCTTTTATCTAAAGTCAAGCCGCAACTTTATGAAATCGCAATTTAGTTTGAGTGTCGGTGTGGCATGACAGTCGATGGCATGAAAAGGTGATGTTTCGTGCCATTGTGGCATTGATTCCGGAGAATGTCAGTGGATAACTTCGATACCTGCCATTCTGACAGAAAAAATCGTATTATGAAAACATGGACCCCCTTAAATTAAGCTATTTTCGGCACATTTATTATGGCACGGTGATTGCAACATTATTATTCAGATAGTAAGGCAATTTATACATTATTTGCGAACGTGTTAAGGAGACGATATTATGGCTGGAAAAATCATTGGAATTGACCTGGGCACAACGAATTCAGTTGTGGCCGTCATGGAAGGAAGCGATCCGGTTGTGATCGCCAATGCTGAAGGATTGCGAACCACGCCTTCAGTGGTCGGATTTGCAAAGAACGGCGAGCGTCTTGTCGGCCAGCCGGCGAAGCGTCAGGCTGTGACGAATTCGCAGAACACTGTGTTTTCGATCAAGCGTTTCATGGGACGTCTCATGAACGAGGTCAATGAAGAAATGACGCTTGTTCCGTATAAGGTCGTGACCGGAGACAACAATACGGCGCGCGTGCAGATCGGCGACCGTGTGTATTCGCCGCCGGAAATTTCGGCGATGATTCTCCAGAAGATGAAACAGACGGCGGAAGATTATCTCGGACAGAAGGTCACTGAAGCCGTGATCACTGTTCCTGCGTATTTTAATGACGCTCAGCGCCAGGCGACGAAAGAAGCCGGCGAGATCGCCGGACTCAATGTGCGGCGCATCATCAACGAGCCGACAGCCGCGGCGCTTGCCTACGGCATGGATAAGAAACACAAGGATTCGAAAGTAGCAGTGTTCGATCTCGGCGGCGGCACATTCGATATCTCAGTCCTCGAACTCGGCGACGGCGTTTTCGAAGTGAAGTCGACAAACGGCGACACGCACCTGGGCGGCGATAACTTCGATCAGCGTCTTGTCGATTATATTGCCGATGAATTCAAGAAACAGGAAGGCATCGATCTGTTGAAAGATCCGATGGCGCTGCAGCGTCTGCGTGAAGCGGCTGAAAAAGCGAAGATCGAATTGTCGCAGCTTCCCCAGACTGAAATCAATCTGCCCTTCATCACAGCGACGGCCGAGGGTCCGAAGCACTTGAACATGAATCTCACGCGCGCGAAGTTCGAACAGCTCGTCGACGATCTGATCAAGCGCTGTATGCCTCCCGTTGAACGAGCGTTGAAGGATGCGGGATTGCAGCCGAACCAAATCGATGAAGTGATCCTCGTGGGCGGTATGACGCGCATGCCGCGCGTGCAGCAGCTTGTGACGGACATCTTCGGAAAAGAAGGACATAAGGGCGTGAACCCGGATGAAGTCGTGGCAATCGGCGCGGCAATTCAGGGCGGCGTGCTCTCGGGCGATGTGACAGACGTGCTGCTCCTCGATGTGACGCCGCTGTCGCTCGGCATCGAAACACTGGGCAGCGTGATGACGAAGCTGATCGATTCGAATACGACGATCCCCACGCGCAAGAGCGAGATCTTCAGCACGGCGGCCGACAATCAGACCTCCGTCGAGATCCACGTATTGCAGGGCGAACGTCCACTTGCGGCCGATAACCGCACGCTCGGACGCTTCCACCTTGACGGTATTCCGCCTGCAATGCGCGGCGTGCCCCAGATCGAAGTCATCTTCGACATCGATGCAAACGGCATGCTTCATGTGACGGCGAAAGACAAGGCGACGAACAAGGAACAGTCGATCCGCATCACATCGTCGTCGGGTCTGAGCAAGGACGAAGTCGAGAAGATGAAGCACGACGCACAGGCTCATGCGGCCGAGGATGCGAAACGCAAGGAAGAGATCGAGATGAAGAACCAGGCGGACAATCTTGTCTTCTCGACGCGCAAGCAGATGAAGGAGCTTGGAGACAAGATGCCCGAAGATCTGAAGACGAAGATCGAGACGGCTGCAAACGAACTTGAAGCGGCCATCAAGACAAACAATGCGGCCGAAATCAAGACGAAGATGGACGCGCTCAATGCCATCTGGAACGATGCATCCACAAAGATGTACGATGCGGCGAAACAGCAGGAAGCTTCGGCGCAGCAGCAGGGTCCCGCCGGAGGACAGCAGGCTCCGCCTCCGGGAGGAGAGAAGAAGGACGATAAGAAGGTTGAAAATGCGGACTTCGAAGTTGTGGACGAAAAATAATCGATCCATGAAATAAACGGTTCACATACATACGTTCGTACAACGCAGCATAACAGGCGGAGTATGGAGTTTTCACACACGAGGCGATTCCTGTAATCTGGAAATCGCCTTTTGTGTACTTTGCAGGGCAAAATGCTATTTCGCCCATGCTTCACCTTTTCTTTTGCTTCTCGTAGTAGGGCGAGATGATATCTCGCCCTACTGGTGCCACGAAATAAGGAGAATGAATATATGAACTTCAATAAATTCACGATCAAGTCACAGGAAGCTGTGCAGAACGCGCAGGAGATTGCTTCGAGTTACGGCAACCAGGCGATTGAACCCGAGCACCTTCTGGCTGCGCTCGTGCAGGATCCCCAGGGCGTGGTCGTGCCGATCCTTCAGAAGATCGGCGCCAATGTCAATTATATCAAGATCAAAATCAACGAAATTGTCGAAAAGCTTCCGAAAGTGAGCACTTCGAGCGGACACTTTATTTCTCCCGCGTTGAACTCGATCTTCGAAGACGCACAGAAAGAAGCGGAGAATTTAAAGGATGAATTCGTGAGCGCGGAGCATCTGCTCATGGCAATGATGAATGCCAAACAGACCACCGCCGCGAAACTGCTCATCGATCAGGGCGTCACGCGCACAGAAGTGATGAAGGCGCTCAAGGACGTTCGCGGAAACCAGCGCGTTACCGATCAGACGCCAGAGGAGAAATATCGTTCGCTCGAAAAATTCGGACGCGATCTGAATGAGCTGGCCCGTCGGGGAAAACTTGATCCGGTCATTGGCCGCGACGAGGAGATCCGGCGCGTGATGCAGGTGCTTTCACGCCGCACGAAAAATAATCCCGTGCTCATCGGCGAGCCTGGCGTCGGCAAGACGGCGATCGCCGAAGGGATCGCACACCGGATTGTGCACGGCGACGTGCCGGAGAATATCAAGACGAAGCGCATCGTCGCGCTTGATATGGCGGCGATGATCGCCGGAGCGAGTTTCCGCGGACAATTCGAGGAACGCCTGAAGGCGGTGCTTAAAGAAGTCGAATCATCGAACGGCGAGATCATTCTGTTCATCGACGAGATGCACACGCTTGTCGGTGCCGGTTCGGCCCAGGGTTCGGTCGATGCGGCCAACATGTTGAAGCCCGCATTGGCACGGGGAGATCTGCGCGCGATCGGCGCGACGACACTCGACGAATACAAGAAATACATCGAAAAGGATCCGGCACTTGAACGCCGCTTCCAGCCTGTCCTGATCGGCGAGCCGAGCGTAGCCGATACGATATCGATCCTGCGCGGCCTCTCGGAGCGGTACGAGGTGCATCATGGCGTACGCATCACGGACGGTGCCATCGTCGCAGCAGCGCAGTTGTCGGATCGGTATATCTCCGATCGCTTCCTGCCCGACAAAGCGATCGACCTTGTCGACGAGGCGGCATCGAAGCTTCGCATCGAGATCGACTCGATGCCTGAAGCGCTTGACGACATCGAGCGTAAGATCAAGCATCTCGAGATCGAACGCGAGGCTGTGCGCCGCGAGCTCACCGCCGAATATGCGACGGAAGCCGATCGGGAATCGATCAAGGCGCACATCGAATCGATACAGAAGGATCTGGCCGAGCTGAATCAATCGCGCTCGGCGCTTCGTGCGCATTGGGAAAACGAACGCACGCTCATTCAGTCGATCCGCTCGATGAAGGAGGAAATCGAAAAAGCGCGATACGAAGCCGAGCAAAAAGAACGCGAGGGCGATCTGGCGCGCGTGGCCGAACTGCGTTACGGGACACTCGCGGCACTCGAGAACAAACTCAAAACAGCATCGGCCGAATTGCTTGAAATCCAGAAAGAAGGCAAGATGCTCAAGCAGGAAGTCGACGCCGAAGACATCGCCGAGATCGTGTCGAAGTGGACTGGCATCCCGGTCACGCGCATGCTCGAAGCGGAACGCGTGAAGCTTTTGCATCTCGAAGAAAAAATACACGAGCGCATGGTCAACCAGTCCGAAGCGGTCACGGCCGTTGCCGATGCGATCCGCAGAAGCCGTGCCGGACTTCAGGACGAGAAGCGGCCCATCGGGTCATTCATCTTCCTGGGCACGACAGGCGTGGGCAAAACGGAACTTGCGCGCGCGCTTGCGGAGCTTCTCTTCAACGATGAGAATGCGATGCTTCGCTTCGATATGAGCGAATACATGGAAAAATTTTCGGTCTCGCGTCTCATCGGTGCTCCTCCCGGTTATGTGGGATATGACGAGGGCGGACAGCTCACGGAAGCCGTGCGGCGCAAGCCGTATTCGGTCGTGCTGCTTGATGAAATCGAGAAGGCGCATCCCGATGTGTTCAACGTATTGTTGCAGGTGCTCGACGACGGCAGACTGACTGATTCGAAGGGACGCACCGTGAATTTTAAAAACACGATCGTCATCATGACGTCGAACCTCGGATCGCAGTATATCCAGGAACGCATCGCCGAGCTTTCGAGCGAGGAGGAATGGGATGAGATGGTGGGCGAACTGCGTACGCAGCTCTATGCGCTGCTTCGCCAGACGATACGGCCGGAATTCCTGAACCGGATCGACGACATCATTTTGTTCAAGCCGCTGTCGCAGAACGACATCAAGCAGGTGGTCGATCTTCAGCTGAAGCGCGTCGGTGCGCTGCTTGCGCAGAAGGAGATATCGCTCATCGTCACCGACGACGCGAAAGAATGGATTGCGCGGCTCGGATACGATCCGAGTTTCGGTGCGCGTCCTCTGAAACGCGTCATACAGAAGCACGTCGTCAACAGTCTGTCCGAACGGATTCTGGCCGGTGAATTCGCCGAAGGAGACACGATCGAAATCGGCGCAGAGCGCGAGGGAGCGCTTTCATTCCGCAGGGTGGTGCTGGAACCTGCGGCATAACACTTCTCCGCCGCTTGCGGCGGAGAGTTTCATTTTTCTCTTGAATTGGGCGCGTGGATAAATTACATTCAATACACCGATCGTATGATTCCAGTCGCGATCCGCATTGACACTTCCATCGCCCGGAGAGTGAATGACATTCTTTAGGAAACCGGCTTCAAAGCCGGAGATGAACGTCCCTTTGTCGGCAGGGGCTATCAACGATGTGAATCGTGTGGCGTTCGCATTGGCCGCAATGCCAACCTCCGCCGATCTGCCCCGGTATATCACCAGGCATCTGAAAGAATTTTCGAATGCGGCATTTGTCACCTTTTCGGAATATGACTCCGAAGCGAAGGTACTTGTTCCCCTGTGTGCAGAGGCCGATTCGCGGCTGCTGAAAAAATGTCTCGATCTTGTCGGCCGTTCTCTCAATGAAATCCGCTCCCCGGTCAGCGCCCAAGTCTATGCGGACATCACATCCGTGCCCCTCGGCATACGCCACTCGCTTCACGACGTGACATTCGGCGCTATCCCCGAAAGCGTGAGTCAGGTGCTGAAGACGATCACAGGGACGGACAGGTACTACGCGCTTGCGTACGTGATAGAAGGACAACTCTTCGGCACATCGATGATGGCGCTGAAAAAGAATCAGCCCGATCCTCAGCGAGAGTACCTGGAATCGTTCGCCTATCTGGCTGCGGTGTCGCTTCGCCGCATGCAGGCCGATAAGGAACGGCATAAAAGCGAAACCCGCTTTGCAGCCGTGTTCCATCAATGTCCGATTGGCATCAACATCTCGCGCATCACCGACGAAATTATGGTCGATGTGAATGATGCGATGCTGCAGATATTTGGATATACGCGCGACGAGGTGCTCGGGCGCACTACACGGGATCTGAACGTCTGGGTTGATCCGGAAGAGCGAACAAAGTTTTTCATGCACGTGAAGCAGGGGAATGTTCGCAGTTTCGAAACCCATGTTCGCACAAAAAGTGGACGCGTCATCGATATCTCGATGAATTCCGTCGTTCTCAAGGCATCGGACGGAGAATTCTACATGAACTTCGTCGAAGATATCACCGAACGCAAGCGCGCGGAGGAGGAACGCGAGCAACTCGAGCAGCAGCTCTACAAGTCGCAGCGAATTGAATCGATCGGCACACTCGCAGGCGGCATCGCTCACGATTTCAATAACCTGCTTGCGATGCTGCTCGGCAATGCCGAACTGCTCAAGCAGCATCTTGGCAGCGATCCGACACTCACGAAATATATTGACCGCATCATCGACGCCTCGAGCCGCGGCGCATCGATCACGAAACAACTGCTGCTCTTCTCCCGCCATTCAGAAATGACGATACAGCCTGTGCCGCTTTCGCAGATCGTCGACGAAGTGCAGACGATGCTCACGCACTTCATCCCGAAAACGATTGAAGTCGTGACGCGCCCCGCGCCGGAGCCGATCATTATCAATGGCGATGGGGGACTCATTCACCAGTGTATTTTGAATCTCTGCCTCAATGCGAAAGATGCGATGCCCGACGGTGGCACGCTGACGCTCGCCGAACAGATTGTCGATGCCGCTGAATTGCGCGGCCAGTTCGGGAACGAACTCACGGGACAATATGCCGCGCTTTCTGTGAGCGACACGGGCATCGGAATCGACGAACTCTTGATGGGCAAGATCTTCGATCCCTTCTATACGACGAAGGAAATCGGGAAGGGAACGGGACTCGGTCTCTCGATCGTCGATGGCATCGTGAAAAGTCACAGCGGATTTATCGGTCTCAAGTCCGTGAAGAATGAAGGCACGACATTCACGCTCTATTTTCCCGCAGCATCCGCCACAGCGGAATAACGCTCGGTCGAAACGTATCCAACAGAATCGTACTCAGTCAAATCGTCCTCATTGGAATCCAACTCAACAGAATAGTGCTCGACGGAATAGTGCTTGAATGCGCATCCGGAATTGACTATATTAATAATCCGCTGCACGCGAATTGCATCGGGGCGTAGCTCAGCCCGGCTAGAGCGCTTGCTTTGGGAGCAAGAAGTCGCAGGTTCGAATCCTGTCGCCCCGACAACATCAATGCCTCAGTCCTCATCGGATTGGGGCATTTGTGTTTTAAAAAGGCCGTGACTGCCTCGTTGCTTTCGATACTTATCACACCTCCTCGTTCGTTGGTAAAATATCTTTAATCGCTTGGGGTAAATTCTCCGCCGCTTCCGGCGAAAAATAAAATATTGACAATCAAGATGCCCCGGTGCTTGCGGCGGGTAGTCCACTGAAAAATAATATTTATTCCTTGTAGGAATATAATTGCTCTATTGGCGAAAAATTCTTATACTCAATCGGGGTTGAAATGCTAGCCTTCGCACACACTTCCGACGTAGCTCACATCAAAGACCTAAATCACGTTATGTTTTTAGTTTTTGATCATCCTAATATTATTACACCATGATGGAATCAATTACGCTCGATCTTCGCGCCGAGTACACTCGTGAACCTCGCCAACCCTGGCCGACGGTCATATTATTATTCATGGGAATTTCCAATTTGTTACAAGGTCTCTACTTCCGATCCGAGTGGCAGTATTTTAATCTCGGGCTTGGTGCGGTGGCCCTTATCACATCGGCTCTGGTAAAGCGAAACCGCATCAACCCGGGAATGATATTCTTTAACGAGCAGGGAATATCGGGACGACTCCCGAGCCGGGAAACAGTAGATGTCCGTTGGAAAGAGATTTCCCGGCTGGAAATGAAACTGTACGAAATCATTGTGCATCGGTCTTCAGGAACATGTATAGCTATCGATCTGAGTGAATGCACATACAAACAACATCATGAAGTGAAACCCGGGATTATTGAGTTGGCGAAATCAAAACAGATCGATGTGATTGGTTAATGTGCATCAGTGTGAACTTGACCTTCAGCCCCACCGCTTATCCCGACACACTAAGGAAAGATCATCAAATGAGAGCACTCTGTTCACGCGCTATGGAAATTCTTCTCCTTCTTCTGTGCCTGCTCACGGCTGCATCATATCGTGTTGACGCACAAACAGCGGATACTTCTGCCGCAAACACGACACCGGCAAGCGCCGTGCAGTTTCAGCTTCTCGGCGGATTCGGAATCAATTATCTCGGCAGCTTTGGCGAGACTTCGTCGTATCGGATCGGACTTGATCTTTCGCTTAATCACACGAATCAGTGGGGAGAGAATAACGGCTCTATCTATATTGATTCTTCTTCTCCATATACATCCAGAAGAACCTCTACAGGTGGGTCCGATGATAAGACATCTACAGAATATTCAGCCACTCTCAATATTTTATATCTGGAGCGGATCGCGCACTATAAAAAGGCGAATCTATATTATGGTTTCGGTCCTATGGCGAGCTATTCCAGATCTAAAATTTCGATATCGACTCGAGATCTGCTAATCGGAAGCGGCTCCGAATCACAAGACTATAATTCTTCAGAAAATATCATTTCTGAATATGGCGCGGGACCTCTCTTGATGACAGGCGTCAGCACCCATGTGATCAATGCCGTAACACTGAGCGCGGAGTTTGGCCTGTCTGTCAAATACATCTGGTCCACGACGACTTCTTCATTGTTCCACACTTCAACATACGGAACAATTAACGCATTTAATTCCGAACGTCATGAAAATTCTTCTACGAGTGATGGATGGACCATTTCGCTCACTGCGATCCGCATTGGATGTATTATTGAACTTTGA
>DATGXR010000490.1:0-2042 GCA_035298825.1 Bacteroidota bacterium
AACGGCACCTTGTCGGCGCCCGGATGTCGGTAATCGACCTCGCCCGCGAACGGCGGAATATTCTTGAACGCGCTTCGCTCGGTCAGCACGCGTAGGACCTCGATGCCCGGATTTCCGCCCTCTTCCAGCTTGCGATAAAGCTTCATGGCGATCGAACCACCATAGATGAGCTGACTGACGATGTCGTCGGTCGAAAAGAGCGAGTTTTGCTTCGCCGCATTGTCATCGCAGACGATCCCTACTCTGGCGTCAACGGTGCAGCGCAACTCCCCTCCGCGGGTCTTGATACGGGTGGCGTGCGCGAACGCATGAAAGAGCACCTTCCTGAAGACTTCGTCGTACACGCCGTCGAATAACACGTATTCCTCTTCTCCGGCTCTCACGCGCGCTATGACCGCCTGTGGAAATTCCTTTCGCACGCGCTCCGCCTTCTCGCCCGACGCGGCCGCAATGGGCAGGAGGTAATATTCATGCGCCTTGTAGAAATAATGAATGCGCAGAATGATCATCGTCTCCTCCGATTCACCGTCGGAGAGAGGGATTTCATCCGAGATCGAGACATTCTGAAATTCATTTTCTTTTTCCGTCATCAATCCGAGCTGCTTGATATACTCGGGCAGGATCGACTCCTCGAACGTTTCGCGGTCGTCTCCACGCAGCACATCCTTCCACGACGTGCGGACCGCCATTTCAGGAATCACCCGCTCAGCCGCTTCTTCGCCCATCACTTCCCGCTTTTCCTTCGTCAGGATGAACCAGTAATAATCATATCCGTTCAGCGTGAGCAGATAGGGATTCTCCCTGATGACGGGAAATTTGTTTCGGCTGAACGCCTCGACGGGAGTATATCCCGCATACCGCTCGAGACCGATCTCCACCACCTGCGAAAAACGGGAAAGATTTGCCACCACAAGGATATGACTGTCCTCGTACGTTCTCGTGAACGAAAGCACTTTCATGTTGGCAACCGACAGAAATTCGATCGACCCGCGTCCGAACGCCTTGTGACTCTTGCGCAGTGCCACTGCCCGCTTCATCCACCACAACAGCGACGACGGATTGCGCAATTGCACATCGGCATTAACCGCCTCGTAATGATACTCGGGATCGATGATGACGGGCAGATAAAGCTTTTGGGGATTGGCCCCGGAAAACCCCGCATTCCGGTCCGAGCTCCATTGCATCGGCGTTCGCACTCCGTTCCGGTCGCCGAGATAATAATTGTCTCCCATGCCGATTTCATCGCCGTAGTAGATGATCGGTGTGCCGGGAAACGAGAACAAGAGAATATTCAGCAGCTCGATCTTCCGCCGGTTATTCTCCACAAGCGGGGCGAGACGGCGGCGGATGCCGAGATTGATACGCGCACGCTTGTCCTTGGCGTAATACTTGTACATATAATCGCGCTCTTCGTCGGTCACCATTTCAAGCGTCAGCTCGTCGTGATTGCGCAGGAAGATCGCCCACTGGCAATTGTCGGGAATCGCCGGCGTCTGTTCGATGATGTCGGTAATCGGAAACCGGTCCTCCATTTGTATCGACATGTAGATGCGCGGCATGAGGGGAAAATGGAATGCCATATGGCATTCGTCTCCGTGGCCAAAATACGCCACGGCGTCCTCCGGCCACTGGTTCGCTTCTCCGAGCAGCATTTTATTTTCGAATCGCTCGGCCACATGCGCATTCAGTTTCTGCAAGTATGTGTGCGTCTCCTGAAGGTTCTCGCAGTTCGTTCCCTCGCGCTCGTACAGGTACGGCACCGCATCGAGACGCAGACCGTCGACGCCGAGATTGAACCAGAAGTCGACCACATCGAAACACATCCGGTGCACCTCGGGATTGTCGAAATTCAAATCCGGCTGATGTGAATAAAACCGATGCCAATAATATGCCTTCGCCACCGGATCGAATGTCCAGTTCGAGATCTCATAGTCTCGGAAAATAATGCGCGCCTCCCTGTACTTCTCGGCCGTGTCACTCCAGACGTAGAAATCGCGCTCCGGCGATCCCGGAGGTGAAACGCGGGCCCGCTTGAAGAGCGC
>DATGXR010000491.1:0-1841 GCA_035298825.1 Bacteroidota bacterium
CATCAGAGAAGCTCCGCCTGTTCTTCCAATCGCTGAAAGAACGGAAACTACTCGCCCGCCTCGTCAAATCACTCAGAGAACGCGGGATCTCTACAACTATCCTCAGCGGCTACTCCACAATCATCGAATATCTCTTCGACTTCCGGTATGGGACGGACACGATGACGTGGGTGGAACTGGACGATCTCGACGTCGACTCCGAACAAAAAAGCCACGCCGTACTCTATCAGCCATCCCCTTCAGCCGCGATACGCAGAGTGCTGCGGGCGCTGAACTTTCCGCATGGAAAAATTTTCGTCGATCTCGGATGCGGAAAAGGCAAAGTCCTCCTCATCGCGTCTGAATTCCCCTTCGACGAAGTGCGGGGGATCGATTTCTCGGAACGCCTGTGCGAGATCGCGAGGGAAAATTTTTTGCACTACAGGATGAAAGGGAACACGAGATCGAATGTCGTGATCATCCATTCCGATGTGCTCAACTACTCGATCGAAGACGACGAGGACGTGTTCTACCTGTTCAATCCGTTCGACGATTATATTCTGCAGCATGTTGTCGATGGGATCGCTGAATCGATCCGCAGGCGCAAAAGAAAGATCTGGATCATCTACCGGAACGCACAACATAAGGACACGATCGTGAAGGCGCTGAAGCCGACACAACACTTCATACTCTCGTTCTACGGACAGGATTTTATGATCATGGAAGTGGAACCAGAATTTGTGCAGAATCGCGTGCCTGAGGTGCTACACAAAAGTTCGCACGCATAATTTTTTTCATACCGCCTTTCGTCTCCCGCGCCTTCGTGCGCAACCTGATTTTCACGCCCATTTTCTTCGTCTCAATTTCTCTGTGTGGCTAATTTTACGGACCACTGTTTAATACTCACCATAAGGCTCATACCGAATTACCGCTTTTTTCAATACCCTTTCGACACCTTCCTATTGTAATAATTACACTCAGACGTAACACTCTAATTTTCAAAAACTTACAACTACGAGGTTACACGCCAATATTTGGCACGGCTTTTGGTTTTCGTCATGGCAGATGTTCAACAAGAAAGGTTTGCCATGAAATCTATGTTCTTCCGATCAATCTGCCTCATTGGTATATTGTTATCACTTGCATTCGTTGCGTCACACGCACAGCAGCAATATGGAGATGTCGCTCTCATCGTTAATAAGAATTCCACAATTTCAGGACAGATCGCCTCCTATTTTTCTTCAAAGCGCGCCATTCCCGCTTCAAATATTATTTATATTTCCGTCCCCACAACAGAAGAGATCTCGGATGCCGATTTTTCCTCATTGCGTACACAAGTCGAAAATGCAATGAATGCACAGGGACTCACAACAAAGGTTAATTTCATCGTGACCACAAAGGGAATGCCCGTGAAGGTGAAGCGAACATCGACTATCGCCTGCGCCTCGGTTGAAAGCGAATTGTCACTCATCCTCGGCAAGTATTCCTATTATATCGGTCTCGACAGCCGTATCAAGTCGCCGTACTACGGTTCGCGCGCCGATTTCACGCATGCCGCGTTCGATATTT
This sequence comes from Bacteroidota bacterium, assembly GCA_035298825.1. Taxonomy (GTDB): domain Bacteria; phylum Bacteroidota; class Ignavibacteria; order UBA10030; family UBA8401; genus CAISDA01. Next base: position 1,549 of record DATGXR010000491.1, read on the forward strand.
ATCTTGTCACGCGTCTTGACGGATATACGCTCGCGGATGTGCAGGGCCTGATCGACCGCTCGTCGACGATTCCCGTGGCGCTTCCTGCCGGCACGAAGTTCGTCCTTGACGGCGATCCGCAGTGGAATACGGATGCGCGATTCCTCAATACAAATATCGTCAACGCCGCGGCCTCGCTCAAGGCAAAGGGAATGAACGTGATGCTCGATACGACCTCGACGTATCTTGTTCGCCAGACCGGCGTGCTTGGATATGCAAGCTGGGGATCGAATGCCCAGAACTGGTCGGCTGTG
>DATGXR010000492.1:0-7130 GCA_035298825.1 Bacteroidota bacterium
TATGTATGCTCACCCGCGGTTTTCATTCCAAGATCGAGTGTGGAAACGCTGCGGCCAAGCATGTCATAGACCGAGAGCATGACATGACCCGCGTGCGGCGCGGTGTAACCGATCGACGTCGATGGATTAAATGGATTCGGATAATTGCCCAGAAGCGCGAACTCCGTCGGGATCACATCCGATCCGGTCTGTGCCACAGACGTCACGACGACCGACGGATCCATATAGCAGAATGCCGGGCCGTCCGATCCGTCATGCTCCCTGAACCACCAGGTGCGCGTGCCGTAGCTGTTGACTGCCTGCACGAACGAATCGCCGTCCAATATATCCACTCCAAGAAATGCGATGCCGTCGCCGCGACCCGGGGGATATCCCATCTTGGTGAGCGTGATCGCCATTTCGATCTGGTATCCTGAATCGGCCTTCACTCCAATCGTATCGACGATCGTTCCCGGATTGAGCGAGAGCACAGCACGCGCGCCGCCGAGCGAATCGCGCAGGAATGGGAGATAATCCTGCAGACGTGTCGGCGAGTTCTTTGCCGAATCGACCTGCACCGTCAATTTGCGACCGACGAGATCATGATCGAGATCGTTCTGCTTGCCCCGGTCCGTCATCGTGACAATCGCGCCGTCCCACCGGTCATAGTTGCTGCTGTACTGCACGACCTTGTCTCGCACATCGATTCCGATAAAGAGCGTGTCAGCCTTGAAAAACCATTTCACCGTCGCATCGGCCGAATCAATGACAAGAGCTTTGCCGCCGTTGACATCGGGCTGATACTGTCCGCTTCTGAAGGAGCCCGTACCCGGATACGTATCGCGCAATGCATTGTCACCGTATTTGATCCTGAAGCCGGGAAGGGCCTTCCAGATCGGTTCGGTCAGCTTGCCGTCGATTGCCGGAGAGGCGAAATTTTTTCCGTCAGGAATGATCACTTCCGGTTTGATCGTGGGCGCCTCGCCTGAAGTCGTCGTGACATCGGGGCGTGTGTGGAGACGGAGGTGATCCTTATCCGAGACATTCGCCCACGGACCCTGCACCCAGACGCGGCTGAACGTGAGCCAGTCTTGCACGGGCCAGTACCAGTCGATATCGCGAATGGCCAAATTGATCATGATGATGTCGCCCTGCGGCGCTGTTGTCGTATAGCCGAGCGAATCGAGATTGATGCGCATCTCAACCGTATAGCTTGTATCGGATTTCGAGTCGTCGTTTGTGACGCCCTTGACCGTGGTGGCGGTTTCAAAGCGGGCTTTCGTGTACCTGTTTTTCGGTCCCGTTGCCGGCCCGGCGCCCACCGCCGAAACATTCACATCATTGTTCATCCAGTCGGCCTTGATCCATCCCCATAAATGTTCGGACGGAGGAGACGGCCGCGCGGCGGGATTGCTCTTGTCGCGCACGTTGAGGATGATCGCATCGGCCGCGCCGAAATTATCCGGCGAAAGATTGGCGCCGCCGATCGAGCTGTCTTTCACCGTGAAGCCAAGATACAACTGATTGCCCGAAACAAGAAACTTCACAATCGCATGGACCGGATCTTTCGGAATGCCGGTCTCGGCTGTATAGCCGCTGCCGGGAATGCCGGCGATCTGGCCATAGTCCACCGCAAGCGACTCTGCCTTTGCCCACACCGCTTCGTCCATTTTCCCGTCGATTGTGATCGATCCGGCCGGTGCTGTGCGCGCCCAGATTGCGTCAGTCCGCTTCGGTTGCGCAGAGCAAAGCGATGCGATCACGCCGAGTACAAAGAACAGAAGTATTCTTTTTTTCATGATATGCCTCGATGGAAGAAAACACGCGAGCCGATGCTGCATGCAGACGCACCGGCTCGCATGGAAAAGTGTCATTTCAGGAGCATCAGTTTTTTTGTCTCGACGAACGTGCTTGCATTGCCCGCCACCGGAGTCGACGTCATGCGATAGACGTACACACCTGTTGCAAGGCGTTCTGCATTGAACTGCAGCGTATAATATCCCGCGGTGTATGTGCCGTTGGCAAGCGTTGAGACTTCGCGGCCGATGAGATCGTACACTTTGATCTCAACAACGCTCGTCTGCGGAACGCTGAACTTCACCATGGTCGACGGGTTGAAGGGATTCGGATAATTCTGCGACAGCGAATACACTGTCGGAATCACCGAGTTGTTCTCGACGCTTGTAATGGTCTGCAGCTTGATCGTCTTGAACGCCGAGCCCCACTCCGAGCCCCACCATGATTTATAATAGCTGCCTCTTGCCGAATCCCACGGCGCCATCGGATGCTGGAAGCCGTCCGGATCGAATACGTTCAATGCAACCTGCAGTGATTTCACAGTCGCATCGAAACCGAGAGATGCGAGCTTCACTTGCAGCTCGGCCGAATATCCTGCATCGACCTGCGTCGTGTCGTTCACTTTCGAACCCGGGAAGAGATAACCCGCGCCGGCGCCGGAGTTGAGAATGTCTTCTTCATAGCGGATCGTGTCGTTCAGGTTTTGATAATAGAGCTTATACTGTTTCGAGACGCCTGCCGCATTCTTGATCATCAGGAACATGCCGTCGCCTTCCCAGTCGAATTTGCAGATCGACTTGTCGTTCGAGGTGATACCGATGTACAGGTTCATTCCCTTCTGAAGGAATTTCACACGGGCGTAGCTTGTGTCTTTGTAGGGAACCGAATATTTCACACCGCCGACATCAAACAAGGCTTTCACATCGACACCGTCCGTGACAGTTTTTTCCGTTCCTGTTTTTGGCGCATTGGATGGACCAAAGACAAGCGTCGGAGCCGAAGCCCATTCGGGTTCTGTGAGCTTGCCATCGAGCGTCACACTGGCCGCAAGGGCTGTTGCGATCGTGTCGGGATTATCGAAGGGCGCGGCAAATTTCACCGTGCGGAATGCATTGCCCCACTCGGAACCCCACCAGGATTTATAATAACTGCCTCTGGCTGAATCCCACGGCGCCATCGGATGCTGGAAGCCGTCCGGATCGAAGATGTTCATCGACAGTTGCACAGACGGGACAGACGCCGTATACCCAAGCGATGCCAATTTCACACGCAGCTCGGCCGAATATCCGGCATCGACCTGTGTCGTGTCGTTCACTTTCGAGCCGGCGAAAAGATATCCCGCGCCGGCGCCTGAGTTCAACACTGACTCTTCGTAGCGGATCGTGTCGTTCAGGTTTTGGTAATACAGTTTGTATTCTTTTGTCACATTTGCAGCATCTTTGATCTGGAGGAAGAGTCCATCGCCTTCCCAGTCGAATTTGCAGATCGATTTGTCATTCGATGTGATTCCAATGTACAGGTCCGTCCCTTTGCGCAGGAACTTCACGCGAGTAAGCGAGCTGTCCGTATTGGGAACGGAATATTTCACGCCGCCCACATCAAACGAGGACTTCACGTCGGCTTCGCCCGTTACGGTGAGTTCAGACCCTGTGCGTTTCAATTGTGCACCGTTGCCAAAGAGCAGCGTCGGAGCGCCATTCCAGTCGGCTTCATCCAATTTTCCGTCAAGCGTGATTGTGCCGGTTGCGTTCTTCGCGGTCAGCTCCTGGGGATCGTCAAACTTTTTGATTTCAGGATCGAACGTGATTTTGCGGAACGAGCTTCCCCACTCGGAACCCCACCATGATTTATAAAAACTGCCTCTTGCCGAATCCCACGGTGCCATCGGATGCTGGAAGCCATCCGGATCGAAGATCGCCATCGACAGATCGACAGATGACACTGACGATGTATATCCAAGCGATGCCAATTTTACACGCAGCTCTGCCGAGTACCCATTGTCGGCCGATGTCGTGTCGTTGACTTTAGAACCGGCAAACAGGAATCCTGCGCCCGCGCCCGAGTTCAGTACGGATTCCTCGTAGCGGATCGTATCGTTCAGGTTCTGATAATACAATTTATATTCTTTTGTGACACCGGCTGAATTTTTAATCTGCAGGAAAATCCCGTCGCCTTCCCAGTCGAACTTACAGATCGACTTGTCGTTCGACGTCAATCCGATATAGAGATCCGTTCCCTTGCGGAGAAATTTCACACGCGTCATGGAGCTGTCCGTATTCGGAACGGAATATTTCACGCCGCCCACATCAAATGAAGATTTCACATCGACTTCACCTGTTGCGGTGAGTTCCGAGCCTGTGCGTTTCAACTGTGCGCCGTTGCCGAAGAGTAATGTCGGGGCGTCCTTCCAGTCTGCTTCGTCAAGCTTGCCATCGAGCGTGATCGCTCCATCGGCATTCTTGGCCTTGAGCGAGGCGGGATCGTTGAACTTAACGACTTCCTTCGTCAGATTCAACGTGCGCATCGATGAGCCCCATTCGGAGCCCCACCACGATTTATAATAGCTGCCTCTGGCAGAATCCCACGGCGCCATCGGATGTTGGAAGCCGTCCGGATCGAAAATATTTAATGCCACCTGAACCGCTGACGTATTGGCGTCAAAACCAAGTGACGCCAATTTCACACGCAGCTCGGCCGAATATCCTGCATCCACCTGTGTCGTGTCGTTGACTTTCGAGCCGGTGAAAAGATATCCCGCACCCACGCCGGAATTCAACACAGATTCTTCATAGCGAATCGTATCGTTCGGATTCTGATAATACAGTTTGTATTCTTTCGTGACGCCTGCAGAGTTCTTGATCATCAGGAATATGCCGTCGCCTTCCCAGTCGAACTTGCAGATCGATTTGTCGTTCGATGTGATGCCGATATACAGGTCTGTTCCTTTACGCAGGAACTTCACACGAGCAATCGAACTGTCCGTATTGGGAACGGAATACTTCACACCGCCCACATCAAATGAGGCTTTCACATCGACTCCGCCTGTCACGGTATTTTCGCCGGCTTGTTTTTTCAGGAACGCGCCGTTGCCGAAGATGAGTGTCGGAGCGCCATTCCAATCTGATTCATCAAGCTTGCCATCGAGTGTGATCGCTCCATCGGCGTTCTTCACTGTCAATGCGCTCGGATCGTCAAATACTTTCGCAAGGCCGGGATTCAGATCCGTCCATGCATCGGCGCTTGTGGCGCCGTATCCAACGCGCACGCCGTCGAATGCGCCCGTGGGATTTGTCGCATTCCGCGTGTGCCAGACAAAGTTCCCCACGTTATACGGAACCGGGCTCGGACTGAATCCGTCGAAATCGGTTCCGCCGGTGCCCGATGCAATGGCGCATTCGGCCGTTGCGATTGTCGGTTCGGTGGAGGCAATCGGATTGACCCAGAGATAGGCTTCATCATCGGCGAGACTGTCGACACCTGAACCGGGTTTGTTGAATGAATAGCGCACAACAACCAGATATGTGGTATTAAAATTCAGGACCGAAGCGCCGTATGTGGCGGTATTCGACGTCTTCGAGACACCGATATTAAATCCCGTGCCGCTTGAACGGGCAAAGAGCTTTGCTCCGTACTGTGTGCCGGTACCTGAATTGCCGAGCGACATGAAATATCCGTTTGACGAAGCACCGGCGCTCGTCAATCGCAGCAGTACCGAATAATAAAATGTCGTATGTGCAAGCGACGTAACTGGCGTGGTGAATGTTTTATACACTCTTGCAGAGGTCGTCGTGCCTGTGGGAATGACAGCATACTCGCCTCCGCCGGAAGTATATCCGGGATAGGTTAAGGGTGTCGCATTGGCCACCTGCAATTCCGGACCCGAGCCGCCTTTCGTCCACGACGATTGACCGGCAAGGTTCGTTCCGGTTGTGAGTCCGGTGAAGTTATCGGAAAACGTTTGCGCGTGTGCCGACAGGCCCAGCGCAACTAGCACCATAAAAATTTGGATCAATTTTTTCATGGCTTCTTTCCTCCTTGATGGGTTGATGAATAACGTGTTGTGCCTCTTTTTTGAATATGCCTCTGAACTCTTTTGTATTCTTCCAGCAATGGTCCGCACATATCTGCGCCTCACTTTTTTTTTCATCCGTGCGCGCCGCACGACTCACGTATCACAACCGTGGCCTGGAGGGCGGTGTGCTGTTTCACATAATTGTTCTTTTTTTCAATCGCCATCAAAAGCCGCTGCATGGCATGTTCTCCGAGTTCGGAAATTGAGACGTGCACGGAACTCAGCGCCGGGCGGATGAATTTTGAAATTGGAATATCGTCGAACCCTGCCATCGCGATATCGGCAGGGACTTTAAGTCCGGCCTCGCGCAGTGCGCTCATCGCGCCGATCGCCATCGAATCGTTTGAAGCGAAGATCGCCGTAGGCCGGGGCTGCATGGAGATGATCTTCTTTCCGGCGGCGTAGCCTTCCTCTTCTGTAAAATCTCCCGGCACTTCGATCAGATCGTCGCCAGTGAGGCCCGCTTCCATCATCGCCCTGCGATATCCGTAAAGGCGCTGGTCGGCATCGTAATTCGACGGGGTGCCGGTGATGATCGCAATGCGGCGGTGTCCGTGCTGCAGGAGGTGACGGACCATGTCGTAGGCGCCGCGAAAGTTATCTATATTAATAGAGTCAAAGGAGCTTCCCTCGACGAAGCAGTTCAGGAGCACGACGGGCATCGAGCGCGGGATATTGGCATGGAGCGTATTGGCGTCGATTTGCGGCGACATGATGATCAGTCCGTCGACGCGTCCGCGCATGAGACGAAGCGCCGCTTCGATCTCATTTTTTTTATTGTGCGAGCTGGAGACGATCAAATGGTGATGCGATTGCTGTGCAGTTTTATCGACGCCCCGGATGACTTCCGAATAAAATGCACCGTGAAGATCGGGAAGCAGAAGACCGATCGTATCGGTCTTCGATCGGGAAAGATTGCGCGCCGAAGCGTTCGGCACATATTGCAGCTCCTTCGCAGCCAGCATAATCGACTCGCGTGTCTTTTGCTGCACGATCCCCGTATTATTCAGCACACGCGAGACAGTGGCAATCGAGACTCCGGCACGCTCCGCGACTTCTTTGATCGTAATTTTCATAGCGAGGCTGTGTGTGTGTGGTGGTGAGAAACGTGATCGCACACCGGGAGCGACCATAAAGCCCAATTATGTAAACGTTTACATCAAGTCTCGAAAAAATGGCGAATTTAAATACTTTTCGCCATGTAAACGTTTACATAGTACTGAATTTTCATTTGTGTGTCAAGGAAAATCTTTTTCTTCGCTTCTTGCCGGATTGCCCCATC
>DATGXR010000493.1:0-14002 GCA_035298825.1 Bacteroidota bacterium
GCGCTGAAGAAGATCAAGATCTCCGGTTATATCCAATCGCAATTTCAGGTTGCCGACAGCGACGGCATTGCATCGGTTGCCGGCGGCAATTTCCCGACGGGCGTCCACTCGCGCTTTGCCGTGCGACGGGGACGTGTCAAGTTCAACTACGATAATGATCTGACGCAGTACGTGCTGCAGATCGATGTGACGCAGGGCGGAGTGGGCATCAAGGATGCGTACATTTCGATCAAGGAACCCTGGCTCCGAACTTTTTCGCTCACATCCGGTATCTTCGACCGTCCGTTCGGATTTGAAATCTCGTATTCATCCTCGAATCGCGAAGCGCCCGAGCGATCGCGCATGTATCAGGTGCTCTTCCCCGGCGAACGCGAACTCGGCGTGAAGATCGAAGCGACGCCTGAAAAGGGCCCCCTGAGCATTTTTAATTTCAAGGGCGGTTTCTTTAACGGTGTGCTCAATACGGCGAACGAGAATGACAATAACAAGGATTTCATTGGCCGCTTAGGCACGGCGCTGCAGTTTGACGAAGCCGGTCTTGCGATCGATGCAGGCGCTTCGATCTATTCGGGCAAGGTGCGCAGCAACTCCACGCAGAGCTGGGCCGTGTCTGGAACGCAATTTATCCGCGATACGACAGCATTCGGAAAGTATTTCGATCGCACGTACACGGGAGTCGACCTGCAGCTCAACTATGACCTGCCCGTGATTGGCGGGATGTCGCTCCGCGGTGAATACATCTCGGGTAAGCAGCCCGGCACCGGATCGTCGAATTCGTTCTACAACAACGGATGGATCAGTTCGACGCCTGCCGTGAATACGCCTGTGTATAACCGAAATTTTTCCGGCTATTATGTGAATTACGTCCAGAATATCGGATTGAGCAACCAATTTGTCGTGAAATACGATGTCTTCGATCCGAACACAGATATTGAAGGCACCGGCATTGGCGCCGCAGGGACGAATTTTTCAGCCGCAGATGTGAAATACAGCACGCTTGGAATCGGCTGGGTCTATCACTGGGATGCGAATGTGAAGTTTACCGTCTATTATGATATGGTGAAGAACGAAAAGGTCAATGCTTCGGCAACCGGATCGCTCGCCGCGTTCAGGGACGATCTGAAAGACAATGTGCTGACTGTTCGCATGCAGTACAAATTCTAATTCGACAGCTTACGTACTTATCCGGTTTCACACACTTACCGAAAGGCATCAAAATGAAAAAAATGTTCATTATCGCGCTCGTGGCCCTTGTGGCCCTGAGCGCCTCGGCTGAAACGATCACTGTCAAGGGGTCTGATACGATGGTCATTCTTGCGCAGCGTTGGGCGGAAATTTATATGGAAAATCATCCCGGCACTGTCATCCAGGTGACAGGCGGCGGCTCGGGCACCGGCATCTCGGCGCTCATCAATGGCACGACGGACATCTGCAACGCGTCCCGCCCGATGAAGCCCTCAGAAAAGGACAAGCTCAAAATCCGGTACGCTTCGCTCGGTGTGGAGATCAAATCGGCGAAGGATGGATTGTCGATCTACCTCAATGAATCGAATCCCGTGAAGGAGCTCACGCTCGATCAGCTGAAGCAGATTTATACAGGCAAGGTCACGAACTGGAAGCAGGTAGGAGGTCCCGATGCAAAGATCATCCTCTACAGCCGCGAGAACAATTCAGGCACTTATGTCTACTTCAAGGATAACGTGCTTGGCGGCGAGGACTTCACGCCCAGCGCGCAGAATATGCCCGGCACGGCTGCCGTGGTGAACGCGGTCTCGAAGGACAAATTCGGCATCGGATATGGCGGTGCAGCGTATGCCAAGGGCATTCGTATGCTCCCGATCAAGAAGGACGCTTCCTCAAAGGCCTACGAACCGACGGCTGAGAATGTAAAGAGTGGCAACTATCCGATCTCCCGATATCTCTATATGTATGTCAAGAGTCGTCCCACAGGCGAACTGAAAAAATATATCGACTGGATCCTCTCTCCTGAAGGACAGGACGTTGTGGTCAAGGTCGGTTATTTCCCCGTCAAGTAAGAGACTCCACGCTCATCGGATGTCCGGCAGGATGTGGTGTTTGCGCCCATCCTGCCAGACTTCACAATTCCTTAACATTTCTCTAATATTCAAATAACATCTCCTGCGTACTTTACAGCACAGAACAACAGCATATCCATTCGCAGCACACGCGATCACACAGAATCCATCTCTATCAAACAACCGACCATGACAAGCATCAATGCAAAGAAGGCCGGCTCACAATCCGCGCTGTCGATGAAGAAAAAATTTCGAGTCGCCGAGTTCCTCATCGAACAATTCATCCGGTTTACTGCTTTCATATCCTTGGCCGTGATTCTGCTGATCTTTATCTTCGTCTTCCGCGAGACGCTGCCGATCTTCACGTCTGCTTCACGCCCGGCATCGGCAGCCGCTCAGACTGAGGTGCAGGAAACATATGGTGAAGAGCCGACTGCAGTACCGGCGTCCGCAGCCGTCACAAGTGTCGATGCAAGTGAAGGCGACGCATCCGTCCGCAATCTTGCGGGCGGCCAATGGCAACCTGTTTCGAGCACGCCGAAATTCGGGCTCATTCCGCTCGTCATCGGCAGCATTAAAGTGACGCTCGTCGCGATCCTGATCGGGGGACCGATAGCGATATTTGCGGCGCTGTTCACTTCGGCATTCGCTCCTCGCTGGGCAAAGGAAACAATGAAGCCGATCATAGAAATCCTCGCCGGAATCCCGTCTGTCGTGATCGGATTCTTTGCGCTCATCGTGCTTGCGTCGTTTTTCCAGAATGTCTTCGGTTTCACATATCGGCTCAACGGGTTCGTGGGCGGAGTCGCACTCGCGCTTGCCGTGATGCCGATCATCTACACGATCACTGACGATGCGCTCTCGCGTGTGCCCAAAGCATTGACAGAAGCCAGCCTTGCCCTTGGGGCATCGCGATGGGAGACAGCATTGTACGTCGTGCTGCCTGCTGCGACTCCGGGTGTGTTCGCGGCGATCCTCCTTGGCATCGGGCGCGCGTTCGGCGAAACGATGATCGTCCTCATGGCCACAGGCAATGCGGCGATGGTCTCCGCCGGATTATTCGAACCCGTTCGGACGATGACCGCCACGATCGGCGCTGAGATGGCGGAGGTTGTCTTTGGCGATACGCACTATAACGTCTTATTTCTCATCGGCTCCATCTTATTTCTCTTCGCTTTCTCGCTCAATGTCGTGGCGGAGCTCTTTGTACGCAAACGGCTTATGAAACGCTTCGAAGGTATGTAAATGACACTCAAACGAAAACTGCTCGGATCGACTGTCACAGGACTGACTGCGCTCGCCGCGCTCCTGATCATGCTGATTGTCGTGGTGATTATCGGCGACATTGTGATCGGCGGATGGCATACGCTTTCCTGGAAATTTCTCACCGAGGCGCCATCCGAAGGCATGACCGGCGGCGGCATCTTTCCCGCCATCATCGGTACATTCCTGCTTGTCATGATCATGTCCATTGTGGGCGTGCCGGTCGGGACGATCACTGCCATTTATCTCAGCGAGTATGCAAATGCGCGGTCGGCGCTGGCCCGTTCGATCCGCTTTGCGGTGAATACGCTCTCCGGCGTGCCGGCGATCGTTTTCGGATTGTTCGGCCTCGGATTCTTCGTGCAGTTTATCGGCGGCGGCATCGACAAGCTCGGCGCCGGCACGGAATTGCGTTGGGGACAGCCTAACATTCTTTGGGCGAGCCTCACAATGGCGCTTCTCACGTTGCCTGTTGTGATCGTGTCGGTCGAAGAGGCGATCAAGGCGGTACCGCGCGAGCTCCGCGAGGCCAGCCTCGCGCTCGGCGCCACGAAATGGGAAACGATTTGGAAGATCGTCCTGCCGAACTCGATGACAGGAATCCTCACCGGAGGTATTCTCGCTGTGAGTCGCGGGGCGGGCGAAGTGGCGCCGATCCTCTTTACAGGTGCGGCGTACTTTCTGCCGCATCTTCCGTCCTCGCTTTCAGACCAGTTCATGGAGCTCGGTTACCATGTGTATATCATGTCCACACAGTCGCCCGACGTCGAAGCGACACTCGGCATCCAATATGCCACGACGCTCGTATTGCTCGTGTTGACATTCACGCTTAATTTTTCGGCCATTTTCTTACGGTATAAGATCAGGAAACGCGCATTCCAATGACAGACACCATACAACACAAGATCAGCGTCACGAATCTCGATCTGTTCTACGATGCAAAGCAGGCGCTGCATTCGATCACGATCGACATCCCCCTTCACCATGTCACGGCTCTCATCGGACCCTCCGGCTGCGGGAAGTCGACATTTCTTCGTTCATTAAACCGCATGAACGATCTGATCGACACTGTGCGTATTACAGGCGATGTGAAAATCGACGGTGTCAACATTTACAAGGACGATGTGGATGTGGTCGATCTCCGGAAAAAGGTTGGGATGATTTTCCAGAAATCGAATCCGTTTCCGAAGTCGATTTATGATAACGTGGCGTATGGTCCGCGCCTCAATGCGATCAAGGACAAACAGCGCCTTGATGAGATTGTGGAGCAGAGTCTGAAGCGTGCGGCGCTGTGGGATGAGGTGAAGGATGACCTGTCGAAAAGCGGGCTGGCACTTTCCGGCGGACAGCAGCAGCGGTTGTGTATTGCGCGCGCCGTGGCAGTCAATCCTGAGGTCATTTTAATGGACGAACCCGCCAGTGCGCTCGATCCTATTTCGACAGCGAAAATCGAGGAGCTCATGTACGAGCTCAAGAGCCAGTACTCAATCGTCATCGTGACGCACAACATGCAACAGGCGGCGCGCGTGAGCGATTACACGGCATTCTTCTACATGGGTGAACTCATCGAGTACGATCTCACGAAAACAATTTTCACCACCCCGGGCAAGAAGCAAACAGAAGATTACATTACAGGCCGGTTCGGCTGAACCCGTTCATCGGCCGGTGGACCCAGGCTGCGCATACGCCGATTGCCAAAGGTACGATCGAACCGAATTCAACACCGGACGAAACGAGTGCAGGAATATATACAATACGACGGAGAGGTTTTTGATGCAGAGACATTTTGAACAAATATTGCAGGAGCTAAAATCATCGCTCATCAAGATGGCGTCTCTTGCAGAGGATGCCATTGAACAGGCGATGGATTCTGTCATGAGAGAAGACCGCGACCTTGCCGATAAAATTGCGCACGGTGATGAAGCGATCAATACAATGGAGATCCAGATCGACAATCTGATCGTCGAGCTGCTGGCGCTCCAACAGCCTGTAGCATCCGACCTGCGGCTGATCCTTGCGGCATCAAAGATCAACAACGATCTGGAACGCATCGGTGACCACGCGGTTAACCTTGCCGAATCGGCACTCGTACTCGATACGGAGGGACATCCCGTGAAGCAACGTGATGATATCGGCCGTATGTCACGGCTTGTTCGCAGGATGCTTGCGGACGCAGTGGATGCATTCATCCATCTCGATCCCAATATCGGTGAGGCGGTCGTGTTGATGGATGATTCCGTTGATAACTTGAATCGGAAAGTGACACATGAATTGATGGAGTTGATGAAAGTCGATCCGCTCAATATCGAACAGGCAATCGAATTGATACGTGTAAGCCGCAATCTTGAGCGGGTGGCGGATCTTGCGACAAATATTGCAGAAGAAGTGGTGTTCATCGCCCGTGCCAAAGTGATCAAGCATCATACAAGCGACTTGTTGCCGAAATAATTGGCATTTCAAATTCGTGCATAGCGCGTGTATCGCACCTCATGCTCTCGCTGCGCGGTTACGTTCACAGGAGTCGGGAAAAGTATTGACGATGAACCCAACGTTGTTACTTGCTGATGATGAACCTGATATCATTGATATCCTGAAATACAATCTTGAAAAAGAAGGGTACAACATTCTTGCCGCATCGAATGGCAGAGAAGCCCTCGTCCAGGCGAAAACCAAACCGGACCTGATCCTCCTCGATGTGATGATGCCCGAGATGAACGGGCATGACGTTATGCGGGCGCTCAAAAGCGATCCGGACATGGCATCGATTCCTGTCATCTTCCTGACGGCACGAATCTCCGAACTCGACGAGGTGATCGGCCTCGAACTTGGCGCCAACGACTATGTGACGAAACCGATCAGCATTCCGAAGCTCATCGCACGCATCAGATTAGCACTCAGAGCACGAGCCATCATCGCCAGCGTTCCGGATACAAATGAAGAGATCCTCTCTCATGGCATGATTAAGATCAATCGTGCGCATCACCGAGTCATTATAGCCGGACGAGACGTGTTCTTCCCGAAGAAAGAATTTGAAGTTCTTGCATTTTTGGTCAGATATTCCGGTAAGGTGGTGACCCGCGAAAGACTCCTTCACGCCATATGGGGCGTCGATGTCCAGGTTGTGGACAGAACGATCGATGTCCATATCCGCAAGATTCGGGAAAAACTGGGTGAATACTCGTTCTATATCGAAACGATCACGGGCGTGGGATACAAGTTGACTGAAGATATTTCGATCAGATAATAATCCTCAATATTATTGCGTACCACAAATACGTTCTCCTCATCCCTGCGGTCAGGCGCCGCCCGGAAAATTATCGCTCTCCGCGTTCGCCGTACGGTTTGTAGTGTGTGAGTGTCGGTCCCGTATAAATCTGACGCGGCCGATAAATGCGTGTGTCCTTTGCGTCGTGCAGTTCTTTAAAATTCGCGATCCAGCCGGGCATACGCCCGATGGCGAAGAGCACCGTATACATGCTCAGCGGGATGCCGATTGCCCGCATGATGATGCCGCTGTAAAAATCCACGTTCGGATACAACTTCCGCTCGATGAAGTACGAATCCTTCAGCACCGCTTCTTCCAAATGCTTTGCAATATCAAGCAGGGGATCCTGGATCTTGAGTGCATTCAATAACTCATCGCACCTCCGCTTGATGATCCGCGCCCTCGGGTCATAATTCTTGTACACGCGGTGGCCGAATCCCATCAGCTTCTTCCCCGAATTTTTATCCTTCGCGGCTTGAATGAATCGCGATCCGTTATCGCCAGATGCATGAATTTCCTCAAGCATCTCGATGACCGCTTGGTTAGCGCCGCCGTGCAGCGGACCCCATAGCGCGCAGACGCCGGCCGCCGCGCTGGCGAATAAATTGGCTCTGCTCGATGCGACCATCCTGACAGTGGAGGTGGAACAGTTCTGTTCGTGATCGGCATGCAGGAGGAAGATCAGATCGAGCGCATTGACAATTTCGGGCTTCAGCTCGTAATCCTGAAACGGCCGGGAAAACATCATATGGAGAAAGTTCTCTGTATATAAGTTCGTCGACTTCGGATAATTGACGGGCAGTCCGAGCGACTTTCTGTACGAGAATGCGGCGATCGTCCGCACCTGCGACAACAAACGCGCCGCCTGCAGCAACAGCGCTTCTTCCGTATCCAATAATTCGGGGAGGAAACATCCCGCCGCATTGATCATGGACGAGAGAATCGCCATCGGATGAGCGTGCGGAGGAAATCCCTGGAACTGCGTCCTCATATCCTCATGCAGCATTTCATTCTTCGTGAGCAGATCCGAAAAGACGGTCATCTCAGCCGTGGTCGGCAACTTTCCCCAAATGAGCAGATAGGCTGTCTCGATAAATGTCGAGTGCTCGGCGAGCTCTTCAATGGGAATACCGCGATAGCGAAGAATTCCTTTTTCGCCGTCGATGAATGTAATCTTGCTGATGCAGGAACCCGTGTTTGCATATCCTTCATCCAGGGTGATGTATTCGGTTGTGGAACGAAGCGACGAGATATCGATGGCGCGTTCGCCTTCCGAACCCTCGACCACAGGGAATTCGTAGGTTTTGTTATCGAGTTCAAGTTTCGCGGTAGTATTCATTTTTTCGCCTCTGTCATGTGAAGTCATCCTATATAAAACAGTAATACATACGCAATAGAATGTCAAGAGCCCGAACACACATATTCACACACATATTCACACGCTCCGCCCGCGCATTCATCCCCCGCCATTCGACCTCATCCGAACCTGTTCGACTTCAGTCAAATTATCCTGCGGCAGGGTATCGCCATCGACTATATTTGTAATGTCACTAAGAACGAGTAACAGAATTGCACTTCAGTGCTGATTTCCCTGTGGGGCTCGTTAAAATAGTTCACGCATTTTCAAACCTGTATATCGAATGAAGCGAAAAATGATCTCATGTTCCCGAACCGTTAATCGGCATCGAGTCTTTGTCCTTGCCGCCGCTTTGCTTCTGCTCATCACAACAGCTCCGGTCTGCAGCCAAACGATCGATGATTACGTGAAAATGGCATTGGCGAACAATTCGACTCTTATCCAAAAAAAATACGCCTGCCAAAAAAGCCGCGAGGCGTTGAAGGAGGCTAATCGCAATTTCCTGCCCGTCCTTTCCGTCGAGGCGCGCTATGCCAGATCCGAGGG
The DNA here is from genome assembly GCA_035298825.1 of Bacteroidota bacterium. Taxonomy (GTDB): domain Bacteria; phylum Bacteroidota; class Ignavibacteria; order UBA10030; family UBA8401; genus CAISDA01. The sequence continues at coordinate 8,468 of DATGXR010000493.1, forward strand.
CGGAAGAACGGCCACAATACCGTTCGGCGACATGCTCAATCCCATCTATTCGAACCTTACGCTCGCCAATTCAACGCTGAGCCGAATGACGTCCGCCTATCCGTCACTGCCTGCCTATCCCCAGGTGGATAACTATACGTTGAATTTCATCCGGCCGACCGAGCAGGAGACAAAACTGCAGTTGGTGATGCCGGTATTCAACACCGATGTCATTTTCAATCGCAGCATCAAGAGCAGCCTGGTGACTGTTGACGACAACAGTCTCGAACTGTACAAACGGGAATTGATCAAGAGCGTCAAGACTGCATATCTCACGTACTTTCGCACCATCGGTGTTGTGGTGATGTACCAAAATTCGATGGTTGTCGTCAACCGCCATTTGCAGAACACGCACAGTTTGTATGCGAACGAAAAACTCACAATCGACGAAGTGTATGCGGCGCAGGCTCAGGTGAAGGACGTCGAACAAAAGTTGTCCGATGCCGAAAAGAATTCGAAGATGGCTGCGGCGTATTTCAATTTTCTGCTGAATCGGGACCTCGATGCGGCGATTGCCACAGCCGCGCCGTATCCCATCGCCGCATTCTCAGAGAATCTCGATTCCCTGCGGTCGCTGGCGATGAGCCAAAGGATGGAGCTCGCACAGATGGATGAATTGCTCGACATCAACGACAAGCAGATCTCGATGGAAAGCAGCCGCGGACTCCTGCCCCAGGTTTCACTCGGAGCGTCATACGGATATCAGGGCGACAAATACGAGTTTAACAAACAGAACGATTTTGCCCAGGTTGGTCTGAGCCTCTCGTGGACATTCTTTTCTTCGGGCCAGCGGGAAGCCAAGGTCGAACAGGCAAAGATGGAACGACGGATCACCGAACAGAAAAAGACAGAGGCGGCCATGAAGATCCAGATGGAGGTGATGGACGCCTATTATTCCGCTGTGACCGCACGGAAAGGGATCGACCGGGCGGCGGATGAGTGCGCAAATCAGAAAAAGATCTTTCAGCTCGTGGAGAAAAAACATTCGCTCGGATCGGCAAATCGCGTTGAATATGCCAGTGCATTCGCCAATCAATTAAACGCCGAAGAGAAAGTAATCGTAGCCCAATATGAATTCCAAACCTGCATGACAACTCTCGAATATGCCGTCGGCAACGCCGGCTATCAAACATCTACTTCAAACGATCATGAGAATGAATAATACGACAATGACGAAAACATCGATCGGCCTCCTGGGGCTTTTGTTCGTTTCATCTCTTCTTGCCTCGTGCGGGAAGACCAATGCCGCCGCAGATCATTCAACGAACACCGATACCGTGTGGGTCACCGCGGCTGCTCCTGAAATCAAAATGATGGCAAGGACCGTCACGGCCTCAGGTCTGCTTTCCACGCCCACCGAGGCGGTCTTGTCTTTCAAGACACCCGGCCTCATCGAAAGCATGTCCGCCGAGGAGGGACGGTTTGTGAAAAAAGGCACGCAGCTTGCGACGCTCAATCTCACCGAGATCAATGCCATGCACTCGCAGGCTCGCATCGCGTGCGAGAAAGCGCAGCGGGATCTCGACCGCGTCAAAAAACTCTATGCCGATTCCGTGGCAACATTCGAACAGCTGCAGAATGCCCAATCGGCATTCGATGCGGCAAAGGCGTCGTTGGAGCAGGCGCGCTTCAATGTCGACCATTCGCGCATCTGCGCTCCCGTCGACGGATATATCCTCCATACATTCGCGCATGCGGGCGAGATGAGCGGTGCCGGACTTCCGATCGTGCTCTTCGGGCATTCCTCAGACGGCGAATGGGCGGTGACTGTCGGTGCAACCGATCGCGAAGTAGTGCAGCTGTCACTTTCCGATAAGGCGACAATTACAGTCGATGCATATCCGAATGTCCAATTTCAGGGCGCCGTCACGGAGATCGCTTCCTTCCCCGATAAAAACACCGGTGCGTATCCCGTGAAGATTCATTTCAATGCGCACGGACATAAGCTTGCAGTCGGATTTTCAGCCAAGGTGAAAATCCTTCCGTCGGCCGCAGCCCGCCGCGTGCTTGTCCCGATTGATGCGTTGACGGAGCTGGATCATATGCAGGCCTCCATCTGGGGACTCGAAGAGGCGACAGGCACGGCGCGGAAAGTGCCAGTGACGGTCGATTACATCGATGGCGCGACGGCGGTGCTCAGCATGCCGGATACATCAAGCGTTCGATCGACAATGCGACTTGTCACAAGCGGACAAAATAAAATTTATCCTCATTCGGTCGTGAGAATACAACAATAATTCAACACAGAGATAATGAACATGAACATTCCGCGTTTCGCCATCAACAATAAGCATTTTACAGTGACGGTTTTCCTCATGCTCGTCGTCGTCGGCGTGTTTACGCTCCTTCGGATGCCGAAAAGCGAAGACCCGTTTTTCCCGGTGCCCACGTATGGAATCGTGACGATCTATCCGGGAACAAATCCGAAGGACATGGAAAACCTCATCGTCGAGCCGCTTGAAAAATCGCTCAACGAATTGGAGGATATCGACAAGATCACGACGAAGGTGAGCGACGGCGTTGCGGTGACGACCGTGTTCTTCAATCAGAATGTGGATGAGGAGAGAAAATACGACGAGGTCATCCGCCAGGTCAATATTGCCAAAGGGAAGCTTCCCGACAATATCGCCGGGATCGATATCTTCCAGGCTTCGACAAGCCATGTCAACATTGTGCAGTATGCGCTTGTCGGCAACACCATGTCGTTCGATCGGCTTCACCGTGAAGCCGATCGGTTCGAGAAGGAGATCAGCAAGGTCAAAGGCATCAAGAAAACCGAAATCTCAGCGAGTCCGTTGAAAGAAGTGCGTATCGATCTCGATATCAACCGGATGGCCTCGCGCGGCATTCCGCTGACACAGGTCTGCAATGCGATCCAAAGCACAAACGCGAATATTCCCGGAGGCTTCACCGATATCGGTCGCCATCGGCTGAACATCGTCACGACCGGCAGTTATTCGGATCTTGACGAGGTGAAAAAGACGATCGTCTCGGCGTCGAACGGCACCACAACATATCTCTCCGATATCGCCGATGTGTCCTGGGGGACGGAAGAATTGACACATACCGCACGATTGAACGGCAGCAGATGCGTGTTTATCTCCGCCAATCAGCAGGCGAAGACGAATATCTTCGATGTTGTGGGCGAGGTGAACACGCGTGCCGAAGCCTTTAAAGCCACGCTTCCGCAGGGCATGACGCTTGAAAAGATATTCGATCAGTCCGAAAGCGTGAACCAGAGGCTCGATCATCTCTACCGTGATTTTCTCATTGCGATCGTTCTTGTGCTTGTCACGCTGCTTCCGCTCGGCACGAGGGCGTCGCTCACGGTGCTTGTCGCTGTGCCGACATCCCTTGTGATCGGCGTTGTGTTCCTTAATGTGTCGGGGATGTCATTGAACCAGCTTTCAATCGTCGGATTCATTGTCGCCCTCGGCCTGCTTGTCGACGACAGCATCATCGTCGTCGAAAATATCGTGAGGTTCATTCGCTCCGGCGCGAAAAAAAGCGAAGCGGCCGTGAAGGCCACAAACCAATTATCGCTTGCCGTGCTCGGCGTGACGGCGGTGATTGTCCTGTCATTCCTGCCCCTTGTCACCATGGGCGGGGCGATCGGGGATTTCTTCCGCAGCTTCCCGCTTGCCGTTATTTTTACAGTCATCGGATCCCTGGCCGTGTCGATGAGCCTCACGCCGATTCTTGCGCAATGGATTCTTAAGGACGAGATGCCGGCGCACGGCAACAAGTTCACGCAGGGAGTCGAGAGCATCAATGAGAACGTATTTTTAAAAATCCTGAGGATGTGCCTTGCGCATCCGAAATGGACGATAGGCATTGCGCTCGGATTGTCCGTCCTGGGCTTCGCATTGATCCCCGTGATCGGCGTGACGGGTTTTCCTTCGGCCGAGAAGCGTCAGTTCTTCGTGAATATCAAATTGCCGATCGGCAGCTCGCTCTCGGCGACAGACAGCGTGTCGCGCATGGTGGAGCGCGAACTGCGAAAGTGCGATGAAGTGGCATTCGTCGCCGAAAACATCGGTAAGGGCAACCCGCGCATCTATTATAATCTCCTTCAGAAACAGCAAAAATCCAATTTCGCACAGCTCTTTGTCGAATTGAAGAACTATGACCGCCAAAAGACACCGTTGCTGTACGAGGAACTGAGAACGAAGCTCTCCCGCATCCCTGATGTCACGATCGAGGTGAAGGAATTCATCCAGGGAACGCCCGTCGACAGTCCGATTGAAATTTTCCTTCTCGGCGAAAATCTCGATACGCTCGAAACCGTCGCAGGCACAGTGGAACATATCATGAAGAGCGTCCCGGGCGCCATCGATGTGGATAATCCGCTGAGTGAAAAAAAGTCGGACATCAGTATCGTCGTCAATAAGGACAAGGCGGGCATGTATGGCGTCGTCGAATCGGAAATAGACAAGACCGTGCGCATGGCGTTTGTCGGCCTTCGTGTCGGGGACTTTGTTGACGAGAATGGGGATGCATATAGGATTCTCGTTTCCCAAGATGGTGCGTCGATTGCGAACGCGCTTGAGAAACTCGATCATCTCTCGGTTTCCTCCGTCACCGGCGCACAGGTGCTGTTGAAAAACCTCGTCGATGTGCAATTTAAACAATCACCCTCGACGATCGAACATCGCAACCGGAACCGCAGCGTCACTCTTTCGGCCAATACGGCACAGGGCTTTCTGACTGAACGAGTCACGGATGATATCCTCGCAAGGCTCGAGTCGGTCCCGCTTCCCGCCGGTTATCACATCGAGGTAGGAGGAGAGAAGAACGAGCGAAGCAAGAATTTCAGCAGCCTCGGCGGCGCCTTATTCGTCGCGCTCTTCGGCATTATTGCGATCCTCATCCTCGAATTCAAGACGATTCGCGGCGTGTTGATCGTCGCTTCGGCGATTCCCCTCGGGATTTTCGGAGCGGTTGTCGCCTTATGGGCGCTCGGCTACAGCTTTTCAATCACTGCGTTCATCGGCATCATCACACTCATCGGATTGGAAGTCAAGAACACGATCATCAGCGTCGACTTCACGAACCAGATGAGGGCCGAAGGACACTCCATCGACGAGGCGATTCAGATCGCACGAAAGGAACGGTTCATGCCGATTCTTCTGACCACGCTGACGGCGACATGCGGTCTTATTCCGCTCGTGCTCGAACGGTCGCTCTTTTATTCGCCGCTCGCCGTCGTGATCATCGGCGGATTGCTGAGCTCATTCTTTCTTACGCGTTTTCTTGAACCCGTGCTTTATAAAACACTCATGAAATAACCAGTCAGGGAGTTGATTATGTTTCGTTTGCTTATTGTCGTCGCTATCCTCATGATATTCACATCACATGGCGCTGCCGCCCAGGACGGAAAGATGATCCTCGGTAAATGGTATACCGCCGACCGGGAAAGTATCGTCGAGATCTCGTATATTGGGAAGGACCAGGGATTTTCCGGAACTGTGGTATGGGTCAACGAATCCGTCGGCA
>DATGXR010000494.1:0-1630 GCA_035298825.1 Bacteroidota bacterium
CACTTATTTTGAATTGCGTGCAAGGTCGAAGCGGTCAAGATTCATGACTTTATTCCCGGCCGCAATGAAATCACGCACGAATTTTTCCTGCGCGCCTTTCTGAGCATATACTTCGCTGATTGCGCGCAACTGCGAGTTCGAACCGAAAACCAGATCCACGCGTGTGGCTGTCCATTTGTGTTTGCACGTCTTCCGATCGCGTCCTTCAAATGTGTTTCTGGTCTCAAACGTTGGTTTCCACTCCGTATCCATGCTCAGTAAATTGACGAAGAAATCGTTTGTCAATGTTCCGACTCTTTGTGTCAATACGCCATGCGTTGAGTGCCCTGTGTTGGCGCCCAGCACACGCAGGCCGCCGATAAGGACTGTCATTTCTGGCGCGCTCAGTGTCAGGAGCTGTGCTTTGTCGATCAGCAGTTCTTCGACCGGAATTGTGAAGGCTGTTTTTTGATAATTGCGAAATCCGTCTGCCTGCGGTTCCAAAACGGCAAACGATTCGACATCCGTCTGATCCTGTGAAGCATCGGTTCGTCCGGGTGTAAAGGGGGCTTCGATATTATCATGTCCTGCAGCCTTCGCCGCCGATTCAACTGCCGCACAGCCGGCTAACACAATGAGATCTGCCATCGAAATTTTCTTGCCATCCTGTTGCTTCGTATTAAAGTCCTTCTGAATTGCTTCGAGCACATACAACACTTTTGCCAGTTGCGAGGGTTGATTGGCTTCCCAATCCTTCTGCGGCGCAAGACGAATGCGCGCGCCGTTGGCTCCTCCGCGTTTGTCCGATCCGCGGAATGTCGAGGCCGATGCCCAGGCGGTGCTCACCAGTTCTGCAATGCTCAGGCCTGCCGCCATGATCCTTGCTTTGAGTCCGGCGATATCACGTGCGTCGACAAGTGCATGATCAACATCGGGAAGCGGGTCCTGCCACAGCAGATTTTCTTTTGGAACTTCAGGTCCGAGGTAACGGGACTTTGGTCCCATATCCCTGTGTGTCAGCTTAAACCATGCTCTGGCGAACGCGTCGGCGAACGCCTGCGGATCCTCGTGATATCGACGCGCGATCGGTTCGTAGATCGGATCGAAGCGCAGCGACAGGTCGGCCGTCGTCATCATGGGGCGATGTTTCTTGGAAGGATCGTGAGCATCAGGGATCATCTCTTCTTCTTTGACATCCAAGGCAAGCCATTGCTGCGCGCCGGCGGGACTTTTCACGAGTTCCCACTCATGCCCAAAGAGCGTATCGAAGTACCCGCTGTCCCATTTCGTTGGATTGGGTTTCCAGGCGCCCTCAATACCGCTTGTCGTCGTATGTACTCCGATGCCGGTGCCGAACCGATTGATCCAGCCGAGCCCTTGCTCTTCAAGCATTGCACCTTCCGGTTCTGGTCCAACCAAGGAGGGATCTCCGGCTCCATGAGCTTTTCCGAATGTATGTCCGCCGGCAACAAGAGCCACCGTTTCTTCATCATTCATCGCCATACGGGCGAATGTTTCTCTCACATCGCGGCCCGATGCAACAGGATCGGGAATGCCATTCGGGCCTTCAGGATTCACATAGATCAATCCCATCTGCACGGCGGCCAGTGGAGTTTCAAGTTCGCGCTCGCCGCTGTAACGCTTGTCACCA
>DATGXR010000495.1:0-1724 GCA_035298825.1 Bacteroidota bacterium
AAGTGCGCTTCGCCGTTGAATCCGTTCCGAGAACGTACGGGGCCGTCAAGGAGGGCGACCGCATCATCCGCAAGAACGAACGCATCACAGAAGATGTGAAGCGCAAACTCGATTCGCTGCGCAAGTCGAAGATCGAACGCGGCGCCGATACGAATCGGGCGGCCACATTCACAGGAAAATTTCTGCACGCCTTTGTGATTCTGTGGCTCTTCAGCATGTATTTGTACTTGTTCCGCAAATCGATCTTCCACAACAACGCGAAGCTTGCGATGATCGCGCTCATCGTGCTCGGCTCGGCCGTGAGCGCCTGGGGCACCAGGTTGTATGAAGGGGAGCTGGCGATGAAATTCCTGATCATCGTGCCGGTGAGCGCGATGCTCCTGGGCATCGTCTTCGATTCGCGCGTTGCCTTCTACGGCACGGTCGTGACGAGTCTGCTTGTGGCGGGAGTCAGAGGCAACGACTATGGAGTGGCGTTGTGTTCGCTCGCTTCCGGAGCGCTCGCCGTCTACACGGTGCGCGACATCAAGAAGCGCACGCAGCTCTTTCGCTCGATCACGTTCATCTTCATCGGCTACGCCATCGCAATTCTCGCCCTGGCGCTCGAGCGCTACGATTCGCCGTCGATCGTCATCAATCAGCTGTTGATGGCAGGAGTGAATTCGATCATCTCGCCCGTGATCACGTACGGCATCCTGATCTTTTTCGAGCGCGTGCTCCATGTGACAACGGATCTCGGACTGCTGGATCTTGCGAATTTCAATCATCCGCTGCTCAAGGAACTCTCTCTGAAGACGCCGGGCACATTCCATCATTCGGTCAGTTTGAGCACGCTTGCTGAATCGGCGGCTGACGCCGTGGGCGCCAATCCTGTGCTTGTGCGCGTGGGTGCGCTCTATCATGACATCGGCAAGATCGTCAATCCGATGATGTTTGTCGAGAATCAGCTGGGCGAAGAAAACAAGCATGGGCAGATCAATCCGAAAAAAAGCGCGCGCATCATCAGCTCGCATGTGGCCGATGGCATCCGAATCGGGCGCGAGTATGGCATTCCGGAAGAAGTGTTGCAGTTTATTCCGATGCATCACGGCCGCACTAAGATCGGCTTTTTTTACGAGCAGGCGCTCGAGCAGAGCCTGGTGCCCGATTCGGTGAACGAAAAAGATTTCCGCTACACGGGTCCCCGGCCGACTTCAAAGGAGACGGCCATCGTCATGCTGGCCGACGCGGTTGAGGCTTCGACTCGCTCGATCGAGGAACCGACGGCGGAAAAGATCGAGGAGAACATCGATACGATCTTCAAGGCGCGCTTCATTGAGGGGGAACTGGATGAGAGCAATCTCACATTGAGGGACCTCACAAAAATCCGCGAAAGCTTTTTGACGATCCTTCTTGGCGTCTACCATCCGCGTTTGAAATATCCTGAAAAAGAAGAGGGCGAGGATTCGCGCGCGCTCCTGCAGCAGCTGGAGCTTGAAGAGCCTGTTGAACGACCGAAGCCGCGTCCGCGGCGAAGAAAAAAAACCGGTACGCCGCCGCCGGACAATCCGCCCGATGCGTCATGACGCCCAAGACAGAGCGCGATGTGAACGAATATTTCCGGTTCCTTCAGCTCGAAAAAGGACTCGCCTCGAATACGCTCGAGGCCTACAGGCGGGATGTCTCGCTTTACTGCCGGTTTCTTGAGACGCTGGGACTCGGCACGCTCGATGAGGCGAGAGATG
>DATGXR010000496.1:0-13819 GCA_035298825.1 Bacteroidota bacterium
GCACGAACCGAAGACGATCATCATCGACGAGCCGATGGTGGGACTCGATCCGCGAAGCGCGCGCATCGTGAAGGACATGCTCACGCGCCGCACGCGCGAAGGAATGTCTGTCTTCATGTCGACGCATATTCTTGAAATGGCGGACGAGCTGTGCAGCCGCATCGGCATCATTCACCGGGGTCGGATGATCTTTTCGGGTTCGAAGGCGGACTTCCATGAAGAGAAGGCGAAGTATGACGGGAAGATTGAAAAAGTTTTCCTCGAGTTGACGAAGGACGAAGAGGAAGGGTGAGTGCGCTGAAGCAGCTGGTCGACATATTGTGGTTCAAGCTCGCGAGCTGGCGGAAGTTGTCTCCCTCATCATCGGGCATGCTTCCGTTCAGGAAGCTCTTCACGCTGCTTGTGTATGCGGCATTTGCCGTGGGCGCGGTGATGTTCTCGCGCTTCGTCACATGGTATCTGCTCGACTATGTGAGGATCGGACTGTTTCTGTATCACCGGTTTATCGCCATCGTGCTTTTCGTGTTCTTCCTGACAGTGAGCGCGGGCAACGTGGTCGTCTCGTTCGCAACGCTCTACCGTTCTCCCGAAATGAGTTTCCTTCTCTCAAATCCCATTCCGCATGCGACGATCTTCGTCGTGAAATTCCTCGACAATTTTTTTTACAGTTCGGGCACGCTTTTTCTCGCGTCGTTCGCGGTGCTGCTCGGGTACGGAAGTTATTTCAACTTCGCCTGGTATTTTTATCCGATGTATCTCTGCTGTGTGCTCGTGCCGTGTATGCTTATTGCCGGCAGTCTTGCGGTCATCCTGCTGTTGCTCATGATGAAGCTGGCGGCGACAATTCCGTTCAAAACAGTCATCGGCGGCGTCGCCGTGCTCTATGCAGTACAGATTGTCGTGTATTTCACGCTGACGAATCCCGTTTCACTTGTGAAGGAGATCATGCTGTCGTACCCGTTCATCAACGCGTACTATGGTTCCATCGATCCGCCTGTGACGCGGATGCTGCCCAATTACTGGGCCGCGCAGGTGCTGTATTTCTGGATCACAGATTTTACTCCGGGACTGATCGCCAATATCGCACTGTGCATGCTGACGTCGCTTGGCTGTTTCACGGCGGCCGTGCTTCTTGGAGGCCGATATTTTTACGAGACGTGGCTCACGTCGCTCACGATCCACTCGTCATCCGTTGGGCGGAGGGACGGTTCGCTGCCGATGTTTCATTTCGAGCGACCGTCGCGCCTCTCGCCGCACATCGAAGCGATCCTGAAAAAAGAATATTGGCTGTTCGTCCGCGATCCGAGCCAGTGGATTCATGCCGCGGTCATGGCCGTGCTGCTCGTGGTCTTTCTTGCGAGCGCCGGCACGATGGAGTTTAAAATCGTTTCGTCCGATCTTCGGGCTGTGATCTTCCTTGTGATCTTTGTCTTCAACGCGTTCCTGATTTCATCCATCGCGCTGCGATTCGTGTTTCCGCTCATGAGCCTCGAGGGTCGCGCGTACTGGTCCGTGCGCAGCGCGCCGATCCGGCCATCGTCACTGTATTGGATCAAGTATGTTGCCATGACGTCGATGCTTGTCGCGCTCGGCATCGTGATCTGGGCAGCGTCAACGCTGCCGTACCGCGCGATTCCGTGCATTCCCGAGACGTCGCTCGCCATCATCATCTCGGTCGCCGTCGCTGCGTCAAGCCTGAATTCGGGGATGGGATCGCTGTATGCCGACTTCTCCGAAAAGAATCCGATTCGGCTTGCCTCGTCGCAGGGCGCGACGATGACGTTTCTGTTTACGATGACGCTCCTGGCTGCGGTTGTTGCGCTGTACTTCTATCCGGTGTTGTCGATCTTCATCACGCATTTTGCCGGCAGGCCCGTTACAGCAAAGCCTGTCGTGAATGCCGTCCTGCTCATCGCGTCGCTGTCTTTTGTCGTCTCGATCCTTGCGCATTGGGCGGGAGTGCGCGCGCTGAAGAACGATTTTTAACCGTGCGGCCGGTCAATCGATTGCCTGCGGGTCGCATTGCGCGCATGCAGGCATCATGGGGGAGGAGCGCACGTGCATATGAAGTGAAAAATTCATATGTTTGCACATCGAACGGCGAACAAGATTGAACGAAGGAATGAGACAGCGGAATTGAGCAAAGGAATTGAACAGCTGAAGCGGACGCACGGGAAGCAATGATGCGATGCACAGCGACATTTTATTTACACATTGGAAATTGAGATTCGTATGACATTGAAAATCATGCGCCGAGTGGCGCTGCTGATGTTGATTGTTGGTGCGCTGGCGCACGGTCAGGAGGATGTGCTGTTTGCGCCGCAGGCCGAGACACAGTTCCTGCTCGGTGTGCGGCAGTATGTGCAGCAGGATTTTAAAAATGCGTATCAGACGCTCAGGCAGACGGCGGAGCTCGAACCGATGCACCAGCGCACGACGGCCGCGATGATCATGGCCGCAAAGTCGGCGAACGCGCTCCGGTTGTACGAGGAATCAGCAGATCTCTGCAAGACGTTCCTCGATCGGTTTCCGTACAGTTCGTATGTGGAAGATGCGCACTACACGCTCGGTCTCGCATATGCAGGATTGAACCGCACGCGCGATGCGGCGCAGGAGATGCTCGTGGTTCGCGCCTCGGCCGCCGTGAACGTGACACGATGGCGAGCGACGGAAAATCTCGAGCGATATGTGTTGTCGTTCACGCCCGACGTGATACGGACGCTTGAAGCAACAGTGACGGACGATTCTTCGCGCGTGCTGCTGCTGTTGCTGAGAGGAGAAGCGTACGAGCGTCGGGGACAGAAGGATTCGGCTGCCGTGGTCGCCGCGCGTGTGCAGGCGCTCACTGCCGACAACATACTGCTTCGCCGAGCGCGGAGACTGATCGCGCGCGATGAGCGCCTGCCGGTTGGCGACACACTCACGGTGGCCGTGCTGCTTCCGCTGATGAATCATTACGCTGTCGAAAAACCCGACGGCATCATGGCAAAGGAAATTCTGCGCGGAATCCTCGAGGCGCTGCGCGAGTTCAACGCCGACGGATCGCGCGGGCATGCACCGGTTAAACTCGATGTGCGCGACACTCAGCGCGAATCGGATCGGCTTGCACGGATCATCGACGAATGGAAATCCGATACGAGCGTTGTCGCCATTCTCGGTCCGCTGTTTACCGACGAGACGCTGACGGCCGCGGGGCGTGCAAACGCGGCACACATTCCGCTTGTAACGCCAACGGCGACAGGCAACAATATTGCGTCAATCGGCGAATATGTGTTTCAGGCGAATCCTGATTATGCGATGCGCGGAGCGCTCATGGCGCAATATGCCGTGCGCAGTGCGGGCGCCAAAAATATTGCAATCATCACATCCGACTTATTTCCGGCATCGCTGCTTGCTGATGCGTTCGCGCAGGAAGTGCACCGTTCAGGCGCAACGCTCGTGTCGTTCCAGCGCTATGCGGCAGGCACATCGGATTTTCGCCATCTCATCCGCGCGATCAAGACTGATGCATCGAAACTGAGCCGCGGCGTCATCGATGCAATCTATTGTCCCATCGCTTCTCCATCGGAAATCGGCGTGATGGCATCGCAGCTGCGCGCGCTCGATCCGACGGTTCTCGTGCTCGGTTCGGACGAATGGAACGACGATGAAGAACTCGATAAGAACAAGTCGAGCGCCGACGGTGTCGTGTTCCCGTCCGACAGATGGAACAGCGATCCGTCGAATCCGATCTCCGGCATGTCTTTCGAAAGCTTTGGATACGATGCGGCGTCGCTCGTGTTCGACTGTCTTGCCAAGACGAAGGGCACGCGCGATTCGCTTCGGGCGACGCTTTCGAAGGTGCTTGAATACGACGGCATTCATTCCAAGATTTCGTTTCACAATTCGCGCGTCAACTCGAGCATACATATTCTCCAATACAAAAGAGGATTCATCAAAAAAATCGGCGAGATCGCCTATCAACAATAGTGCTTCATTATCCATTCAACTTCGGGGGGAGCCATGGAGACGAATCAGGTCCGGGAAAGCGATCACTATCACACAAGGATCAAGGATTGGCCGGTGTCTGAACGGCCGCGCGAAAAAATGATACAGGATGGGCCGCGCGCGCTGACTGATGCAGAACTGTTGGCGATCTTCATCAATTCGGGAAGGGGACACATTACTGCCGTCGATTTGGGGAAAAAACTGCTCGAGCAGCATCGCTCGCTGCAGGAAATTGCAAAATTGACGATCGCGGATTTTCAACAGTTGGCCGGGATCGGCCAGGCGCGCGCCGTCTGTCTTGCGGCAGCCTTCGAACTCTCGCGGCGTGTTGGAAGTCCGGTCACCGATCGTTCGAAACCAATCACATCGCCCCAGGACGCGGCCAATCGCTACATGCCAATGTTGCGAGACAAGACGCAGGAAGAGTTCATGGTTGTGAGTCTGAACAGCAACAACAAGGTGCTCTCCGAAAAAGTGATCACGACGGGATTGTTGAACTCGTCGCTCACGCATCCGCGCGAAGTGTTCCGGCCTGCCATACTCGAACACGCCGCATCGGTCATCCTCGTCCATAACCATCCGAGCGGCAATACGGAGCCGAGTGAGGAGGATGTGCGCGTCACGCGTCAGATCGCGGAAGCGGGACAGATTATGGGTATTCCTGTGCACGATCATCTCATCATCACGCCGTCGGGATACACAAGCTTTGCCGAACGGGGATTATTGTGATCCAAGTCATTGATTCCATTGATGCAACACACGTTCATTTCGAAAACACTTTAAATAAATTTCACTTGACATCAATTTTTCTTTTCATTAAAATGTGTGTGTAGCAAGAAGTCCACTACAATTCATACAACCGTAAAAAAAGGGAATATTATGGACAAATACAGAAATGCATTACTTACCTTCTTGCTTGCGGGCATCGCGCTGGGCTTTGCTTCATGCTCAAGCGGTCCGAGCGAAGAGGAATTAGCACAATTGGATGCGTTGAAAGCGGAAGTTTCATCGCTCCAGAAAGAAGTAGCATCAAAACAAACAATTAAATCTGATCTCCAAAAACAGATTGCCGACAAAGAAGCCAACCTCACTCAGCAGCAAAATGAGTTGAAGGAAGCCCAGGACCTTCTGAAGTAACACACAAAATTTCATCCAAAGGAGAATACTATGATTGTCAGAAAATTGTCGTTGGTGATGTTACTTCTCGTCGCATGTGTGCTGGTGAGTTCGGCGCAGGATAAGATGACAAAAGAGGAGTGGCAAAACCAGATAACCCAAAATACAAAGTTGCGCGACGATCTTCGCACGCAGCTGAATGGATTGAATAAAGATATCGACAGCCTCAATGCTTACAATGCGTCGCTCGATTCGAAAATGAAATCGACCGCCGATCAGTTGAAGCAGTTGACCGGCGCTTATGAAGCTTCCATCGCAGATTTGAACAGTAAAATTGATGCATTAACGAACCTTTCCGATGCCGATTTGTATGCGCGGAAGGCAGAGATCGATCAGCTTCAGGCAGCAAAGGACGATCTCATGAAGCAGAAACTCGCCGGGATGAAACGCTACCAGTCGGGTTTTGCATCGATGCAGTCGAAAATCGACGCGTTGAAAGAACGCACAAAGGGACCGAACGAGAAACAATATACGGTCGGCACGTGGGCGAAAGATCGCGATTGCTTGTGGAACATCGCGAAGAAAAAAGACATCTATGCGAATGCGTTCGCATGGCCCAAGATCTGGCAGGGCAATCGCGACCAGATCAAGGATCCGGACATCATCCATAAGGGTCAGGTGCTGAAGATTCCGGCAGACCCGACATTGACCGATGCCGAGAAAAAGGCCACACGTGCTTACTGGAGCAAAAAGCACTAAGGAGTTCGATTTAAACTTTGAAATACTTTTTCTACGACACTTCGCTGAAGTCCTTCAACCGCCCACTGATGGCGGAAGAAGGACTTTTGCGCTTTAAAGAGACTGGTGTTGCTTCCGGCACGTGGAGGCGCATTGCACGCACATACAACACACGGGACAACCGTGCATCGTCCCGAGCCACATAAGGAGAGAACCTTACGGTAGAAAAAAAAATGCGTATTGAAGGAGTGGATACATTCTCGCTCCTTGGCTTTAACGACAATCATCTTCAGATGATCGAAGATCGATATGATGATGCCACGATCATCGTTCGTGGCAGCGATATCACGCTCCGCGGCGAACCGGCCGATGTGGCGCAGCTCGAGCGGATCTTTAAGGAACTGACATTTCTGCTCGCGAAGAACGGGTCGCTCACGGCGAACGACGTTGGAACAGTGATCGATCTCGTCTTTGACCTCAATCCGAATATGCGCTCGGCGCATCTCGTCAGCGGCGAAACTGATGCCGTCGTGCTCTTCACAAAAAACGCCATCATCAAGGCGAAAACTCCGACGCAGAAAACGTATGTGGACAGAATCCAGCGCAACGATATCGTCTTTGCGATCGGACCGGCGGGAACGGGAAAGACGTATCTCGCGGTTGCCATGGCGGTGGCGAGTCTGAAGAATCGAGAGGTGGGAAAGATCGTGCTCGCTCGCCCTGCGGTGGAAGCGGGAGAGAATCTGGGATTTCTCCCGGGCGACCTGAAAGAGAAAGTGGATCCGTATCTCCGGCCGCTGTATGATGCGCTGGACGACATGCTGCCGTCCGAGAAATTAAAGAACTACATGGAACGCCGCGTGATCGAGATCGTTCCGCTTGCCTACATGCGCGGACGCACGCTCAACAACGCATTCGTCATTCTCGACGAGGCGCAGAACGCCACCGCCATGCAGATGAAGATGTTCCTCACGCGTCTCGGCGTGAACTCGAAGGCGATCGTCACGGGGGATGTGACGCAGATCGACCTGCCGAGCAAGATCACGTCGGGCCTCATCCAGATACAGGATGTGCTGCACCATGTGGAGGGAATCGATTTCGTGTATTTCGACAAGGGGGATGTCGTGCGTCACCGGCTCGTGAAAGAGATCATCGATGCGTACGACAAATTCAACGGCAAGAAGCACAACGGAGCGACAGTCGAACAGCAGTAGCATGGAGGGCGAGATAGCATCTCGCCCTACAATTTTGACTCGTGGTTATTCGAGGCGCTTGGCGTCGTTCCAGAGCGCATCCATCTCCTCGAGCGGGACCGAGTGGATGTCCTTACCCGCCTTTTTCAATTCCGACTCGATGTACTTGAAGCGCCGCACGAATTTGTTCGTTGTGCCGCGCAGCGCGTCCTCCGGGTGCACGTGTATGAATCGCGAATAATTCACGAGGGAAAACAGGAGGTCGCCGAATTCTTCCTCCATCTTCACGCGATCTCCGTGATCCGACGCCGCATGGAATTCCTGCAGTTCCTCTTCGACCTTTTTCCAGACATCGTCCTTCGAGGTCCAATCGAACCCGACCTGCGCCGCCTTATCCTGAAGCCGCTGCGCGCGCTGCAATGCGGGGAGATGCTGCGGCACACCGTCGATGATCGACTCGCGCCCTTCGGTCAGTTTCACTTTCTCCCATTGTGCCTTCTGCTCTTCGCTCGTGCCGATCACGGCGTCGGCGAAGACATGCGGATGACGCCTGATGAGTTTTTCCGAGACGCGCGCGATGACGTCGGCGAGCGTAAACTCAGCAGTTTCCTCCGCGATCACGGCCTGAAGCACGACATGCAGAAGAATGTCGCCGAGCTCGATCGAGAATTCCTTCATGTCATTCTGCTCGATCGATTCGATCACTTCATACGCCTCTTCGAGAAAACTGTGGCGCAGCGATGCGTGCGTCTGCTCCCGATCCCACGGACATTTCATTCGAACTTCTTTGACAATGTCAACAAATTTTTCAAAATCAGTGCTCACGCCGTTTTCCTTTCAATGGCATCTTTGGTCACGCTTTTTTATATTTCAGTAAGAACGAAGAGCTTCAGGGGTGCTCTGTTAAATATAACAGACTTCTTCATATGCTCAAGGGAAATATGGCGGAGGGAGATGCACTATGTACGAACAATTGTTGGCACGATCCGAACGCTGCATCGAGCAGCAGCCCGACCATCAACTCACCGTCTCGGCGTTATGGGACAAGGTGAAAGCGCTTGCCGGAAAAGAACGCTTCGTGATTCCCGATACGATGAGTGATTACGAATGTCTGCTTGAAGGCGATAAACGATTTCGGTTCAGTGATGTGAAGCCCGGCGAAGAACAACACGACGAGGACGATGTGCTGGAAAAGGAGTTTCCGGAGATTGACGAAATCGAAGGACTCGGGTTCGACCACGAACAGAAGGTGACCCTAGCGCGCTTCATGCGCGAGGAGGAACCCGAGGAGCCGGAAGATGAAGCCTTTGCTCCGCGTCCGTTCAAGAAGGACGAAGAACCGCTGACCGAAAGCGTCGTCCTGACGGCCTCAAGGCAAAAAACGGCCGCACCACGTCAGAAGAAAAAAACTTTGAAGAAACCAACTACGAAACGAAAGTAATACGTGGCGTCGCAGACAACCCCGCAAAAAGTATGGACAGTGCTCGAGTTGATCACCTGGAGCACCAATCATCTGCAGGAAAAGAAGTTCGATGAAGCCCGGCTGACCGTGGAATTGATGCTGGCGCACGCGCTGTCGATGAAGCGCATCCAACTGTATCTGAACTTCGACAAGCCGCTCAAGCCCGAAGAGCTCGCGGCATTCAAGGTCCTGTTCAAGCGGCGGTTAGCGCACGAACCCGTTCAGTACATCCTCGGCCGCACCGACTTCATGGGACTCCCGTTCGAGGTCGATTCGCGCGTGCTCATTCCACGTCCCGAGACCGAGGTCCTTGTGGAACAGACGGTGCGTCTGTGCAAGGAGCTCCGTTCCCCAGGCGAATCCGTTTCGCTGCTCGACATCGGAACGGGCAGCGGATGCATCGCTGTCAGCTGCGCCAAACTGATCGCGGATGCGCATGTGACGGCGCTCGATGTGAGCGCGGAAGCGATCGATGCCGCGCGCGCGAATGCGGAACGCAACGGCGTCTCCATCTCATTCTCTCTTGCCGACGTCTTCAGTCAGAATCTTCTCTGTCCCGATGCGCCATTGCAGGCGGTGCGCGAACCCGGCACGGCTGCAACACAAGATCCGGCACACGGATCTCCGCTGAAGAACGGAATGTTCGATGCGATCGTCTCCAATCCTCCATACATCTCCCGCTCCGTCTACGACACGCTTCAGCCCGAGATCACGCAATTCGAACCTCGCTTCGCCGAAACAGATGAAGGGGACGGATTGACGTTTTACCGGCGTCTCGCCGTGATCGGGAAAAAACTCCTCGTGAACGACGGCTTCATTGCGGTCGAACATGCATTCGATCAGCAGGAGGCGGTGATGGCCATCTTCGCAGACGAGGGCTGGCGTTCCATCATTCCCATTAACGACTACAGCGGAAATCCCCGCTGCGTTATTGCCCGCGATTTTTCCGCCGCATGAAAGCGCTCATACAGCGCGTCTCACGCGCATCGGTAACGATCGGCGGCACGCTGCACAGCCGCATCGGTCCGGGACTTGTCATCCTGCTCGGCATCAAAACCGGCGACACGGAGCGTGACGCCGTCTATGTGGCTGAAAAATGCTGCTCGTTGCGCATCTTCGAGGACGACCAGGAGAAGATGAATCTCTCGGTGCGCGATGTGGGCGGATCGTTGCTTGTGGTATCGCAGTTCACACTCTACGGCGATACGCGAAAGGGCAATCGTCCGAGCTTTATCGACGCGGCGCCGCCCGAAGCGGCCGAGCCGCTCTACGAACGCTTCGTGGCGCATGCGCGCATGTTGCTCGGTGAAGAGCGAGTCAGCACCGGCGTCTTCCGCGCAATGATGGATGTCGAGCTCGTCAACAGCGGGCCCGTGACGGTGACTGTCGAAAGTAAAATGTGACACGCCTATGGCAGTCTATCTCATCTTCTGGGACGGGGTCGGATACGGAAAAGTTGATCCGGAGACGAATCCATTTTTTGCAGCGCGACTTCCCGCGCTCAGCACGCTCTGCGGCGACAACTTGTTCTCGCTTCGCCATACGCGTGTCTCGACTCCGCTTGCAACGGTTTCGTCCGTGAATGCGACGCTCGGGGTCGCCGGACTTCCTCAGAGCGGCACGGGACAGACGGCGCTCTTCGCCGGTGTGAACGCGGCGAAAATTGTCGGTCGTCATTTCGGTCCCTATCCTTACTCCACGCTTGTTCCCATCATCAAAGAAAAAAATATTTTCAAACGGCTGCGCCACATCGGAGCGCGCGTTCGATTCGCCAACGGATTCCCCGATCGGTACATCGATTATCTTTCCGCCCATCCATCGAAAATGCCGGTCGTCGCGCTTGCCTTTGCGAGTGTGAATGGAGGACTCCATACGCACGACGATATTCGCTCGGGCTCTGCAATCTCTGCTGATATTATTGGCAGCAGATGGAAGGAGCTTGGCCATGCCGGAATTGAAGCAGTGCAACCCGAATCGGCGGGACACACGTTTCATGAGCTCGGAAGCAAATGCGATTTTATTCTCTTCGAATATTTCATCACAGATAAGGCGGGGCACGCGCAGAACATGACGGCGGCCGTTGAAGCGCTCGAGCGCGCGGACCGGTTCATCGACGGACTCCTGACGCGATTTGATTTTGCGCGCGACACGCTTGTGCTGATCAGCGATCATGGGAATATCGAAGATCTTTCAGTCAAAACGCATACGCGCAATCCTGTTCCGCTCATCGTCGCGGGAAAGAGGAAGGACGAGCTGACGCGCGCCGTGCGAACGCTCACCGGACTGACGCCTGCGGTGACTGCAATAATCGCCTCCGATCTGGCGCGTTGACTCTTCTCACACACGTGCGTACATTTCAGTGTTCCGCTTACGCCTGGGGGGAAGCCGATGTGGAAAGAGCAGCCCGCTCTCTTTGCGGCTTGTGTCATGGCCGCCGGATTTTCTGCAGCCCGTCTTGCCGAATGGCAGCCGGCCGTATGGGCCGTACTTGCGTTCGCTGCGGGAATCCCCGGCATCGTGATGCTGTTACGTCACCGCTCAGTGCCTCCTCGGACAGAATCATTCTCGCTTTTCATCCCCGCATTTCTTTTTTTCGCATCGGCGCTCTGGTATGCGATCGATCATGAATTCGCGTCCGATCACATCACTCGGTATCTTGCCCTCGGAAGGCCTGTTCGCATCTACTGCCGTGTAGTGGACGAGCCGGTGATGCGCGAGGGACGCGTGCAGACGATCGTCGCGATTCAGGCTGTTGCATCGCCGGAAGGCGACTCGACCGTTGTGGAAGGGAATGGGGTGTTGACCGTGATTGCCGACCGGACAAAGAGCGCGCAGTCGCAGCCAGACACGCTCAATTTTTCGTACGGCGATAACCTTGCTTTTACCGCAGCGATCGACAAACCGCAGGACACGAGGAATCCGGGCGAAGTGAGCTACCGCGAATATCTCGCGCTCAACAATATCCACGCCGTCATGCGCGTGAGAAGCTTTAAATCAATAACGGTCATAGAAAAGGGGCAGGGCGCCTGGATCTATGACGCGCTCGTCTTTCCCGCAAAGCATTTTGTGGCGCGCACGATCCACCGCGCGGCCTCGGGCGACGAGGAGCAGTACCTCACCGGTCTCTTGGTCGGCGACTGGTCCGACATCTCGAAGGAGATACGCCGGGCTTTTGCCAACACGGGCACGGTCCATGTGCTTGCTGTCTCGGGCTCGCACGTTGTCGTCATCGTGGCCGCCGTGTACGGGCTCTTCGGTTTGCTCCGCATTCCGTCTCGAGCGAAGATCTGTGTGACGATCGCCGCGATCCTGTTTTACATGCTGCTTACGGGCTCTACGCCATCAGTCGTGCGCGCTTCGCTCATGGCCTGCGTCGTGCTCGCCGCCAGGCTCTTCCAGAGACGCTCATCCGTCTACAACTGCCTCGGGATCTCCGCTGTGCTTATTTTCATGGTCGATCCGAAACAGCTCTTCGATGTGGGCTTCCAGCTTTCGTTCGCCGCGGTTTTTGCCATGGTCTGGTGCTATCCGAAGATGACATCGTGGATGTCGAATGTGCCGAGGCAGAGATGGGCGGCGCGCATCGGCGTTGCCGCTGTCGACATCACGGCTGTCTCGGCCGCCGCACAAATCGGCACGATCCCGTTCACCGCCTTCTATTTCGAGAAAGTATCGCTCATCTCGCTCGGGGCCAATCTGTTTGTGGTGCCCCTTGCGGGATTCAATATCATGCTCGGTTTCGTCTCTGTGATTGTCAGCATCCTCTCCTCGTGGGTCGGATCGTGCGTGACAGAGGTGAATGCCGTGCTCGCGCAGCTTGTGCTGGCCGTCGTGAAAGCGGCGGACCGTGTGCCGTATGCCGTGGTGCATACGCCGTCATTCGGCGCAGTCGAGACGCTCATCTATGGTTGTGCGATCGTGATGCTCTTCAACATCTCTCATCCGTCCGTGTTCAGAAAACTGTTCCTTGCACTCGTGTTGTGCATCGATTGTCTGCTTGTGCATGACGCGATCGCAGAGACGTCCCGGCTTCCGCTTCGCGTGACATTCTTCGATGTGGGACAGGGAGATGCGGCATTGGTGGAATTTCCGGATGGCCAGTCGCTATTGATCGACGCCGGCGCGCGTTCTCCAGTTTACGATGCGGGCGAGAACGTCATCGTGCCGGGACTCCGACGCCGCGGAATCGGCACGTTGTCGGCGATGCTTCTCACGCATGTGCACGACGATCACGCAGGCGGTGTGCGGTCTGTGTATTCTGAGATCGGCGCCGATCGGATCATCATGCCGGCGGGAGTGCCAGGATTCAACATTCAACGGCTGCTGATGCCCAATCCCACTGACGCCGATTTCTCGAAAGACTCCGCGGCTTGCGTGCCCGTATCTGTGATGAATGGACACATTTATTCGGTGCGAAGGGGAGACACGATTTTCATCAATGCGGATACGCGGATTTATGTGCTTCATCCCGGCGCCGAATCGACAGTGAATGAATCCGAAGACACGCTCGATGCGTTCAACAATACATCTGTCGTCCTGCGGATCTGCTATGGAAAGATTTCATTCATCCTTATGGGCGACGCTGAGCGCGATGTGGAAGAAGAGCTCTGTTCACGCTACGGTGATTTTATGAACAGTCCCGTCATCAAACTCGGTCATCACGGATCTTCGACAAGCAGCACACAGATGCTGCTGCAGTCGGTGAGCCCGCTCCATGCGGTCATCTCGGTTGGAAGATTCAATGTGTTCCGGCATCCGTCTCCTTCGGTCATCCGACGCCTTGCGCGGTGCGGCATCCGCGCACATCGCACTGACAGGGACGGCGCCGTCGTTTTCGAAACCGACGGCACATCGCTCACCGATGTGCGCTGGCGCACCGATTCGCCGATTGACGGCCTGCTTCGTTGATTCTCTCGTCATTTTTTTTTACCTTTCACCTTAATGGTCATTTGTATGCCGTGTGCCATGCGACAGTGAAACGTACGGATAATATCAGGACTATGACGCGGACACCCAGACTCTCACACCGGCTTCTACTCAAGCATTCGGAAGAATTTCTCGCTTCGCTCTCATCGACTGAAACCCGTGGGACCTACGGACGCGCCTTGAAGGAATTCCTTCGATGGCAGCAGGCGACGGTGCCGGCATTTTCGGGCATCGACGATGTGGTGAAATATCGGAAATACCTCGAGAAGAAAAAAAAATTATCGCCCGCATCAGTGGCGACATACCTGACGGCACTGCGACGACTCTGCGAGCATCTCGTGACGAGCGGGATGATGAGATCGAATCCGGTCAACGGAGTGCGCTGCACGCAGGCGAC
>DATGXR010000497.1:0-8476 GCA_035298825.1 Bacteroidota bacterium
CCGGCGATGCGCTTGCCGTCGAGCCTCAACTGCTTCACGCCTTTTGAAATGTGCTGCGGATTCTTCACCGTGATCACATATGTGGCGTTTCTGTACGTTCGTGTGACGGTGAACTCGTTCCATGCCGTGGGAATGCAGGGATCGACGATGAGTCCGTCAAAATCCGGACGAATGCCAAGGATATATTGCGATAGCGTCACAAATGACCAGGCCACTGTGCCCGTGAGCCAGGAATTTTTTCCTTCTCCCGGCGTGGGCGCGTCACGGCCCGCCGTCATCTGGCTGTAGACATACGGCTCGGAGCGATAGATATCGATCTGCGATTCCTTCGACGGCGGACAGATACTTTTGTAATATTCCATGGCCTGATCGCCCCGTCCGAGCATTGTTTCGGCGATCTGTATCCACGTGTTGTTATGCGTGAAGATGCCGGCATTTTCCTTGTAACCGGGAGGGTACGAACTGACCTCGCCCAGATGGACGTAATATTTCGAGAACGCGGGCTGCTGCAGGATGATCCCGTTCGGCGTCGCAAGATGCGTCCGGACGCTGTCCAATGCCTTCGTTGCATAACCGTTGTCGAATCCCGCTCCGCCCAGCACGCACCAGCCCTGACTTTCGATGAAGATGCGGCCTTCTTCGTTTTCACTCGAGCCGATCTTGTTGCCGAATGAATCGTACGCACGCAAAAACCACTCGCCGTCCCAGCCGTGCGCATAAATTGTTGCGCGCATCTCCTGGGCATCGCGCAGATAGGCGGAGGCCTGTGTTGTGTCTCCGATCGATCGAAGGATGCCCGCCATCTCATCGCACGCCCTGCAGTAGAGACCGGCGATCATCACCGACTCTGCGACCTTGTCGTTTTCGATATGTCCGGCCAGCTGGAAACTCTCGCCCGGCGTCGTCGAAAAACAATTCAGATTCAGGCAGTCGTTCCAGTCCGCATGTCCGATCAACGGCAACCCGTGTGGGCCGCGGTGCTCCATCGTGTAGCGAAGCGAAACGACCAGATGATCCATGAGCGTGGATGTTGAATCTTTGATATCGGCAAATCCCGCTTGGGCCTCGAGGATCGAATGATCGCCCGTTTCCTTGATGTAGGCCGAGGTTGAAAGGATGAGCCACAAGGGATCGTCGTTGAAGCCGCCTCCGATATCGGCATTGCCTTTTTTCGTGAGCGGCTGATACTGGTGATAACACGTGCCGTCTGATAGCTGCGTCGAGGCGATATCAAGTATGCGCTGACGCGCGCGCGACGGAATCATATGCACGAAGCCGAGCACATCCTGATTGCTGTCGCGGTATCCCATGCCGCGACCGATGCCGGATTCGTACATCGATGTGGAGCGCGACAGGTTGAATGTGACCATGCATTGATACTGATTCCAGATATTTGCCATGCGATTCACGATCGCATCCGGCGTCGATGCCTGATATGCTGAAAGCAATCCCTTCCAGTACTCGCGCGATTGCTCGAACGCCTCGAGCACGCAGGGAGTCGCAAGGTATTGGGAGCGGACGCGCTCGAATTCATCTTTTCTGATGGCGCCGTTTGGCAAAAATTTTTCTTCCGTCGGATTTTCGGCGTAGCCTAAAATAAAATTCACATCCTTCGATTCTCCCGGCGCAAGCTCGAGATCGATCTGATGCACGCCGATCGGAACCCAGCCGTAGGCGATGCTGTCGGTGCAGGCGCCTTCAAGGATGGCCCGGGGAGCGTCCAATCCGTTATGTACGCCGACGAATGCGTCGCGGCTCGTGTCATATCCGCTCACCGGTTCGGAAGCCGCAAAGTAGGCGTAATGGTTTCTGCGCTCCCTGTATTCCGTCTTGTGAAAGATTGCGCCCTGCTCGACTTCCACCTGCCCTGTTGAATAGTTCCGTTGAAAATTCGTCATGTCGTCGAAGGCTTCCCACAGACACCACTCGACATACGACCACATCCGCACGTGCTTCGTGACAGCCGAATGGTTCACGGCCTTGACATGCCAGACTTCGTGACGGGCGCCCTGGGGAACAAAAAAAAGCGAGGAGACTTCAAGATCGTTCTTTGTTCCGGACACTTTCGTATACCCGAGTCCGTGGCGGCACTCATACGCATCGAGCGCGGTGCGCATCGGCTTCCACATCGGATTCCACGCCGGTTCGTCGCCGTCCTTGATGTAGATGTAGCGTCCATTGGAGTCCATCGGGATATTGTTGTAGCGATAGCGCGTCAACCGGCGCAGCCGCGAATCCTGATAGAACGAGTATCCCCCGGCTGTGTTCGATATGATGCCGAAAAACTGTTCGGTGCCAAGATAGTTGAACCACGGCAACGGTGTGTCGGGCCGCGTGATCACATATTCTTTTTTTGCATCATCGAAATATCCGTACGTCGTCATCTGCTTTTCCTATTCCCATTGATCGTTTGTGTGTAGAGATGTATGTCTGTGCTCCGCACATCTGCGCACACACAAGAAGAGTGCGATGAAGCGCGGAGGCTTTTTTATAAAAATAATTATTTTCCCGTGACTTGCACCGGCTCGTTGATGTTCCATCGATCGGTTCTGAACGAAGACGCGGGCATTCCCTCGGCATTGAAGAGCACGCCTGCGCTCGTATCGGTGAATGCATACCGCACCGCAGCCGGCGCGCTGATTTCGGGATGAGACACAATAAGCGTCTTGCCGCGCACTTCGACGCTCGCGGGTTTGAAGACTCGGTCTTCACCTGCGATCATGAAGTCCTCTTGCCCGTTTTTCTTCATCACAAGGCTCGATCCGGCATACTGGAACTGCAGCACGAGCGAGCGGCCTTCTTTTTTCATCGATGAATAGATGGGACCAGAGTACGGAAGAGTCTTGCCGTAGTTTTTCGCAAGCGCCCATGCGGCGAGTCGTCCTCCGACATCCTGTTTATTTGAAGGATGGATCGTTCGCACGCTGCCGATATCCATCGTGACTGCCATTCCGGTATTGGGTGTGGAAAGCGCCGCCATCTGCGCCTCACGTAAGAGCTCGGAATGAGAGGCTCCTCCGTACCTGTAGGGAGCAATCTGCACGTAATAGAAGGGGAAGCTGCCCGAATACGTGAACTTGTTTCTCCAATCGGCGATCAACGCCGGCAGAAGCAATCGGTACTGATCGGCATTCCCGACATTCGATTCGCCCTGATACCAGATCGCGCCTTTGATCGCATACGGCACAAGCGGCGCGATCATCGCATTATAGATCGCCGTCGGCGTATAATTGGTCAGCGAGATTCCAAGCGCCGGATGGGAATAATATTTTTGCCCTGCCGCGCCAAATACTGTGAACGTCGTTCCGTCATAACTTGCAACGGGAAGATATTTCCACGCTCCGGCAAGAGACACTGTTTCACTTGTGCCGCTCAGACGCAGCACCATCTGCGTTGGCGCACCGAAGAATCCGCCTCCGCCCTGATTGTCGATCACACGGATGGCAATCGGGACACGCGTCTGCGTAATAAAATTCTCGGGGAGCTCATAGACTCGCGGTGCATTCCAAAAGCCTTCGGTCTCCATCCCGCCGACGCGTTTTCCGTTAATGAACGTCGCATCCATATCGTCGATGGGGCCGAGTTCGATGCTGATCTTTTTATTGAGCCAGGATGAAGGCACCTCCACCGTTTTCCTGAACCAGATGACGCCGTCGAAGTATCCCATCTCGGTTTGCTCCCACGGTTGGGGAAGTGTCATTTCCTTCCACCTCGCGTCATCGTACGCGGGCGCCGAACATTCCGCATCCTGGAAATCGAGTCCCGTCCACTTCATCTCACCCGTCCTTTTTGTCATGTCGATCGCCGGGAATGAATTCAGCCAGTCCGAATATTTCTTCCGCTCGATGCCTGAGGCGTTCATGCCGGCGAGCACTTTCTTGTATTGATCGAACTTCCCGATTGCATCGGCGCTGATCCACGGCTCGATTTGTGTTCCGCCCCAGCTTGAATGAATGATGCCGATCGGAACATGAAGCGAGGCCTGTAATGTCTTTGCAAAAAAATACGCCGTCGCGCTGAACCGTCCCGTTGCCTCGGGCGAGGCCGGCGTCCAGACTCCGGGGGCCGAAGTGACAGGATCGAGTGAAAGCGCGTGCGTCACAGTGAACATGCGTATCAGTGGATTCGTCGACGTACGGATCTCGAGAGCGGAGTTCGCGATCGTATCGGCCGGAGGCCAGCCTGCAAGCGGCATTTCCATATTGGATTGTCCCGAGGCAAGCCAGACTTCGCCGATGAGGACATTCTTCACCACGAGTGTCGTATCGTATTCTCGAATCGTCAGTGTATATGGACCTCCCGCCTTCGGTGTGGGAAGTTTTACAAGCCACCGGCCGTCGGCGCCCACTGTTCCTGCGGCCTGTTTGCCCCAGGAACCGGCCACGGTGATCGTTGCTCCGGCAATGCCCGTTCCCCACACAGGGACGTTCATTTTCTGCTGAAGCACCATATTGTCCGCGATGAGCGAAGCAACGGTGAAGCGTCCTGGTTTTTCGCGCACTTCGAGTCTGCACAGCTGCGATTGATCGGTCAGCACGATCTTGATGAACCGGTGCGAGACGGGAATCTTCTCCGCCACGTATCGTACGGGCACATAGGCCTGATATTCATTCGATACACTTCCATACGTATTTTTTTTCACATTCAGCGGCTTCAACGACTGAATCGTCTCACCGGTGAGAATCTGGATTTCCCTGGCGGTGACTCTTGGATACAGAAGATCGAGCGAGAGCGACTTCATCACATGAGGCATGCGATAGACGATATAATCGCCCTGCGCGCCCGCGAGCCTGTGCTTGTCTTCCTTTGCCTGGCCAAGCGCGTTCGATTTCAAATATCTTACTTCGCCCATGCGGCCGTAGAGCCCGGCGTCGCTTTCATATTCATCGACATACACTGCACAATCGGCCTTCACCGGACCGACGACTGCCGACGGGGCGGAGATGCCCGACTCACTGCGCGCCGAAATCCGGTAGTAATAGTCCTTGCCGACTTCCGCGCTCGTATCGATGTAGAGCGGCCGATATCCGATATCGGCGTCGCTTGCCTCTTCGGCAATCACGCTCCATGCTCCGCCCTCGCCGCCCCTGCGCTCGATTCGGTACGATGATGCGCCGACCGATCCCTGCCACGAAATTGCAAACGGCGATTCGATGGGCAACACGACCGGAGGCGCCGGCACAGGAAACGGTTCGAGCCGTGAGTTGTTGATCCGGAAGGCTCTATCTCGAAAGAGTGAAACGACCGCTTGTTCGTCCCAGAGCGCGCCCGATGCGAAGCCGGGAACGCGGTATGCGTTTTCATGATAATAAAATCCGCCGTCACGGTTGTGTGTGCGCAGACTCCAGACCATGATGCCGGAGATGCCGTTGACGATCACCGTGTCGACCATCGCGCGCATCTCCGCCGTGGAAATGAATCCGAATTCGCCGATGAAAAATGGTTTCCTGCCATTGATTTTCTCGAGCGCCTTGCGGATGTCCGGAATATTCTTTGCGGCAGATCCGTAATTATGCGTCGAGAGGATGTCGACATTCGGATCGTTGATCGCATCATCTGTCAGGACATGGCTGTTCGTGCCCTGCGCGACGAGATGATTTGTGTCGAGACTTTTGATGTACGAGGCGATCTGCCGCGTCCACTCGTATGTCGGCGGCTCCATTTCATTTCCGGTCTCCCAGCAGAGGATCGCCTTATCGTCCTTATATTTGACGCCGGTATACGTGTTTGTCCTGTTGACGAGAAACGCGATCGTGGCCTTCATATCCGCCAGCACCTGGGGATCGGACCAGAATGCCTCCTTCGGCTTGTTGCGAAATGCCGCGTATTCCTTCGGTCCGCCCCACCACTTCCAGTTGTCTACAAACGGAATGATGATGCGCACACCGGTTTCATTGGCCACCTGCAGCACCTTGTCGAGCGTGCGAAACGCCTCTTCATTGAAGACACCCGGCGCTTCCACATGTCGGATGATCTCACGCTCTTCATTCGGCTTGCGCACGGAGAGCACATACATCCGCGTGACTTTCCCTCCCATCAGTTTGATCGATTGAAGCGCATCGCGGATCTCGAATTCATCCGGCAATCTCCAGGGATTCGGATTCGAGAACTGGAGGTTATCTTCCACATAATGCAGGTTGGGAATGTTGAACGAGACAAATCGCAGCTGCTCGTTTCCATCCATTAATCGATCACCCCTGACTGTAATGAAATTTTTAAACTGTCCGCGAACGCCCGCCGTCAGCGTGAGCAGAAAAAGCGCGAGAAAGAAAACTCGAGATTTCATAATTTTTTTGCGAGTGAATGATGGAATAAATGTGAATTCACATTGAATGACATACGCGAGTACACCGCATTAGTGAAGTCAAATTGAATGCCACAGATTCGGCCGGAGGCTTCGAACGCGAAAATCGTTCTATTTCAGCAATGAATGCCAGTTTCGGCAATGGTGATGCTGCTGTGGAGTGTGTATCGGGTTATTATTTCGATAAATTTTTATTAAATAGATAAAGGGGATGTCCCTTGAACATGCGAAAACAGCGGTTTCTTCGCATGAGTAATTTTTAGCACGATAATTGGATACTCCAAGCCTTGTCACACAGTAAAAAATCGGATCGCTTCGCGCAGGACCGATTACAGACGCGCGCGCGCAATTGCCGCGCGCATGCACATGATAAAAAAAAATTTACACTGAAAAAAAATCAATGAAGCCCGGACCCGTCAGCCTTTTGGATTTTCATCACGCCCTGAAACACGACTTGCTGGAGAAATGGTATCCCCGTGTTCTCGATCAGGACTGTGGCGGATATTTCACAAACCTCACGTGCGATTGGGACGTGTCACCCCTGCAGGAAAAAATGATCGTCTCACAGGCGCGGCACATTTGGACAACGTCGAAGGTCGCAGGCTTTTACGAGAAGACGGAGGAATATCTCGCCTATGCGCGCCACGGAGCCGAATTCCTCCGGCGCTGCATGTGGGATGATGTTCACGGCGGATTCTATCAGATCCGGAACCGGTACGGAGCGCCGTCACCGGTGCGCGGATGGCGCAATGAAAAACGCGCCTATGGAAATGCCTTCGGCCTGTATGCGTTGGCCGCGCTTTCCGCCCAATCCGGAGATCAGGAAACGCTCGAATTTGCCAAGACTGTATTTCACTGGATCGAAGATCATGCATTCGACCCGGTCAATAAGGGATATTTTCAATTTCTCACTGAAGACGCCCGCCCGTTCGACCGGTCAAGCGCCTATCGCACAATCGCCGACGATGGAAACGAACTCGGATACAAGGACCAGAATTCGTCCATCCATCTGCTGGAAGCCTACACGGAACTCTTCCATGTGTGGAAAGATACTCAGCTCAAAACACAACTTCAAGGTCTCCTGGAACTGATTCGCGACCGGATGGTGGATCAGGAAGGATACCTGCATTTGTTTTTCAATCCGGATTGGACGCCTGTGTCGTTTCGCGATGCGCCCGAGAAAGAACGTCAGTACGGACTCGACCACGTTTCGTTCGGGCATGATTACGAAACGGCATTTTTAATGCTCGAGGCCTCGTATGCCCTCGGCATCGAGCACGACACGAGGACCCTCGGCATCGCAAAAAAAATGCTCGATCACGCGCTGCGCTTCGGGTTCGATGAGAAGGTAGGCGGATTCTACGACGGCGGATATTATTTCAGCGGCGCGCGCGATTGCACAATCATCAAAGACACAAAAAACTGGTGGGCCCAGGCCGAGGCGCTCAATGCGCTTTTATTATTTTCCGAAATCTTTCCGCATGAACCCGCCTACGCCCTGTACTTCGAGCGACAGTGGATGTACGTGCAGAGATACATTCTCGATCACACACGCGGCGACTGGTTTGAAGGCGGCATCGACAAAGAGCCGCAGTTCGTCACGGGACCGAAGAGCCACATGTGGAAATGCACCTATCACACAAGCCGCGCCCTGATGAACTGCATCACACTCCTGTCCGACGAATCCTCGCTGCCTTCAGGATCGAACCGGGCAAAGAGCAAGATTGAAATGAACAAGTTCATCCGCCACTGGAGGCGCGTCGCATCGACCATTGAATAGCAAAAAAAAACTATCCGATCTTCATGCGC
This sequence comes from Bacteroidota bacterium, assembly GCA_035298825.1. Classification (GTDB taxonomy): domain Bacteria; phylum Bacteroidota; class Ignavibacteria; order UBA10030; family UBA8401; genus CAISDA01. The sequence continues at coordinate 8,114 of DATGXR010000497.1, forward strand.
TCCCTGCAAAACACATCGCTTGCTTCATCTCGCAGGGAGGCATGGTAAAGCGCGTGCGAAAGGAAAAATTATTTTTTCTTTCGCAACGCAAGATTCCTTCGTATCAATGACGTTCGCGCTTCGACGCTTGTTGCACTGCGCAATCCGTCGCACGGCGTATGCAGCACGTAATCGAGCAACTTGTCGACGGTCGATGTCGCCACATGCAGGCGCGTGTCCGATGACGCATAGTAAATGAACACATCGCCGTTCGGTTTTTTCACCCAGCCGTTGCTGAACACCACGTTCGACACATCTCCGATACGCTCGCTTCCCTCGGGGGCAAGAAAATATCCGGCGGGTTTTGCGATGACCTTGCTGGGA
>DATGXR010000498.1:0-4303 GCA_035298825.1 Bacteroidota bacterium
GATCCGACAACCGGAGGCGTCACGGCCAGCTACGCCATGCTCGGAGACATTAATATTGCGGAACCGGGCGCACTCATCGGATTCGCCGGTCCGCGCGTGATCAAGCAAACGATCGGCAAGGATCTGCCTGACGGTTTTCAGAAAGCCGAGTTCGTGCAGGATAAGGGATTCGTCGACCTTGTCGTGCCGCGAAAAGAATTGAAGGGAACGATCTCGTCACTGCTAACAATGATGTGCGCATGAAAATCATATCGTCGATCACCGAGGTGCAGGATCTGTGCGAAGCGTCGCGTCTGTTGGGCAAACGCGTCGGATTCGTTCCGACCATGGGATATCTGCACGAAGGGCATGAAGCGCTCATCCGTCGTGCGAAAAAAGAATGCGATGTCATCGTGGTCTCTGTGTTCGTGAATCCGACACAGTTCGGTCCGAGTGAGGATTTTTCAAAGTATCCGCGCGATCTCACACGCGACTCGCGCGCGGCCGAAGAGGCTGGATGCGACGTCCTGTTCGTCCCCGAAGCCGCCGATATGTATCCCCAGGGATATTCGACATCCGTGCAGGTCGAAAATCTTTCATATGTGCTCGAAGGCGCATTCCGTCCCACGCACTTCAAAGGCGTGACAACCATCGTCGCGAAACTGTTCCTGATCGTCGGTCCCCATAAGGCGTATTTCGGACAAAAGGACGCACAGCAATGCGTCGTCATTCGGCGCATGGTTGAGGACCTGAATTTCAAGATCGACCTGGTGATTGTTCCGACGGTGCGCGAGGCAGACGGGCTCGCGAAAAGTTCACGGAACGTGTATCTGACGGAACGCGAACGGACCGACGCGCCCGTGCTCTACCAGTCTCTTAAAAAGGCGGAAGACCTGATCGCATCGGGAGAACGATCAGCCCAGAAAATTGTTTCAACATTAACTCAGATGATCACGTCGAAACCGAACGTGGAGATCGATTATATTTCAGTCGTCGATGCCGTATCGCTTGAACTGATCGATACGCTTAAAGCAGGCAGGCAGGTGCTTATTCCGCTTGCCGTTCGCTTCGGGAAGACCAGGCTGATCGACAATACGATCGTCACCGTGCCGTAGGTGGGGCGGAGTCGTCGGGAACAAACACATATATTCATTCGTCTAGACAGAGGAAGAGGCATATGGAAAGAAAACTGGCAACCGTGATCATGGCGGCGGGCAAGGGAACCCGCATGAAGAATTCCGAAAAAGCAAAGGTCATGTTCGAGGTATGCGAAATACCGATGATCGAACATGTCGTACGCCTCGCTTACGACGTGAAGTCGAGCCGCGTCGTGGTGATTGTCGGCTTCAAACGCGAATCGGTTGTCGATCATGTATCGAAGGTCGCGCCCGGCGTCGAGTACGCGGTGCAGGAACCGCAGCTCGGCACTGGGCACGCGATCATGCAGACAGAGCATCTGCTGTCTGAGTATGACGGTGACGTGCTTGTGCTCTCGGGAGATGTGCCGCTGCTGCAGGAGTCGACGATCGACAGCCTGATTGCACACCATCACGCATCCGGCGCTGTGGCGACGATTCTCACGGCCGATGTGGACGATCCAACAGGATATGGCCGCGTGGTGCGAAACGGGAACGGATATGTTGAATCGATCGTTGAGCACCGTGACGCGAGTCCGGAACAGCTCCTTGTGCGCGAGATCAATTCGGGCATCTACATTTTCAACAGCAAGCTGCTGTACGATGCGCTTCATCATATTACGTCGCATAATGCGCAAAATGAGTATTATCTGACAGACGTGTTCGGCTACTTCTGGAAGCACACAATGCCGGTATCCGCCCTCAAAGCACAGGATCACAACGAGATACGGGGCATCAATACGATCGACCAGCTGTCCGAGGCCGAATCGGTACTGACCTCGCGCGGCCAGTGAAGCACTTGACAAAGCGCTCGAATTTTTTTTTATTTAGGTGTAACTATGTTTTGTGAGGGACCTATGAAAAGCACATTTGCATTCGTTGCCATTATGCTGGCCCTTGTCTGCACATCGCAGGCCGATGCGCAATTCCGCAGATCTGCGTCGGAAGAGCCGACAGCCGCACAGTCATTTGTCCATCCTGAAATGTCCGAAACGTGGCTCGGATTTTTCCATCCCGAGAATTTTTCGATGCATCAAAGTTATTCGATGAGTTATTCGGCCATGGGGTCGCAGGGAATTGCGCTCGGCCGGTTTACGAACAGCATGATGTATAAATTCTCGGACAAGATCGACGCACGCGTAGATGTGAGCCTGCAACATTCACCCTATAGCACGTTCGATAAGAGCATCACAAACAGCCTGACCGGACTGATGGTCGACCGGGCCGAACTCAATTATCGTCCGTCGGAGAATATGTTCCTGCGGATCTCGTACCGGAAGTTGCCGTCCTATTACGGGTATGGATATAATGGATACAACTCGCCTTATCTGATGGGCTATCCGGGTTACTTTGACGAAGGGTTCTAAGCATATTGCTTTTCCATGAATTCATTTTGAACCGTTTCTTTGCAACCGAATATATCGGCCGTGGCCGGTGTATTCGGTTTATTTTTTGCGCCGCCGACCAAATGTAAGGCGAAATGCTATTTCGCCCAAGTGTAGTGTAGCGCGAAATTTTTTTAGCCCCGAGTGAAGTGTAGGGCGAAATGTTATTTCGCCCAAAGTGTATCGTTGAAGGAGACATGGAAGAAACCAAATTACCCGAACGCAAACAATGGCGTTCGGTCGTCCTGAATCTGAGCATCGTTGTCCTGATCGGTTTTATCGGATATGAAGCATACGGTCTGTATGCTGATGCCGCATCGAAACCCGTGCTGCCGCCGGCGCATCAGCGCGACTCCATTCGCGTCAACGGAGGCATTCAGGTCGATGTGCTGAATGGATGCGGAGCGGGCGGTGTGGGGCAGACGGTGACCGATTATTCGCGCTCGCTCGGATACGATGTCGTAGAAATGAGAAACTATAAGAATTTCAACCAGGATGAATCGCTCGTGATCGATCGCATCGGCAAGCCCGAGGTCGCGCGCGAACTCGCCGCGCATCTCGGCATCGATCCGGCGCACGTCATCCAGGAAATAGGCCGCGATTATTTTGTGACGGCGTCTATCGTGATCGGAAAAGATTACAGACGCCTTCGTCCATGGAACACACATATCAAGGAGTGAGGCTGCTCGTGACATCAAAAATGCTTGCAAAAAAAATCGCTCTCTCAGCGCTGACGAAGAAGGCGAGCAACATAGCCATCATGGATCTGCGGAAACTGACGACGATGACGGATTTCTTCGTCATCTGTTCGGCCGATTCTGATACGCAGGTGAAGGCGATTGCAGATGCGATCCGCGAAGGCGCGCGCGAGGTGGGTGAGAGCGTTTGGAAGAACGAGGGGTATTCGGATGCATCATGGATCCTGCTGGATTATGTGAACGTCGTGGCGCACGTGTTCCACAAACAGACGCGCGATTTTTATAATCTCGAAAAACTCTGGGGCGATGCGAAGGTTGAGTATGTGACGGATAATGGATCGGATGTGAAACCGTCATCATCACGCCGCATCGATGATGAGGAAGACGAGTCGCCCGTACCGGTAGTGAAGAAAACCGCATCGAAATCATCGAAGAAGACCACAGCGGCATCAGCCGTAAAGAAGCCCGCACGTCCGAAGAAAAAGAAAGCAGACACAGAAGAATGAAAGAGTATCTCCGCGCCGAATTGACATCGGCACTCCGAACACTGTCCTATCCCGAAGTCGACCTGATCTTCGACAAACCGAAAGTCGCCGCACACGGCGATCTGACGACGAACGTTGCGATGATGCTTGCCAAACAAGTCGGCAAGAATCCGCGCCAGGTCGCACAAACAATCCTCGACACGCTGAAGCTCGACGCGTCGCGCATCGCCTCGATCGAGATCGCGGGTCCCGGCTTCATCAATTTCCGTTTCGCCGATACCGCCGTGTTCGAAACCGCGAAGCGCATCCTGCGCGAAGGTTCGGCATTCGGGCGCTCGGACTTCGGCAAGCGGAGGAAGACGAATATCGAATGGGTGAGCGCCAATCCGACGGGTCCGCTTCATGCGGGACACGGCCGACAGGTGATCCTGGGCGCTGCAATGGCGAACATTCTCGACTGGACCGGATACGATGTGACACGCGAGTACTATTTCAACAATGCGGGCAATCAGATGCGAAACCTTGCCGAGAGCGTCTATGCCCGTTATCGACAGGAGCTCGGCGACGATTATCCGATGCCTGAAAAAGGATATATGGGCGATTATATCAGGGACATCGCC
>DATGXR010000499.1:0-16368 GCA_035298825.1 Bacteroidota bacterium
AAAGCCGAGCCTGTTTCAACTCTGCATTTATGCGCTGGCGATCATTGCGATCTCCTCGACAGTCGCTGCACAATCAGACGCGCCGACACCGCAAGCGTCCGTCAAGCCGGCGAATTTTTGGAGTGAGGCGTTGAAGTTTTCCGGAGAACTCTCGGCATACGGCGAGCTCAACGGGATCACCGGCGCTCCGCGCCGGAGAGATCCATCGACCGGACGCATCTTCTTTCGTCCGACACTCACCATCTTCGATGCGATGAATGTGAGCGCCGATCTGCTTTTATCAACCGAAGGGAACTCAGCCCGTCAGGACATCAATCAGCTCGGATTGCATCCCACCTGGCGATGGGGAAGAGCGCACATCGGAGATTACAGCGATGAGATCTCGCCGTATACGCTGAGCGGAATTCCGTTACGAGGCGGAGGCGTAATCATCAATCCGGGACTCTTCCGCTTCAGCGCGCTTGGGGGACAAGCCCGCCGCGCGGTGTCAGGAGGAGCAGAAACAGGATCGTATAAGCGATATCTGTTGGGGGCGAGCATCGGCGTCGGTGACGACGATGCATCGTTCATTGATCTTCAGGTGCTGCGCGTCCGTGACGATCCGGCTTCGCTTGAAGATCCGAATCCCCTTACTTCGGCATACGACTCCACGCGAACGATTGAGTCTAATCCCTATGCAACAACGCCACAGGAGAATCTTGTCGCCGGCATTCGTTCGCGAACCGTATTGTTCAATCGATCCTTCACGTGGAATCTCGAGGCCAATGGAAGCATCTACACGCGCGATATGCGCCTGCAGGAGGACACAACCAACAGTGTGCCGCAATTCGTTCATTCGATTTTTCTGCCGCGACTGAGCTCGAATGCCGACTTTATGGCGGCGACCGATGTGAATATGAATCTCTCGCCGGTCAATCTCAGAACGGGATACAAATACATCGGTCCCGGATACACATCGCTCGGACTCGGATGGATGACGAACGATCAGCAGGAGATTATGATCGCGCCCATGGTGCGGATTCCCGGCGGAAGCCTGATGCTGAGCTGGACCAGACAGAATGACAATTTGCTCGGACAGAAGCTCAATACGACCGTGCGGCAAACCACCACAGGGATGCTGAGCATGCGACCAAGGGCTGAATGGAACTCGACCGTTCGTGTGGTGTATATGACGATGGATAACCATGCCCCGGGTGATTCCGCCCGGTTCGGATTCCGGTCGTTCATGCTTGGAACGAATCAGCAATATGCCTTCGGCCGCGGAAGTTTTCTGCGATCGGTGAATCTCGATTATTCGTACTCCGGCAGCATTTACGATCTCTCTGCGCGTCCCGGTTCACAATCGACAACGCATTCGGCCGGTGTGGGAGGAGTCATTCCTGTTGGGGATGATCTCTTGCTTCTTCCGGCGGCAAATGTCAGCGCCTCGGTCGATCGCGGAACGACGAATTGGTCCACGGTCCTCACCGCACAGCATCGCTCGCTCTCCGGCAGATTGAGCACAACCGGATCGTGCATGTGGTCCTTCGACAATCAGCAGGCAAATTCGCTGCGACTCCGGTTCTCCTCGAGTCTGGCTGTGACCGATGCGATGTCTGTGAGCGCCTCAGTGACCTGGAACCGGTATGCATCCCCTTCGGCCTTCTACGGCCATTTCTCGGAACGCACTGCGTATCTGATGTTCACGCAGCGTCTGTGATCTTCCTCTCTACCCTATTATTATTTAGCGTAAAAATTTTCGTAAGAATAAAAAATGAATTTCAATTTGGTGATTCCGTTTTTCTTTGGGATGGTAATACTGGCTGCAACACCAGGACCGGGTGTGTTTGCTTCGATGGCCAAAGCCAGCACAGCCGGATTCGTCGCTTCGTTATATCTCATCGCCGGGCTGGCTGTGGGGGACATTGTATTTTTAAATCTTGCGCTGCTCGGGATGTCGGCGATTGCGAAGATCCTGGGACCGTTGTTCCTGGCGATTAAAATCATCGGAGGCCTCTATTTGTTGTATCTCGGTGTGAAGTTGTACAGAAGCCGCGAGTTTCAAGCCGGAGAAAACGCGGACGCGGTGGAGCCGAGGTATCGGACATTTTTGAGCGGCATGTTCGTTTCGTTGGGAAATCCGAAACCAATCCTTTTTTATGCAAGCGTGCTGCCGACGATCATCAATTTTAACGAAGTGAGATTTGTCGACGCCTGCGTCATGATGCTGCTGATTGCAAGCGTGTCGTTCATCGTCGTCGGGACATACAGCTATTTTGCCAGCCTTACGCATCGACGGCAGATGGATCCGGCCATGGCAGCGAAGATCAATAAAATTGCCGGACTGGTGCTCATCGCTGTCGGCATCTATGTCGCCATTCACTGAGTGTCTCCCTTCCTCCAGGAACAGAACCGAATGAGTCGCTGTTAAAAAAATAGTCCGACCGAGCGATCATCATTCATCCACTGCATCACACATGGACGAAGGGAAGAGAGAATTCTCAATGAACGAGCATGACGAGAAGGTATCACAGCTGGACAGGGAGCTGCGGTTTTTCCCGGTACAGAACGATCATCCCAGATATCTGACTGTGGAACAGATCCGGTTTTTTAATGAGAAGGGATATCTGACCGGTTTGACCGCCTTCAACCAGGGCGATGCAGATAGGAATCGGAGGGATTTCGATCGCATCCTTGGGAAATTTACAGCCGAAGGCAAAAGCAGTTACGCGATCGACCGGTATCATGATCAGTTTGCGGCCATCTACGATCTGGCCAAAACTCCGTCGATCGTCGGAATCATCACCGATCTGTTGGGTCCGAATGTCGTTTGCTGGGCGACGCATTATTTCTGCAAAATGCCGGGAGACGGAAAAGCCGTGTCATGGCATCAGGATTGTTCCTATTGGGCGTTGACTCCTTCGAAAACGGTTACCGTCTGGCTGGCAATCGACGATGTCGACGCCTCGAACGGATGCATGCGTGTCATCCCGGGATCGCACACATATGGGCATTTGAAATTCAGGGAGAGCGATCCTTCCGAGCACAATGTCCTGACACAGTCGGTCGACGATCCGTATCGATACGGAGACTCAGAAGTCTTGATCGAGCTTGCGGCGGGACAGTTCTCGATCCACTCAGATTTGCTGCTGCATGGATCGCTTGCCAACACATCCAACCGTCGGCGTTGCGGCTTGACGCTGCGCTATTGTCCGGTTGATGTGCGGACGTATTGGGGATGGAATGAAAAAGGGATCCTTGTCTCGGGCAGCGATCCTTCCGGACACTGGAAGGGGATGCCGAGGCCTGGTGGCGACGCACCGCACGATCCGCGCTAAGTCCATACGAAGGCTTGATTTATTCGGCATTTAACGCGATATTACTGCCTCAGCAAGCGAATGTGCCATTCACAGACAATGGCGGCATTGCCGCCGAACTCATATCAACATCTCTCACACGGGCCCGCCCATTACAGATCAACCATTATGAGACGATCAATTTTAGCAGGACTATTTTGTTCACTTGTGCTGTCCGCCGCCGCCTTAAGCCAAACTTCAGGCAATGTGGCCACCATCGATGCACGCACATTGAAATATCAGATCAATAAGCTGATCTACAGCCATTTTTCGGAACACCTTGGACACTGTATTTACGGCGGCCTCTGGGTTGGTGAGAATTCCTCCATTCCGAATAAGAAAGGCATGCGCACCGATGTCGTCGAGGCATTGGCGCGGATCCAGGTGCCGGCATTGCGGTGGCCCGGCGGTTGCTTTGCCGATGAATACCATTGGATGGACGGCATCGGACCTCGTGAAAAACGTCCCACGATGATCAATACGAACTGGGGCGGAGTGACCGAAAACAACAGCTTCGGCACGCACGAGTTTCTGGAGTTGTGCGAGCAGTTGGGATGCGAGCCGTATATCAGCGGCAATCTTGGAAGCGGCACGATTAAGGAGATGTCGCAGTGGGTCGAATATTTAAACTCCGATAACGTGAGTCCGATGTCGGATCTGCGAAAGGCCAATGGCCGTGAAAAATCCTGGGGAGTAAAATTTTGGGGAGTGGGAAACGAGTCGTGGGGATGCGGCGGAAAGATGAAGCCTGTATATTATTCGGACCTCGCGCTGCGCTATAGCGCATTTCTGAAGGATTACGGCGACAACATGCTGAAAAAAATTGCCGTGGGTCCCAACAGCGACGATTATCAGTGGACGGACGTAGTGATGCGCGAGCTGGGGAAGAATAACATGTGGGGTCTCTCGCTTCATTATTATACAAGTTCAAACACCTCGGCCACTGACTTTGATGAAAGCGGCTGGTTCGATATTATGAAAAAGACATTGCGGATGGAAGAGCTTGTGACGAAGCATTCCGCGATCATGGACAAATACGATCCGTCGAAAGAAGTCGGGCTGGTTGTCGATGAATGGGGCACGTGGTATAACGTGGAGCCCGGAACGAATCCCGGTTTTCTCTATCAGCAAAATTCGCTTCGCGACGCGCTGGTGGCGGGCATCAATCTGAATATTTTTAACAACCACTGCGATCGCGTCAAGATGGCTGCCATCGCCCAGATCGTCAACGTGCTCCAATCCGTCATCTTGACGAAAGATGAAAAGATGGTGCTCACGCCCACCTACCACGTCTTCGATCTCTACAAGGTGCACCAGGATGCGATGCTCATTCCGGTCACTGTTGCGTGCGAACAATACACATTCGGAAACGCGTCGGTGCCATCGCTGAATATTTCATCGTCTGTCGACAAGGACGGCAAGATGCATATCTCGATTTGCAATTTGAACGCCGCGAAAGATGAAGACCTCAGATGCGATCTCAAAGGATTTACAGCCTCGCAGGTGACGGGCCAAATCATCAATGCCGATCACATCACCGCATACAACAGCTTTGAAAATCCGCAGACTGTCACCGTGAAACCGTTCGACCGCTTTCAACTGAACTCGGGCAACATCACTGTGCGCATGCCCAAACATTCGGTTGTCATGCTTGAAGTTACGGGGAACCTTGATGTGACGGATAAAACGGTGCAGGTGAAAAACGCCAAGCCGGGTTTGACTTACAGCCTGTATAAGGGGAGCTGGTCGAAGCTTCCCGACTTTAAGACGCTGACACCTGTCAAAGAGGGAGTCACACCGCGCCTTGCAATACCCGATGGAATTTCCGGAGACGATTTCGGCCTTGCGATCGGCGGCTACATCAAAATCGACAAAGCGGCGATGTATACTTTTGCGCTGACGTCCGATGACGGCTCACAGCTCTTCATCGATGATGAACAGGTCATCACCAACGATGGATTGCACGGGATGAAAGAACAGATGAACGCCATCTATCTTCATAAGGGATTCCATTCGATTCGTTGTGAATTTTTCCAGGGAGGCGGCGGAGCCGGACTGGTATTGAAGATCGCCGGAGGAGGAATGAAGCAACAGACGTTGCCCGAAAGCATGCTCTGGCATAAGGAGTAACACACACATGCCGTGTGCGTCCGATGCAAACTGGCGCACAGGCCGCGCAGTACCAATGATCACGACACAAAGGGCGGCTGGAGGGAACGACTCCGGCCGCCCGCACATATTCTCTCGCCGTACACACACACACAGGCGGCTTTTTTTTGCGCGTAGAAATCCGTTTCGTGCCTGGAAAGCGGCAAGTCAGAGAAAAAAAGGCTGAATCGAATGAGCAAAACGCATGTGTTTGTCATTTGTTGTTTCTTCCTTCTCGGCGCTTCCGCCCTGCCTGCCCAACCACATCTCCGTTCTGCCAAGGCATTACTTCATCGCACACTCCCGGATCGCGCAGACGAGTTTGTTGTCGAAGCGCTCACTGCAACCGGCACGCAGGATGCCTTCGAAATCGAATCACGGGGTAGTAAGATCGTCCTGCGCGGCACGACAGGTGTGGCTATCGCTTCGGCGCTCTATTTCTATCTGACCGAGTACGCGCATTGCCAGATCACATGGAATGGCACAAATGTGAAACTTCCCCGGCGACTTCCTGCCGTCGAAAAAAAAATCCGTCGAACAAGTCCCTACACATACCGCTACTATTTAAACTATTGCACATTCAACTACACGATGAGCTGGTGGGACTGGTCCAGGTGGGAAAAGGAAATCGACTGGATGGCGCTTCACGGAATTACCATGCCGCTTGCCATAACGGGAGAGGAATATGTCTGGCATGAAGTGTACACATCGCTTGGCTTCTCAAATGAGGATCTGAACAATTTCTTCTGCGGTCCGACGTATTTTTCGTGGTTCTGGATGGGCAATCTTGACGGATGGGGCGGTCCGCTTCCATTGCGCTGGATGGAGGAGCATAAACAATTGCAGCAAAAAATATTGAAGCGCGAACGCGAGCTCGGGATGAAGCCCGTGCTTCCCGCATTTACCGGACATGTCCCTTCGGCGTTTTCCAAATACTTCCCTCATGCGAAATTGAAAAAGACGAATTGGGGAAATGATTTTTCAGATACGTACATTCTCAATTCGGATGACTCGATGTTCGCAGAATTGGGGCGAATATTTTTAAAGACGCAGACGAGATTGTATGGAACCGATCATTTGTATTCAGCCGATACATTCAACGAAAACGAGCCTCCGTCCGATCATCCCGACTATCTTGCCTCGCTCAGTGCGCGCGTCTACGAGGGAATGAAACGCGCCGATCCCGAGGCCATCTGGGTGATGCAGGGATGGCTCTTTTACAGCGATCGCAAATTCTGGAAGCCGCCGCAGATCCAGGCATTGCTCGACGCCGTGCCGGATGATCGAATGATCCTGTTGGATCTTGCGGCGGAAATAGAACCGGTGTGGAAGCGGACGTCGGCTTTTTATGGCAAGCCGTGGATCTGGAATATGCTGCACAATTTCGGCGGCAACATCACCATGTTCGGCAGGCTCGATGGCGTGGCCGAAGGGCCGGCGCTGGCATTGAACGACTCTTCATCGAGGAAGCTGGCAGGCATCGGCTTGACGATGGAAGGCATCGAGCAGAATCCGGTTTTATACGAGCTGATGACGAGTCACATCTGGAGGCGTTCAGCGATCGATTTGGATCAGTGGCTGCCAGAGTATGTAAGGAATCGCTACGGTGTGGCCGATGAGCGCGCGCTCGACGCCTGGAAAATGTTACGCTCCACCGTCTATAACGGAAAAACACTCAGAGACGGCGCCGAATCAATCATCGCGGCGCGTCCCACGTTCGAATCCGGCACGCGCTGGGTGCGAACCGCATTGAATTATCAGCCGGAGGAATTGCTGCCTGCCTGGCAATTATTGATCGGCGCCGATCGCGCATGCCAAGCCTTCGACGGATACCGCTACGACATTGTGGATGTCACAAGACAGGTGTTGGCAAATTATGCGATGGTGCTCCATCAAAAATTCACGGAGGCATACCGCCAACACGATTCATCGGGTTTTACGGACTTCAGCACTCAGTTTATTGATCTCATCAGCGATATGGATCTGCTGTTGGCAACCAGGAAAGATTTTTTGCTCGGACCGTGGATCGCCGATGCCCGGAAGTGGGGCGCCACGGGTGATGAGAAAGCGTTGTATGAACGCAACGCGCGGGACCTGATCACGCTCTGGGGAGGTCCGAACAACAGACTGCATGAATATTCCTGCCGGCAGTGGAGCGGCGTGTTAAGTGATTTTTATCGACCGCGTTGGGAGCGCTTCTTTCAGGAAATCGGAGACGAACTCCGCGGAGGCAAAAAATTTGATGCGGCGGCATTCGAACGCGAGATGCAGCAATGGGAATGGACGTGGGTCACGACTGAAAAATCGTTTCCGGTCACGCCTTCGGGAGATCCGGTGCGAATGGCCAAGCGGATGTATAAAAAATACTATCACACGATTCGGCTGGCATACGGCAACGGCCGATCGCGGGAGTGAAAAAAAGGGACATGTGAACTCTATGCATATCACCATCTCAGAAATCGCCAAATTAGCAAATGTTTCGAAATCCGCCGTTTCGATTGTCTTAAATTCCAAGCCGGGCATCTCGGAGAAGACCCGATCGAAAATTCTCGATATCATTAAACAATACAATTATCGTCCGAGTCATATCGCGAAATCGCTCGCCGCAAAAGAGACGAAAAGTATCGGTCTGATCATCAAGGAAATCGACAATCCGTATTTTGCCAAAGTCATGAAGGGCGTGTATGATGCCTGCGCCCAGCTGGGATATTCGGTGCTCTTGGGAAGTTCGGAATTGTCGGGGAAAAAGGAATCTGAAATCATCCATGCCTTGCTTGGCATGAAAGTCGACGGGCTGCTCATCTCGCCGCTTCAGAGAGGAGACTCGGATTTTTCGTACCTTGCTGATTTGCAGCGGCGAAATTATCCCTTGGTCGTTCTTGGCGAGATACAAAATTATTCGACGAACAGCGTGGATATCGATAATTTTGCGGCGGCGTATGATGCCGTTTCGTATCTGATCGGGCTTGGCCACACACGCATTGCACACCTCACGGCATCGATGCATTCCGATCACGGAAAAAAACGGTTGGAAGGGTACAAACAGGCGCTTCATGACAATAATATTGCCATCAATAAAAACTTTATTATCCCTGTCGAACCCTACACCGCGAGCGGGTACACGGTTGGGAACACTGTCTTCTCGAAGCTGCCCGCGCTTCCCTCCGCGGTCTATTGTTACAACGACCTTGTTGCCATCGGGCTGATCGATGCCTTGCTTGAAAAGAACATTCAGGTTCCCGAAACAGTCTCGGTGATCGGATTTGATAATATTGAATTCAGCGCCTATAACAAAATCCCGCTCACCACGATTCAAATGCCCGCCTATGAAATAGGCGAAGCGGCGGCAACGTTACTGATCAAACAACTCGCCTCGCCGTCCGTCCAACTGAATGAAAAGATCGTGCTGGGGCACAAATTAATCGTCAGAAATTCCTGTGTGAGATATAAAAAAAGGAAGCAGACTCGCTGAGCCTGCTTCCTTATCAGAATGTCGTCACAAAAAAAAACATCGCGCACATCGGAATCGTACGCGCGCCCGATGCGCGCTTACGACCGGCTCTGATACAGCGCCACGAGTGCTGCACCGATGGCCTGCGAGAGTTCGCCGAGTGCGGCAGGCACGACTGTAATGCGTCCGCGCTGTGCGGGCCAGAGGTACTGCTCCATATTCTCGCGCAGGATGCGCAGGTAGCGGGCACGGAATTCCTCTGTCGTCGATTCGGGATCCATCAGTCCGCCTCCGATCACGACGAACTCCGCGTCGAATGCCATCAAGAGATTTGCGGTGTGCAGTCCCATGACCTTCGCCTGGAAATCGAAGATCTCGACAGCAAGCGGATCACCCTTTTGGGCCAGACCGCGCAGGCTCAGGGCTTTTTCCTTCGCGCTCAGAGGCGACTTCGCCAGCGCGTGATCGGGATATTTTTCAAGTTTTTCATTGAGCAGGTATGGCAGACCGGAGATGGTCGTGTAGACTTCAACACAGCCCCAGGTGCGGCCGCAGCCACACGGATAGGCCTTGGTGTCAAGCAGATGCAGCATTGCGGGCATATGACCGCCTTCCATCCCGTTGAGCGTGTCGCCGTCGAGTGGCAGTCCGCGCGAATCGATGTATGCGCATCCGAGGCCGGTTCCCGGGGCGAGCATCACTACCGCACTTTTACTCGTGCCGCGTGCATGCTGTGCTTCGGAGACGCCGCCGTAATTGCCGTCATTGCCCACGACAAGAGGAATGGAGCGTCCCGCGCGCTCGGACAGCGCTTTGCTGTAGTCCGTGTAAAAATCCCAGCCCTCGAAATTTTTCGGGAGATTGGTGGTGCTGTCCAACACGCCATAGCGCTTGTAGGGACCCGGAATGGCCAATCCGACGCCCTGGACCTGATCCCAGACGAGGTCGTTTCGTTTCAAATATTCATTGACGCCCTCCATCCATCCGCGGACGACTGCTGCCGTACCCGCTTCCGAGTTTGTCGATTGCTGCGCCAGTTTTGTCGAGATGGTGGTGCCATCTTCCCACACTCCGCCGGTTTTGGATGAAGTGGCACCGCTGTCTGTTCCAATATAGACGTGACGTTTTCCGCTCATAGATCTGTCCTGTATGATTGAATGATTGTTGAACTACTTTCTCATGGAAAAAAAACCGATCCTAAAAAGATAGAAAATTTTGCGCTCATAATCACTTCTTTCATAACGTGCGCGACAATTGAGCGCACAGGCTGTTTTTTTCAACGACTGGAATTCATTCAAAGAATTTTATACCTTACGCCGAAGCGCTCTGGCCGAATAAGCCGTGTTGCACGACAAAAAGTCCCAGCGTGAGAAGAGATTTCTCGGTTTAGCGTTGGCGGGCGGGGGGAGCATGGGATGAAAGCGAACCTGTTCAAGTGTACTGTCCCTCACTGATGGAGGAGTAGTAATGAAGAGTCGTTTGTGTATCATCACCGGAGTATCATGTCTGCTGATGTTGGGAACTGAAGGATATGCGTTGCAAGTGTCCGTTCGCGCCGAAACGGATACAACGAAGGCGGCTCGCGTGAAAAGCGTGGCCGATATGGATCTTCAGGAATTGGCGAATGTGCGTGTCTCACCCTTCGAGGTGTCGACTGCGCTCGACCGGGGTTATCAGGCATCGAACTCTGTGACAGGTTCCCGCTTCGATACACCGATCCGGGATCTTCCCTTTGCCATTCAGGCATTCACCGAAGACTTCATCAACGATCAGCATCCCCTGGACATCTTCGACGTTGCGCGCTACTCGCCGGGCGTCACCTATCGCAGCAACGACTTCAACGAGGGCAACGCCAATCTCGCCATCCGCGGCTTTGCCGTGAGCAGCACTGCGGGCAATGTTCAGATCCTGCGTGATGGTTTCCATGGCCCGTCGATCTTCGACTTCACGAACATTGCGCGTGTTGAAGTGGTCAAGGGTCCCGCATCGTTTCTCTACGGCCAGGTCGCTCCCGGCGGCATCGTCAATATTATCACCAAAAGTCCGCAATCCAAATTCGCTTCCAATGTGGCGGCACGCTACGGTTCGTATGGCGAATATCGTTTCGATGCCGATGTGACCGGACCGGCATCGAGTACGCTTTTTTATCGATGTGCAGCGTCGTACAATCAGGATGTTCACTATTGGAAACCCTACGACGCTCATTCCTGGGACGTTGCGCCTTCGCTCTTGTGGCAGCCAACGGATCGGTTGAGGATTTCTCTGAAATATGAAGCCTTTCGTAAAGATGAGACACCGCAGCTGATGCAAAAGCCCGGCTATGTGAATCAGCAGGGCGTTGTGCCCACGCCGTCGGATCCCAATCTCATCGGTATCGATGTGCCTGGCCTGCCCGACGATTGGAACAGCATGTCGACCGCCGACTTTCGTCACAGCAAGACAAACGGCCTGACAGCATGGATCGACTACAAGGCCGACGATCACTGGAACCTGCGTGCCGGGTACTCGTTCCAGGCGTACGAAGTCGATGCAGTTTTCTCAGGCAATTTCGGGATGGCCAACAACACAACGTTCCTGCAGGGACGTCGGTTCAGGCGCACCACATACACCAATTCGGACAATACATACGAAGCGCAGGCAATCGGCAAATATCTGTTCGGCCGCACGAGTCTGCGTCTGCTGTTTGGGGCGGAGTATGTGGATCGCTCTTTTGATAACCGGGCGGGACAGGCGCCCAACGATCCGGCTCTCGGCAGTACTCCCACTGCATCGCCGCTGCCGCTTTGGGACTTGAGAGATCCCTCCACGTGGAACCGCGTCGTCTCGATTCCGCTTTCGGCGCTCACCGCGAGCCTTGTCGATCAGACAACAAACTTTGTTGATCAATCCGTGTATGGCGGCGCCACAATCGGTTTCTTTGACGACCGGTTGCTTGTGCTTGCCGGGTGGCGCTTGACGGGAACGGAGAGCCGGCTTGACAACCACGTGACCAGGCAATTGGAGACCAAGTTTACCGCCAACGCGGTCACGCCTCAATATGGCCTGCTCTACAAATTCGCATCGATGTTTTCGATCTATGGATCGTACTCACAATCGTTTGTCCCAGGCTCACAAATCCTCAACAATCCCGATGGCACCACCGCTTCTGCGAAGCCGACCGAGGGCCGGGGATATGATGTGGGGCTCAAGGCGGATCTCTTCGGCGGTCGTTGTTCCGGGACGATCACATACTTCGATATTCAAAATAAAAACATCGTCAATGATCTGGCCCTGCTCAATCCTGCGACCGGGTTCCAGAGAATCTATAATATCCAAAGCGGAGAGCAGCGCTCACGCGGCATCGAGGCCGATGCGACAATCACCGCAAACGACAATTGGCAGCTCTACATTTCATACAGTTACATGGACGCTCGCATCGTCGAGTTCAGCGGCAACGATGCGGCCATTCTTGCGCAGGATCCGAATTCGCTCGATGCCGCAGGCCGGGCAAATTATAAGAATGTATTTGCGTTTCACGACGCATTCCTGCAGATGAGTGCGCCGCATCTGGCCAATGTGTGGACTCGATACAGATTTACGCACGATGTGCTTCGGGGTTTCTCCATCGCCGGCGGCGTCAATGCTGTTTATGATCAGACGCTCCTGCCCAACAGCCCGGGTTCAAGCCGTCAGACCTATCAGCTTCTCAGCGCGATCATCGGCTATGCGTGGGAGTGGCACGGTGTGCGGATGAACGTGAATGTGATGGGCAGGAATCTGTCGAACGAGCATTACCGTCCCTCACAAAGCACGCGCAGTCGTCCGCGCGAATATCTTCTCACATTCAGCGCCGGGATGTGACCTATGGAGAGTGAATTCACGAAGTGCAATAAGAGGGGCATGGGCATCGGGACAGGCGCATGCGTACGGTCCCTGGCGATTCTGTGTGGAATGTTCATGCTGTGCGCCGCCGGGCTTTATTCTCAGCAGGTGCCGCGCGAGCAGGTCATCGCGGCATATGTCTACAATTTCTCCCAGAATATTCTCTGGCCGGATGAACAAAAGATCGCGGAATTTCATTTCACTGTCATCACACGCAATCGTGCTCTCATCGACGAACTCACGCTCCTGAGCTCGAAAAAAAGACTGCGCAACAAACCGATTCGCATCACGGCTGAAGACAGATTGACGACGACAAAGAATGTCCAGCTTGTCTTTATCGCAAAAGACAGGGAGGAATCGGTTGTCGATGTCTTCGACCGGATTGAAGGAAAGAATATTCTCCTTGTCACCGAACAGTTTGGCGACAAGAAGGTCGTGATGATCAATTTTTATGCGACAGAGGATCAGAAATTAAAATTTGAGATCAACAAGGCCAACATCATCAATCAGGAATTGAGGATCCTGCCGGATATGGTGTTATTGGGCGGGAGTGAAATCGATGTTGCGGCGCTCTACCGGGAATCGCAGCAGAGTCTGCGCAGTGTACAAAAAAAATTGGATACGCTTCAGGAGCATCAACGGCAGCTGGAGCAAAAAATTGAGGCCAGCAAAGTTGAAATTGCAAGTCAGCAGCATCTCATTACGACACAGACCGCCGCGATCGATTCGCATAAATTCCAGCTGGAGACGCAAAAGCTGACCCTGCAACAACTGATCAGTGATATTGATCTCAAGCAGACAACGTTGAACAGGCAGACGGAGATCCTGAATCAACGGGATCAGGAACTTCGTGAGCAAAAAAAAGAAATCGCCAAAGGCGAGGACGTCCTCGCCGCACAGCAGGCGAGAATTGACAGTCAGAATGCTGAAATAGAGAAGCAATCACAATCACTGCAAAAACAGGATGTCACGATCTCCACACAGCAGCATCTGTTATATTTTTTCATCGTGATTATCCTGCTGATCATCGGACTGTTATTCTCGATATACCGCGGCGATAAAAATAAAAAAATCATCAATGCCCGGCTCACGCAGGAGATAGAAGAGCGCAAGAAAGTCGAAGAGGCGCTCGGAAAAAGCGAGGATCTCTACAACCATGCCCCATGCGGGTATCATTCGCTTGACCCGAACGGCGTGTTCGTCCGGATGAACGACACCGAGCTTGAATGGTTGGGATACTGCCGCGAAGACGTCGTGGGGAAAATGAAGTTTACCGATCTTGTGACTGATAAAGGCGTCGCACTGTTTGGCGAGACATTCCCGAAATTCAAAGTGTCGGGTGCGATTCGCGATCTCGAATTCACACTCGTTCGCAAAGACAAGACATTCATGCACGTCCTGCTCAGCGGAACAGCCATCAGAGACAGTGATGGAAATTTTTTGATGAGCAGGTCCACTGTCTATGATATGACCGACAGGAAACGCGCCGAAAAGGAAATCGCGAAATACCGCGAACATCTTGAAGAACTGGTGACGGAGCGCACACAACAACTGCGCGACTCAGAGCAACACTACCGCCAATTATATGAAACGATGCTTCAGGGCGTGGTCTATCAGGATGCGGGAGGAAAAGTAATCTCGATGAACCCTGCGGCCGAACGCATCCTGGGCATTCCTCTGGCCGAGATGGCAGGGCAGACGTCTGTCGAACAGAAATTCCGCATGCTCCGGGAGGATGGATCTGAATTTCCCGCGCAGGACCATCCGGCCCTTGTCACATTAGAGACCGGCCGTGAAATCCATGGAGTCGTGATGGCGGTGTACAATCCCCAGGCGCAGGAGTACAGGTGGATCAGCATCAGTGCCGTGCCGATTTTCAAGGCAGGCCGCGAGAGTCCCACTCAGGTGTATACGCTCTTTGATGACATCACCGAACGCAAACGCGCCGAAGAGCAAATCCGGACACTCAATCAGGATCTTCAGGAGCGTGCGCTCGCGCTCGAGACGGCCAACAGAGAGCTCGAGGCGTTTGCGTATTCGGTATCGCACGACTTACGGTCGCCGCTGCGCAGCATCGACGGGTTCAGCCAGGTGGTGATCGATGAGTATCGCGATCGACTGGATGAACGGGCAATCAGCTATTTGCGCCGTGTACGGAACGGGGCCCAGAACATGTCACAGCTCATCGATGATATGTTAAATTTGTCCAGAGTCAGTCGCGGCGAAATGAATATTACGCACGTGAATCTGAGCGCACTTTGCCGGGAGATTGCCGCCGAGCTTCAGGAGTCGTATCCCGATCGCAAGGTTGAATTTCTGATTCAGGACGGGATCGATGTGCGGGGAGACAGCCGGCTCTTGCGCATCGGACTTGAAAACCTTCTGGGAAACGCGTGGAAATTTACTTCGATGCATCCGAGCGCGCGCATCGAATTCGGCCTTGACGCGCAGTATGATCCGCCCGTGTACTTTGTCAGAGACGACGGCGCGGGATTCAATATGAATTTTGCTCAAAAACTCTTCGGAGCATTTCAGCGCCTGCACACGGCAGCCGAGTTTCCGGGCACCGGCGTCGGTCTGGCAACGGTGCAACGGATTATTCGACGGCATGGCGGCACTGTGTGGGCGGAAGGCGAAGTTGAACGCGGCGCCACAATCTACTTCACACTTCCGCGAGGAGCATGAGGTCAACGAGGCAATCGGAGAGTGAAGGGAAGAAAAAAAACATTGCCCCGGCAAACCACAGGGGTTTGCCGGGGCAATGAGATGAGAGAATTAGTGGTGGTGTTGAAGTTTTCCGTTGCTGTTCACAGACAGCCGCCTGGCTTGTGTGATTGGCGGGCGCTCAGACACCTGCGCAGGCATCGCCAAAGCATCCGTCGTGGAAATTTTGAACTGGGCGACGATTTCCTGGAGATTTTGCGTGAGCCGGTTCAAATCTTCCGCTGCGCGCGCAATCTGCTGCGTGCCGGCGGCAGACTGCTGTGTGACTGAAGAGATGGCCTCGATATTTTTGCTGATCTGCTCTGAGGCGCTTGATTGTTCCTCGCTTGCAGCAGCGACCTGCGAAATCGTTTCGACGACTTTTGTTGCGCCTCCGATGATTTCCTTCAGCGATTCGCCGGCTTTGGCCGCAAGCCGCTTTCCCGATTCGACTTCCTTCTTGCCCTCGCTCATCGACTCAACAGCGCCTGCTGTGTCTTTCTGGATTTGTCCGATCATCTGCGCGATTTCCTTTGTGGCCTTGGTCGTGCGCTCTGCCAATTTCCTTACCTCATCTGCCACAACGGCAAAGCCTCGGCCCTGCTCGCCTGCACGGGCCGCCTCGATTGCCGCATTTAATGCCAAAAGGTTTGTCTGATCGGCGATATCATCGATCACCTGGATGATTTCCCCGATCTGGTCCGAGGGTGCCGGTCCGGAAAGGGCGGAAAGAGCTTGGGCAGGATGCCCATCTGGATGTCGCGGGCGATGCGCAGCTCGCTTTCCATGCGCTCGCGGCTGGCCGTGGCCGTGGTCAGTTCGCGGATGTGCTCCTTGAGGGCCTCCTGCATGTGTCCGAAGGCCTCGGTC
>DATGXR010000500.1:0-1726 GCA_035298825.1 Bacteroidota bacterium
TCCAGACAGATGCCGATGAAAAATGTTGTCGTAACGGGTATTGGACTTATTTCACCGCTTGGGCTGACGATCGAAGAGTCGTGGCGCAACGCGCTTGCGGGCGTCTCTGGCGCCGGAAGCGTGACACGCTTCGATGCCGAGAAATATACGACGAAGATCGCGGCCGAGGTCAAAGATTTTGATGCAAAAAAATACTTTGACCCCAAGGAAGCCGGCCGGTTCGACATCTCTATTCAATACGGCGTTGGCGCCGCGCTCGATGCGCTTGCGGATTCGGGTTACACAATCACACCCGAGAATGCGGAGCGCGTCGGCATCATTATCGGCTCCGGCATCGGCGGCATCACGAATATCGGCGCAACAACGATTAACTTGCAACAGAACGGTCCGCGGGCCGTCACACCGTTTTTCATTCCGGGCTCGATCATCAATATGGTCTCGGGATATCTCGCCATCCGCACCGGCGCCAAGGGACCCAATTACTCCGTCGTGTCGGCTTGTGCCACGTCAAATCATGCGATCGCCGATGCATTCCATGCGATACGCCGCGGCGAGGCCGATATGATGATCGCCGGCGGCACCGAGGCATCGATCGTCGATGTTGCATTCGGCGGCTTCTGCTCGATGCGCGCCATGTCCAAACGCAATGACGAACCCACGCGCGCCTCGCGTCCGTTCGACAAGGACAGAGACGGATTCGTGCTGGGCGAAGGCGCCGGCATCTTCATTCTCGAGGACGAAGATCTGGCCAGAGCGCGCGGCGCAAAAATCTACGCGCGCATGCTGAGCTGCGGCATGACCGCCGACGCGCATCACATCGCGGCCCCGCCCGAAGACGGAGACGGCGCGTATCGCGCGATGAAGCTTGCCGTTCAATATGCGGGACTGAAGCCGGAGCAGATCGATTATATCAACACGCATGGCACATCGACCCCGCTTGGAGATATCGCCGAGACGACGGCCGTGAAGCGCCTCTTCCTCGATCATGCAAAGAACGGACTCTCGCTGAGCTCGACCAAATCGATGCACGGACATTTGCTCGGCGCCGCCGGCGCGATTGAAGCCGCCTTCACAATCCTTGCGCTCAAAGACGGCATCATGCCTCCCACGATCAACCTGGAGACGCCCGATCCGCAGTGCGATCTCGATTACGTTCCGAATACGGCGCGCAAGAAAGATCTGCAGTACGCGCTCTCGAACGGATTCGGTTTCGGCGGCACGAATGCCAGTGTGTGCTTCGGCAAAGTGTAACGGAAAAAAAAATAGGTTTCGTATGGGACTGCATTGGAACGAGAACGACCAATGCAGTCCTTTTTATTTCTGCGGATGAATTCTCTGCCGATTGCATCGCGGAGTTTCACTTGCGTTTGCTTCAAGACTGTCAATGGCATTTCGCAACACATTTTTGTACTATTTGATCACGTTGATTATTCCATTGGATCCACTTCCTGTCAACCTGCGGAGTACAAAGTGTGATGAGACGATCATCCCGGTTTATCTTCCTTCTTGTTCTTCTGTCTGTCGCATCCTTGCTTGCCCAACAATCCGGACTGCGTGTCGTCATCGGCACGCCGCAAGGCGCCACATCCTCAATCGATCAAACGTTTCGCATCATCGCCGCATTCAGCGAACCCATGAGCGCGCTGACCGCCGTGCCGGAAGGCGCGGGTACGGGACCGCTTGTGCTCACTCCGCGTGTGAAGGGAGTGTATCGCTGGCTGGGAAC
>DATGXR010000501.1:0-6163 GCA_035298825.1 Bacteroidota bacterium
CGATCCCCGCCATTAAAAAATTGCGCGCGCTGTTCTGGCCCCGTGTGGTCTGCGAGCCGTATGAGCATGGCAGGTCGTACGATGCAGTGATCGTCGCCAACCGGTTCATTCGTTCCCGTAATGAGCCCCCGAAGCTCTTCGACAAAGGCATCCTCGATGAGGTCCGCAAGGGTTTGCCGCTCGTCGTGCTGGCCGAAGGCGATGCCGCAGCAGAGGCAATCGGCAAAGAACTCTCCGATGCCGGCGCGTTCGAGTATCAGGGGATACTCGGAGAGTCGCGTGCGTCCTGGATGGGCTCGTGGTATTTCGTGCGCGCACATCCGCTTTATGATGGACTGCCGGTGAACTGCGCCATGGCGAGTTATTATCAGACGCCGGTGACAGGCGGAGCGGGTCTCATCGTCGATGGAAAATATGTCGAGGTCGCCGCCGGATACGCGCGCGATCATTCACGTGAGATCGGCGCCGGCTCGCTCACGACAAAATTAGGCGCAGGGAAGATCGTCATCCATACGATTCCCGGCATGGTCTCGCAGCTTGCAGGAGAGTCATCAGTCGGAATTCATCCGGTCATCTTCAGACGGCTGCTTTCGAATTCGCTCATCTATGCCTGGCAGTGAACAAAAAATGAATCTTCATTCGATCGCATGCTCCACACTTGTCCGATGATTGAAAAGGGGTAGGCAACAATGGGAACGACAAACAGCCGTATACTGATCCGATCGATCGTTGCGCGCACGGCGGCAGATCGCTGCGGCTTCTGGCTTGGAAATCTACAGGAAGAATCGTTGACAGGACTGCATTCCTATTTCGGCACTTCGACGCTCGAGGAACTTCATCAGGTTGTGGGCAGCGATTTCCGCTGGCTCTCGCCGCAGTATCTCTCGTCGACGTACAGGCACCCGCATGGCAGAGGGCTGTTCGATCTCTGGAAACATAAACACCATCTCGGCGAGGCGGGACCCTTTTCCGCGATCGACGATGTGGATACGGTGCATGCGTACAAGTGGCCGCGCCTTGAGGATCTTGATTTTTCAGAAGGATACGCCAAACTATCGCAGGCGGGAGAGTATTACCGCGCAAGCGGATTCTGGATGCCGTTTTTTCGCGATGTGATGGATCTCTTCGGAATGGATTCGCTGTTGACACGGATGTATACCAATCCCGATGTGGTGCATGCGGCATTCGAGCATGTGTGTGGATTTTATCGCGACGCGAACGAGCGGTTCTTCAATCTGGCGGGCGCAGAGATGGATGCCGTATTTTTTGGAAACGATTTCGGCACGCAGCGCGATCTGCTTCTTTCGCCCAGGCAGTTCGACGAGTTCGTGCTGCCGTGGATAAAAACTTTCACCGATCAGGCGCATGCGCACGGATATGGTGTGATTCTGCATTCAGGCGGATCGATTGCGCGCATCATGGGACGGCTGATCGATGCGGGGATCGATTGTCTTCATCCGCTGCAAACGCGCGCGTCGAATATGGATGCGCAGACACTGGCGCGCACCGTAAAGGGCCGCATTGCATTTATGGGCGGCATCGATACGCAGCATCTGCTTGTCCAGGGCACGGTCGACGATGTAAAACGCGAAGTACGCCGGCTGAAATTCCTGCTCGGACCGCATCTGATCATCAGTCCGAGCCATGAGGCGCTCCTGCCGAACGTCCCGCCCCGCAACGTCGCCGCGATGGCCGAAGCGGCGCTTGAATGATTCGTCTATTAATCCCGCTTCATCAAACAGCGGCTTCGAACGCCATCGCGATACGCCCGCCAGGGTTCTGAGGAAGCATTCAGAGGAGCAAGGCGGATTGTCTTACGCGGCGTTGCTCTCCAATTTTTTTGCCGCCATGGCGTAAAACAAGATGAGACCGATGCCGCCGATGAAGAAGATCAATCCGGCTGTCATCTGATCCTCCTGGATCCACGGGAATGCCGGCGCGACAAAGGCGCTGATGAGTAATCCGAGGCCGACGAATGTCGCCAGCATACCCCATTTCAACGACGAGAGCGGATTTACGCGCCAGGTGTGGCTCGAGGTATACAGGAATTTCACATCTTCTTTCACAAGGCCTTTGTCGATGATCGCCATCCGTTCGCGATGCCTGTCATCGAGAAATTTGAACAGGATGAATGCAATCGAAAGGAACATCGTGATCGGGACCAGTAATTCTAAATTATGCATATGAACCTCCTGAAAATAAATGTGTGTCGATGGATGTTACTGTGAATGCGTTTGTCGTCGTTGACAGAATCGGCAATCGTGATCGTCCGATTCTTTTCTCTCTCATCGCTTTATTGTTTAGACTGGATTCTTCGCAAAAAGGTTTCAATATTACGAGCGTGAAACCCGGGCGGCTTTTTCAAGGTCTAAGTAAGAAACACGATGTGAAGGCCGGACCTGCATCACGCTGAATTTTCGTATGAGTCATCAAGACAGTGATATAGTACGCCGCATCTCCCAAGGCGACAGGCGGGCGTATGCCGAGCTGATCGATCGGCATAAGGACCGTGCCATGACGCTGGCGCTGCGTATGCTCAAGAACCGCGCCGATGCCGAAGAGGCGCTGCAGGATGCGTTTGTCCGCGCCTTCGGCGCCCTGTCGACATTCGAAAACAAATCAACGTTCGCAACGTGGTTCTATCGCATTGTCTTCAATGTGTGCTCGACGCAGTTGTCGAAGCGTCCGAAGCAGCGCGAGGCGTCGTATCAGGCGGATGCGGACGAAGGCGGCGCGCCCGAACCGGTCTCGGACGACATGCCGGATGTGGATTATGAAAGCGCGGAGTTTCAGTCGATCGTGCACGACGCCATCGGCGCGATGCCCGAACAGTATGCGGCTGTGCTCACACTGTTTTATGTACAGGAAATGGGATACGACGAGATTGTGGAGGTGACGGGACTGCCCCTCGGCACGGTGAAGAATCGGCTCTTCCGCGCGCGGGTGTTGCTACAGCGATCGGTCCTCAAACGGTTGGGAGAGGGAGAATATGCCTGAGACAGACAATAAGGAGAACAGACCAATGACACACGTGTCTGAAACGGAAGTCCTGGACTATATCGATCATCGGTTATCGGCGCAGACCGAACGCGTGATCGAAGCGCATTGCGCTGAATGCGCGCAGTGTCGCCGTTCAGTCGAATTCAATCGCGCGCTTATGCGGAGTGCCGGTGTGATCGAGCCGGCGGGCCTTGCGGTCGATTTCACCGAACGAGTCATGCGCCGCTCGCATATACCGGTCAGGCGCGCGCGTTTTTCATGGCTGCTTGAGAACAGTGCGAATATCGTCGCAATGATCTTCGTCCTCTGCATTCTTGCAATCGTCGCGTACGCGATGTCGCTCCCTTCCACAGACTCTGGCGCCGCAAGCGACTCATCCTACGCGCGCATCTACGGATTTTGGCGCGATGCTTCATCAACGGCGGTTTCGTCGTTCATCCAACATACATCACAAACCACACAACCTCTTGCAACGGATAGCGGCAAGATTCTTGGAAACGGCTTTTGGATTGGGGCGGCGGTGCTTGTGCTGCTCGGATTCGCTGATAAAATACGCACCCGGCTGAAAGCCATGAGCGTCGTATAATACGATTGCGTGTGCGGTTCAGTGTTTACCGGACTTTGATAAACGGGCTGCAGAACAATCGAAGCGATTTTACATTGTATGTGACGTGCGAGAGTTGCGTCTCTGGCGGAAGTTCCTTTGTCGCGGAATCAGTTTCGCCCCTGAGAAAGCAGAATATTCGCTTGGTCTTTTCCTGGGGCGGCGGAAGGGAATCGACAATTCCTTCCGTTTGCGGGACCCGGTCCCGCTCCGTGCGTTTGGTACGCAATGGCCTAAAAGACAGAGTGCTTTTCATCATTTTCCCCTTCCTCAAAATTCAACGCGCACTTTTTGACTTAAGCTCCGATGTAAAAATTAGATAAATCATGCACGAATGTCAACAAAAAAATACCTATTTCTGTAAATAGTTTTTCCTTCCCGTGACCGTAATTACTCAATGTAAACAAACGAGTTATGGCTGGTTCCCTTCAACTTCTCACCGAAATCACATACCGCTTGATGCATGCCGAAGCAACGTTGAATAAAAAACACTTTAGGATGATGTGATGCCGCTCTTGCCAATTACAAATGGCGACTGGCATTCCGACTGATCTTTCCTTATCATTTAGTGCAGCTGAAAAACAGGATCTCACTTAATTTTCCTCACACATGAAAACTTTTTTACGCGCGCTTGTATTTTTAATCGTGATTGCACAATCCACGTGTTTGCTGAACGCACAAAATGCTCCCGATTGGGAAAACCCTGCCATCAACGGCATCAATAAAGAAACGCCGCATGCATATGGATTTCTGGCCGACGAAAAGGCGCAGAACGCCGCCATTCGCTCGCTTAACGGCATCTGGAAATTCAAATGGTCGCCCGATCCGCAATCGCGGCCGGTCGATTTCTATTCGGAACACTATTCAACCGGAGACTGGGATAATATTTTGGTGCCGGGGAACTGGGAGCTTCAGGGTTTTGGAACACCCATTTATACAAACATCGCATATCCTTTCAAAGCCGATCTCCCCAAAGTGACAAGCGAACCCCCGCGTGATTTTACAAGCTTCCTTCAACGAAATCCGGTGGGATCCTATTGCACCACGTTTTCTCTTCCCGAAAGTTGGGACGGAAAACAGGTCTTCATTAATTTTGGCGGGGTCTTGTCGGCGATGTACGTGTGGGTCAACGGTCAAAAAGTCGGCTATAGTGAAAACTCAATGTGTCCGGCTGAATTCGATATCACACAATATATCCGAAAAGGCGAGAACAAACTTGCCGTGGAAGTGTATCGTTGGTGCGATGGCAGTTACCTGGAAGATCAGGACATCTGGCGTCTGAGCGGAATATTCAGAGACGTGGATTTGATTGCGCGGCCGAAAACATTCATCAGCGATTTTTTTGTAACGGCAATGCCCGACAAGAATTTCGAAACTGCGGACATCACACTGCGCATGAAGATCGACAACCGTTCTGTGCAAAAAATTTCGGGCTTCACTGTCGATGCTGAAGTGACCGGATTTTCGGCCCAGGGCGCGATCGTCGATGTGTCGATCCCCGGCAAAGTTCCTGTCATCGGGCAGTCAAAGAAGGCGCAGATCGAAATGAAGTCGCTGTTGAAACAACCGAGACTGTGGTCGGCCGAGACGCCCGAGTGCTATCGTCTCACGATGAAACTGAAAAACAGCAGGAACGAAATTGTCGACAAAGCCGAATGCTTCTTTGGCGTTCGGAAAATTGAAGTCAGAGGAGATGTCTTTTTCGTGAACGGCAAGGCTGTCAAACTCAAAGGCGTCAATCGGCACGAGCAGCATCCGCGCACGGGAAAACATGTGAGCAGGGCATCGATGATCAGGGATTTGGAATTGATCAAACAAGCCAATATCAATATGATCAGGACGTGTCATTACCCGGATGATCCGCTGTTTTATGAGCTCTGCGACAAATACGGGATCTACGTGATGGACGAAGCCAACCAGGAATCGCATGCGCTTGGCATCGGCAATAAAATAATCGGAGACAATCCGGTATGGAAACAGTCGCATGTTGAACGAGCGGTTGCGCTTGTCGAACGGGATAAAAATCACGCCTGCGTGACGTTCTGGTCGCTGGGAAATGAAGGCGGCCGCGGACAAAATCTGATCGCAATGGCCGATACGATCAGGAAACTCGATGCAAGCCGGCTCGTGTATTCCGATACTCAACGCGATGTGTCCGATATTTATGATGAGGGTTATCTGCATCCTGCCGATTTAAAAAAGCTGGGCGAGAAAATCACCGATAAACCTGTCTTCATGCGCGAGTACGCGCATGTCATGGGAAATTCGGGAGGCAATCTTCAGGAATACTGGGATGTGATCTACGCCGATTCAAGTCTCACAGGCGCCGCCATCTGGGAATGGGTCGATCAGGGATTGGCGAAGAAAAAAGACGGTTCTCGTTTGACGCTCTCGGAGCATCCGGATGATTACACATTGAGGGACGATGAATTCTGGGCGTATGGCGGTGACTTTGGCGACCGACCCAATGACGGCAATTTTTCAATCAAGGGCCTCATCGCTTCGGACCGGAAACCGCATCCCCACTATTATGAAGTTCAGAAAGTCTATCAGCCGGTG
>DATGXR010000502.1:0-45724 GCA_035298825.1 Bacteroidota bacterium
TGTGTGTTTGGCCGCGTCCCATCTCATGCCGCCAGCCGCGCGACGGGATGATGATGCCGGCTCTTCGCATCTGGGCCATATCGCGCTTGATGGTGACGACACTTGAAGTGAGGATGAAGGCCACATCTTCGTACGAGAGCAGTCCACCTTGATCGATCGTCTGATTGGTCAGACGAAGGATCTTGTGCTTCCGAAGACCGCTCAGTCCGGATTTTTTGTAGACGGCGAGATCTTCTTCCGGGATGTGGAGGTCAAGTTTGACGGATACTTTTTTGCACAGGGCGAGGGGTTTACCCGCTGGCTCGTTTTCATCGATCGCAAGATAATGAAACTGTCCGGCGGTGAGTTCGAGTTCTGCATGGTTCAGGAAATAATTGCTGATCTGTGAGAAATATGCTTCAGCCAAAATCGGTGTGAGGTTAAAATCTTTGGCGATGTTGGTGATGATCGAATGCTTCACGGATTTTGTCTGCAGTCGATCTGAGAGCTGTTTTTCAAGCATGAAATACCTCCGGCAAATATGTGGACTAAAATACCATTATTTTGCCTCGGTATCATATGATACAAACTAAAAATAAGGACAAATTACTTTGAGAGCCGAGGAAGGGGGCACACTCCAGATGAGTGTCGCTCCCTTTCATTTTTTTATAGATATGTTTATTGCTCCCGGTAGATCGAGCGCACCGGCATCGGCATCTCGGAGTTCACGCCCATGATCGATTTCCAAATGATTTGGTTGAACTCGAGCTCAGGCACCGCATCTTCGCGATCGAGGTTCATCGTCTCCATCCGGTCCTGACCGTAGGCGCCGAGGGCATTGTGCTCGTTTACATCGATCAGGTTCGGACGAAGCCTGTACGACGCCGTGTCGGGTACGGATGTGAACGAGAAAAACATCGGCGTGGATGCCGCGTCGAACTGGCTCATGGGCGGCAACCCGAAGATGAGCTCGATCGTGCGCAGCATCGACGATGTCGAATACATCGTGTGATCAACATACCTGCGCTTCGTATACGGACTCACCACAAGCGCCACGGTCCGGTGCGCGTCAACATGGTCCGCTCCGCTTTGCGCATCGTCTTCAATGACGAAGATGGCGGACGACTTCCAATAACGGCTCTTCGAAATCCGTTCAACGACCATGCCCAATGCAAGATCGTTGTCGGCCACCATCGCCCGCGGCGAGAGTCCGCCTTTTTTTGTGCCCGCGGTGTGATCGTTCGGAAGACGGATGATCGAAAATTGCGGCAGCGAATCGCCGCGCTCATACCGATCGAACTCCTTCATCCACACCGATACGCGCTTGCGGTCCGGATAATTCAAATCCCATCCCGGAAATTCGGCGGACGAATAGTTCATCAGTCCCGCCACATTCGGAATATACCGTCCGCGATTTGCCGATTCCTCCTCGCTTAAAAATTCGCCGTAGTTGCGAATTGTCACATTGTGCCGAAGGCAATTATCCCAGATGTACCCGACGCTTGGCGACATGATGCCTTCGTTCTCGAAATCATACGCGCCTCCGCCTCCCCCGTAAAACGTGGGCCAGGTTTTTTCGACGTAGTCGGTCGCATAGGCCGCCATCGACCAGTTATGCCCGTCGGCGCTCACTTCGGCATCGGCATAAAAATTATCGAGCAGCACAAATTCGTCCGTGAGCGCGTGGTGGTTCGGCGTCACTTCGCGACCGAACATCGTGAGCGACGAGTCGCCGTTTCCCTCGGGCTTGTCGCCGAAGACCTGGTCGTATGTGCGGTTTTCCTTTATAATATAGAAGACGTGCGTGATGGGAGAGCGCTTGTCGCGCGAATTCGGAATGGGCGAGTCATCGTCCCAATCGGACGGATGAAGGATCGGAGAATTCTCGAAGACGCGCGCGGTGTAGATATTCTGCTCCTCTTCACCTGAGGGAACGGGAATGAACGATAGCGAGCCTGTGAGGATGTTTCCGATGTAACTCTTGTCGGCGTTGGATTTCGATGATTCGCCCTTGCCGTTTGCCACAAGCAACGTCGTGCCGTAGGCTCGCACAAGTGTGGGATACCAGCCCGTGGGAATGAAGCCCCGCACCGCGCCCGAATCGGCGTCGAGTACGGCAAGCGCATTATTATCGGCATTTGCGACATAGAGCGTCTTCTGATCGTGACTAAGCGCAAGCGAGTTCGGCGTGCTTCCATTCGGATTGGAGGCTGAAAGCGACACCGAAAACGTGCGTATCACGCTGCGCGAGAGACAGTCGATCACCGATACTGTGTTATGATTTGAATTGACCACATAGAGACGCGTGCCATCATCAGACAAGAGCATCTCGCTCGGATGATCGCCCACAGGGATCGTTGTGATGAGTGTGAATGTGCGCTCGTCGATGACAGCAACAGACGCCCCGCCCCAGAGCGTTACGTAGATCACATGCCGGGGTTCATCGATGCGACACGTATACGCAGGATGCGAAAGTGGCAGCACCTGTTCGACGGAATCGCGCATGAGATTGACGCGATACAGCGCATTGCTTCCTTTCGATGCGACGTAGAGCGTTCTGCCGTTCGGCGCAACGGCGATGCCCGAAGGCGAAACAGTATCGGCGGGATAAGGTTTGCCGAGCTCGATGCGGTTGATGAACACAAGCGTATCGGCATCGAATCTGTATCGGAGCACGCCATTATCGTTGCCCGATGAAATATAGAGCTCGCTTTCATCGGATGAAAACTCGATGCCGTTCCACGAGAGTTTTACTGGTACAGTCTGGCGGATCGACTGTGTGCGCAAATCGACAAGCGAAATCGAATGGTCGCTGTACCCGCTGTTAATCACCGCAGCCACGCCGCGCGTGCGGGCGATATCAATGCCAAGCGGAAGATCTCCGAGTGGAATCGACTTTCCAGCCGGAGAAAGCGTCCAGCCATTCGGAAGCAGTGTCCGCTCGTCCGAGATCCTTCCCGGCAGGCGAATCGCCGAAACGGATGAACAGCCGGCACAAAGGATAACAGCCGCGCTGCAAATGATGCTGAGTTTCCCGATCGTCATGGTCATACGGCGCCTGTGATGGAGAATATGTTCTTCGCATGGTGCAAAGTCGAAACGCGATGTCCCGCCTCGCACAACTGTATGCGAGTAATATTCCATAAAAAAAGTCCGAAATCAAGATCGTTGATCCTGACTTCGGACTTCGATTACATTACAAATCCATCGCGCAGCCTGCCGATTCATCTCACACAAGCATGCCGCCGATCGCGCATCACTTCACAAGCATCATGCGCTTCACTTCGTTGAACTTCGTTCCGCCTTCACCTTCGGCGCTCAGACGATAGAAATACACGCCAGACGAAACCATGCGGTTGTCGTTATCCCTGCCATCCCAGATCACTTCATGATATCCGGCCGAAAGATCCGCGGGCGCAAATGAACGCACGCTTTGTCCGAGGATATTATAGATGGTCACAGACGCGCGCGCCTGAGACGGGAGCCCGAAGCTGATATGCGTCGACGGATTGAACGGATTGGGATAATTCTGCAGCAGCGCAAACGTCGCCGGCACACCCGCCTTGCCCGAAGTCAAAACTTTTCCATTGACTGCCGAGACCGCCACAAACGACGCCACCGTATCGGTCGCTCCGACATTCGTCAGCAGAATATCGCAGCTGTCGATCCATTTGTCGGAACCAAGAACGATGAACTTCAGCGTCACAACGGCGCCGCTGCCCATCACGGGACGGATATCCTGTTCGAAATCAGCCGCACCGATGCTGACACGGCCTTCGGCATTGCTGCCATAGACGTCCATGTCCCATCCTTCCATGCCTGCAAGCTTCGCATTGCGCACGTAGCGTCCCGTGTATTTGAGCATGTTCTTGTTGTAGCGCACTGTGACGTCGAACGAACCCAACGGATTTCTGTTTGCATTGAGCACGACAGGCACCTGAACCGTGTCGCCGATGCTTCCATTGATCACACGCGGCACTGAAAACTGGGCGGGACCCGCGGCCAGCACATCGTCGATCTCACCAACCTTGTTGAGTTTTTTCACTGTCACTCCGTACGAGGCCAGCACATCGCCCAGCAGGATGCCGTAGAAATTCTCCTTGGCCCGCGAAGAGTCAAGCGGGAAGACAGAGCGCGTCTGCGCTGCGGATGTCCAATTATACGATGTCATCTTATATGCCGAATCGACAAACACCCAGTCGCCTCTGCCGCCCGGCGCCAGTCCCCTGAAATTCGGAAGCGTGCCGGTGGCGCGTTTCAATATGGCGAACGCATCGGTCGAGTTCGCACGACCGTCTCCGTTCACATCGATCGCAATTTTTTGATATCCGGTGACCACCGTCGGACCGCCATCGCGTCCCATGAATGCAAGCAGCGCATCGCCCGATGTGATCACCGAACTGTCGGTCGCAGCGGTCACTTCGCTTGCCCATCGGCGCACACTCAACGACACCTGTGCGCTCGGCGGAATCGGCGAGAAGTCGAATTTGCCGAGACTGTCCGTGACCGCGATCGTGTCGATCAACAGCGTCATGCCGTTGCCGAATCCCTTGTAGCTCAGCACGACCGAATCGCCGGCGAGTGATTTCTTGTTCGAATAATATGTGAGTTTTCCCGCAAGGGCCGCATGGAACGCCAACGGACAATCGTTGCCGCTCACAGGATACGTCTCAGCAAGAGGACCGGCAGCCGACAGATGCGTATTGTCGATCTTCAGCGTATCGCCCCATCCAACCCTCGCCGTCGTCTTGACGTTGAACGTGAATACAAGCACCGTGTCGGCGAGCTGAATCGGGAAGTTGAGCGAATCGACTCTGCACTCGCCGCCGATCTGCACGAACCCGCGGGCCGAGCTGTCGTTCACATTGATCTTCCATCCGTTCGGCAGGTTCGATCCCAGCCGGAATTTCCCCATCGAAAGCAACGCCTTGTTGAACGTGATGCGCGAATCGAAGGCGTAGATATTTCTTCCATTCGGATTGATATAGAATGGCAGAACGAACGATTCACCCGGCGCCGTCGTGAGCGATGACGGAACTGTGAAGACAACCGCGTTGCTCGCGCGGATGATGAAGTTGCTGAGACTCATGCCGAAATATCCGGGATTCGATGCAAGCTCAACCCTCATCCGGCAATTCGTGGAAGACACCACCGGCACCGACGGAATCACGTACGTGCCGCTGTTGGGAATACCCGATGCGACAGTGATCGGGAATGTCAATCCGCCGTCCGTCGACAACTTGATGTTCACAAGCACACCTGCACCAAATAAAGGCGTCGACTGCCACACGACACTCTGAGGCGTTCCCGAAAACCAGGTGACGCCGCCGCCTGTGGGCGTGATATTGAAGAAGGGTTCGACCATGTTATCGACCCATGCCCAATAGGCGCTCGTCGACTTGATCGCAAATTCCTGCACACTCGTATCGCGCCGCGTCGTGCGGCTGTAGGGACCGTTCAGCGCAGTGCCGGTTGCAGCATAGAGCGAGTCGGTCGGCTTGTTCTTGAATCCGAATGTCTCATCGAACCGCGTATCGGTAATGCCGCTTCCGCGCGAAAGACCATTATAGAGCACGCTGTCCTTGCCGGGATAACTGCTGTAACGCGTCAGTTTCTTTCCCGATGTATCGATCACTGTAATGTAATCGTACTGCGGACCCAGATCGCCGCCCGGTCTCCAATACACGCCAGGCGCAAATTTCGAGGCGGCCGAGAAGCTGTAATAATTTTTCATTTCAAATCCGAGATTCGCACTCCAGCGCATCCACACACGCTTTGTTCCGTACGAAGAGTTCACGTAAAGGAACGACGCCGTATCGACGCCGGGCGTCGTGTCGACGATCCATGCAGTGCATTTCGATCCGACTTCAGAGTTGACACGATTCAATCCGCCCTTGGTCGATGTATTCAGCGGCTGATACAACAGCTCGCGGTTCGAGCCCGGCTTGAAGCGAAGACTGTCGATGCTGCCTTCCTGATGCCTGAAATGAATATGGACGATCGCATTGTCGATCAGCGAATCGGGCGTGCCGATCCTGAAACTCCACATCGGACTCCAGTCGGAACTGAGATTGCCGTATTGCGCCTTCACGCGCCAATAGTAGACGGTGTCGTATCCCAATTTGATTGACGGATAGATGATGTCGTACGACGTGGGAAGAATGTTTGCCAGATCCTTCAGCGGCGCCTTTGTCGTGTCGAGAAAGAGCTGGAACTGATACGATGCTGCGCCGATCGCCGTGCTCCACCGCGCCTGGCATGTCGGGAAGATGCCGGTTGCGCCATTCGCCGGATAGACAAGCGCCGGAGGTACCTGCTCTCCAACGATGAATTCAACAAGCCCGTTGAACTGCGGCATGCCGGTCGCCGTAATCTCGTTCGGATAGACAAGCGCAATCACCGGCTGGGTCCAGATAACGCCGCCGAGAGCCGCGACGCGGAACATGCGATAATCGGCGCCCGGATCGAGATCGTTCGTGGCGAACGAAAGTTTTGCAGTAAAATTATCGAACACGACGCCTGTATTGCGCACCGCATAACGGCGATTGACGCTCTGCGACGGATTGATGCCCGATAGCGCGATCGATGCATGGTCGCCGGTCTGTGTCGATACCTGTACCGTTCCGATCGCTGTCACATTATAGAGGTTGAGCTCGACGGGGGTATAGCTCGTCTGATCTCCGACTTCGAATTTCATCAGGATGTACGGTCCAGTTGCGCCGATCGCCTTTTGCATCATGCCCTGCACATGCCCATTGATGCGATTGACCGTGGCGGCTGCGCCAAGCGAAATCATATCTGTCGGCGTGGGAATGCGAACAAAGCCGTTTGTGAATTTCAGCGTGTCTGTCACCGCAAGCGATCCGAGCAGCGTGAGCGAACAACTATCCGAAATATTCAGCGATCTGATCGAAATGCCGGCCCCGAGCGAAAGCGACACGCTCTTGCGGACTGTGGCCGATTCGTTATAAAATGAACCGGCCGTCATTGTAAGCACGTCGCCTGCAACCGTTGCGGCGTTGTCGAGCGCAGCCTGAAGACTCGCATAGGGCCCGGCACCGGGATGTGTGATATTGGTAACTGTCTGAGCCTCTGCACGGAAACCGAGAAGGATCATGAGAAGGAAGAGTAATCGCAGTTTCATACTGGCGCTCCTGGAATAAAAACGATGAAGAGTATCTATACTCTCGATAATCGACAGATTTTATGTAAACATAAGGCTCTTTGACTGAAGATTTCTTGTCGTACAGTTATTTTTGAAGCGACAGCTTTTTCGTCGACACGAAATTGCCCGCATTGAGGCGATAAATATAGATTCCGCTCGGCAGACTCGACGCATTCCAGGGCACCGTGTAAACTCCCGGACGAAGCGTTTCATGGACAAGCGTGGCGACTTCCCTACCCAAAATATCATAAACCTTCAGCTGAACGGATGAGGCTGCCGCGATCGAGAACCGGATCTGCGTCGACGGATTGAACGGATTCGGGAAATTCTGTTCAAGCGCGAAATGATCGGGTATCACATTTTTGTCCGCTTCAACGCCTGTGGTTCCGAGCGAGAACGTGAACGTCTCGCTGAAGGGTCCCCAGCCTTTCTCGTTCCAGGCGCGGACCTTCCAGAAATATCGCTGATTGTCCGAAAGTTTCGGCATCACCCACGATGTATCCGTGACCGTCGAATCGATGATGCGGAAGATGAAGAGCGTATCGGCCGCGATCTCGAACCAGTACTTGTTCACTTCCCACTGCGCCGAATGCCAGGTGAACCGGATTGTCGCAGAAAGCGAACGCGCCTCATTGCCGGGAGCATTCAGCTGCACCTTCTCCGGCAGCGGCAGCCGCGTCACGAACGACGATGCTTCGGACCACGGACTGTCGCCTCCGAAATTCGACGCCTGCACGCGCCAGTAATACTGCGCATGGATCGAAAGCATCGGCGACTGCCACAGCGTATCGGGCGTGGAAGTATCGAACACGGTTTGAGTGAAGAGCGGATCAGACGAGGCCTGAATCCTGTAGCGCTCAGCCGATGCCGCGGGACGCCACGTGAACAACGGGGCCGCTTCCTGCTCGATCGCATTCGCAGCCGGAGCTGTTAGCACTGGCGCCGGCGGCGGAGCAACGCATGTTGTAAAATTCCACCAGGGAGAAAATTCTCCCCATCCGATATCGTTCTTTGCGCGCACGCGCCATTTGTACGTCGTCAGGTACGACAATCCCGAAATGAGAATCTGCTGCGCCGTTGCCGACGAATCATTGGCGACGAGCGCGCCTGTGGCCGAATCCATCGCCTGCACATGGTAGACGATCGTGCGGGATGTGGGCTGCCACTGCAGTGTGACCGGCGGCTTCAGCGAGACAGTCTCGTGCAGCGGCGAAACGAGCACCGGCGTCTGGGCGGCGGCCGGATTGATCACCGTGATATGATTGGTCAACAGGTTCGGCACCGCAAGGTTGAGCACGCCCCGATTCGAGAGATCGAATGCGGTCACGGCGACCGGGCTGTTGACGATGACCGAGTCGCCGCGTACGAACGCGCCCGTGCCCGAATTGGTCATCACCTGCACCGTATTGATTTCCGAAGAAGACGAGTACTGGGCAACCACAAGATCGGCATTGCCGTCTCCGCTCATATCACCGGAATACAATGCGGTCGGCACATTATTCATCTGCACCGGTGACGCCGGGAGAAATCCTCCATTCTTGTTATTCAGGAACACTGAAAGATCTTTCGAACCGCTATTGGCTGTTGCGCAATCGGCGAATCCATCATGATTGAAATCGTTCACCGTGATCGCGGCGGGCGCGTTGCCAGAAGGATATGTCGTTTGTGTGAACGATCCATGCGTATTGATCAGCAGCGTCACAGTGCTTGCCCCGCGGTTCATCACCACAAGATCCGTCGCGCCGTCATTATTGAAATCTCCTGCGGCAATACCGCGCGGCGATGCGCCGACAGTGATCGTCTTCGACACGGTGAAATGCGCCGTCCCGTCGTTTGTCAAAATCGAGATCGAATTGTCCTTCGTATTCGCGGTGATCAGATCCAGATGCCCGTCGTTGTTCATATCGGCCGAGACAATTGCGCGCGGTTCGCATCCGGGATTGAGCGCAACGACCGGACCGGCGGTAAACGTTCCATCACCGAGATGCGTGTTGAGCAGAATCGAGATCGATCCTCCAAGCGTGTTGACCGCCGCGATATCGGGAGCGCCGTCTTCGTTCAGATCGGCAACGACAAGCGCCTGCGGAAGCGATCCGAGCGGATACACAGTCTGTCCCGAGAGTCCGCCATGCGTATCGTTCATCATCACAGAAATCGAGTTGTCTCCGCTGTTAACCACGGCAATATCCGTAAATCCGTCACCGTTGAAATCCCCCGTCGCCACGGCATAGGGACTCGCGCCCGTCGCGAACGATCCGCTCACAGTGTAAAATTCGCTGCCGAGCGAGGGAGCGATCGTGAACATCCATGCGAATCCGTCCGCCAGACGGATCTGCGGCGAGGTGGCCGTGACAGAATCGGTCGCCACAACGGTGACATGTTCGCCTGTGAGAAATTTTTGTGAAGGCGTGAGCGTCACTTTGTGTTCTGTATTATTAAGCCCATAGTCCGCGCTGCGCAGTCCGGAGATGTCTCCGAAAAGTCTGAGTGTCGAACTTCTGAGCGACGCCGCATCGAGCGCGCCGTTGAATGAAGCGGTCACAAATGGCGTAACCAGATTTGTCACGCCGCCGGGGGCCGGGAGCGTGGACAGTACGGCCAGGCCGCCGATTGCTTTCAATGGTATCTTCACAAGCGGACGCACCGGATCGTTTGTGACAAGCGTGAGGCTGTCCGTATAGCTTCTCACTTCAGATGGTTTGAATGTCACTGGGATCGATACGCTGTCGAGCGGCAGGATCAATCCGGTCGGTGCTTCGGCCGAAAATGCCGCCGGATTCGACGAGGTGATGGACATGATATTCAGCGGAACAAGCACGCCGTCGTTGTGGATCGATACCGTCTTGCGAATGGATGCGCCCGACCGGCTCACGCCGAAATCGAGCGAAGCGGGAACCACATTCACTCCCACAGCGGGCCGATTCGTGAAGAGCGAGAGCGATGAGGATGCGCTGTTCGGCGCCGCGCAATCGAGATCTCCGTCGCCATCGAGATCGGCAAGCACCAGTCCGTGCGGCGAAGTGCCTCCGATGACCGGCGCGAGCGCCGAGAATTGGAAATAGCCCTGGTTATGGTAAACGGTCACGCCCAGTCCGAGTGCGACGATGTCGCAGTTGCCGTCTCCGTCCATATCGCCGGCAGCCACTGTCGAGGGAGTCGACGCGGTGGCCAGTATGCCTCCGCTGTAAAACGTGCCCGTGCCGTCGTTGCGAAAGATCGCAATCGAATTTGATGTCTTGCACGCCGCAACAATGTCGATCGATCCGTCGTTGTCGAAATCGCCCGTGGCAAGCGAGACGGGTCCAGCCGGAACCTGAATCGGAGTCTGCGCCGTGAACGTGCCCGATCCGTTATTGATGAGGATCGTCAGCGTGTTTGCCGCCTCGCTTACAACGGCGATATCCATCATATCGTCGCCATTGAAATCGCCCGTGACAAGGGCCGAGGGTCCCACGCCGACAGGAATCGTTGACGAGAGCGTAAATGCGCCGGCGCCCGAATTCGTAAAGATCATGACCGAATTCGATGTCCGGCCCGCAACAATGAGATCCATATCGCCGTCATGATCGATGTCCGCCGCAACGATTGCCGACGGTGCGCCCGGCGCGGTCAGCGTGACTGTCTTCGTGAACACTCCCTTACTGTCGATCATCGTCAGCACCGACACCGTATTCGATCCTTCATTGGCAACCGCACAATCGACAGTATCATCGCCGTCAAAATCCGCGACTGCCATGGACGAGGGCGATGTGCCGACAGCCGTCGACGAGGTTTGAAGAAAATTTCCGGAGCCATAGTTGCGCACAAGCGACACGGTTTTCGACGCGCGGTTGAGCACAAGAAAGTCGAATGCGCCATCGTGATCGAAATCGACCGTTGCGGCGGCCCAGGGTTGATTGCCGGTGCCGGGAATGCCCGTCTGCAGCAGCATGCCGGAGCCGACTTTCGCGGCCACAGTAAACTGCGACGTGAACGGAGACGTCATTGCATCGCCAAGAATATTCTGAACGCCCGATGTGACAACGATTGTGACCGTTTCGCCCGCGCTGAAGTCCGTCGTGGGATCGATCACCACCGAGCGCGTCATGCCGGTGTAGCTCAGCGATTTAAGCGCGTGCGGACCGCTCAACGAACCATTGACCTTGACGGTCGATTGCGTAAGCGTACCCGGATTGATATCGGTAGTAAACGAGATGACAATATTTGAAGACGGCCGCACATTCTGCGCATTGGGTGACGGAGTCATCGATGCGATGAACGACTGCGCATGCGCCGTGGCGGCGCCGAAAATTACAATCAGATAAACTATGGAGAATATTTTTTTCATTGAACGAACCAACAAATGAGATGTTTTTTTCGTGCGGGCAGGCCGGATCATTATTGTGCGAGTATCTGCGCCGCGCGGTCCGCGTTGAAGCTGGAGAGGATCTTTGCCGCCTGCTTCTTCTTGATATGCAGGATGATCCTGCGAATTTCCTTATCGTCTTGTTTCGAGAGAATCTTCGCCGCATCGTCGGGCTTCATGGCCTCATAGAGCTTCGCCACGCTCTGCAGATCGCGTTCCTTTGCGGCGTCAGTCTGCGCCTGATCCTGAATTGAAGCAGCCGTCACTGTCGGTGCAGCGGCCTTCTCTGCCTTTACCGGATTCTCAGCCGGGACGCCGACTGCAGTGTTCGACGACGTCTGCTCACCGGTCGCCGGAGCCTGCGTGTCGTGTCCGGTTTGTGTCGTGTCGTTTTTTTTCGTGCTGTCTGCGGAAGCCAACGATCCGG
Organism: Bacteroidota bacterium; assembly: GCA_035298825.1. Lineage (GTDB taxonomy): Bacteria > Bacteroidota > Ignavibacteria > UBA10030 > UBA8401 > CAISDA01. The sequence continues at coordinate 11,917 of DATGXR010000502.1, forward strand.
CATGCGTCCCTGCACGGAGTGAATCCGCCTCCGCCCCTTTGGCGCCGAGCATAAACCACTGGGGCTTCATCGTTGCCGTCAACAGCATGGCGCCGCTGGCAAGACACGAGAGCAAAAAAAGCGCTCCAAGGAATACGATGGTCGATTTCATTTTTTTATTTCCGGTATGGACTCAGTGTGGATTCAGTTCAGGTTCGGTGCGATCGGCCGTCCCCGTAACAGACGGCTCAGCGCAGACGTTGAGCAAATTCGTCGAGCGTCTTTTGTTCCTTCCGGTCCGTTTCCTTCTGCTCGGATTTCATGCGCTTCTCATTCAGCACCTCAACCATCTTCTTCTCCTGTGACTTTTTCAGAAGCGCGTCGCGCTTCGTATCCTCATGTTCCGAAGCCTTGGCGACAGCCGTTTGCTGCGATTCGATCTGCTGCGAAAGCGCCAGCAGATGCGAGCGCATCGTCTGCATCTGCGCAACGCTCATCTTCTGCTGCGCGCGAATTGCGCTTGCGGCACGCTGCCGGTGCTCGTGAATTTCGCTGAGGCGCTCCTCCTCTTCAAGGCGCATTCTGACTGCGTCCGCTACCTGTTGTTGCGCCTGTTTCTGTTGTATTGTTCGAACCTGGACGACCTTCTTGAAGTTATTCTGTTTCACTCTGCCTGCCGGTGGTCTGTTGAGCCTGGATTGTTGTGTGAGTGCTATGCGACCGAATCGCCCACAATTGACTTTAACATGTTCATATTGGTTTCAGTATCAACGCGTTCGTCGATTCCCTGCTTGAGAAAGACACGGACCGATTCGATCTTCGATAAACTGTAATCGATCCGCGGATTCGTGCCCCGCACATACGCCCCGATATTGATCAGGTCCTCGGCATCCTTGTACGTGGCAAGGATATCGGCGAAGCGCTGCACGCGATTCCTGTGATCGGCCGTCGTGACATCGGGCATGACGCGGCTGATCGATTCGAGCACGTCGACCGCCGGGTACTGACCCGCCGCTGCCAAACGGCGCGAGAGCACAATGTGTCCATCGAGGATCGAGCGGACGGCGTCGGCGATCGGTTCGTTGAAATCGTCTCCATCCACAAGCACAGTATAGAGACCGGTGATCGATCCCCGGTCGGATGTGCCGGCGCGCTCTAAAAGTTTCGGCAGCAGTGCAAAGACCGACGGCGTGTACCCTTTGGTCGTAGGCGGCTCGCCGATTGCGAGACCGACCTCGCGCTGCGCCATTGCAACGCGCGTGGCCGAATCCATCATCAGCATCACATCGAGCCCCTGATCGCGAAAATACTCCGCGACGCTTGTCGCAAGAAACGCGGCCTTCAGGCGCACGAGCGCCGTCTGATCGCTTGTCGCCACCACAACGACAGATCGGCGAAGTCCTTCGGCGCCGAGTTCCTTTTCAATGAATTCCCTCACCTCTCGACCGCGCTCGCCCACAAGCGCGATCACGTTGACATCGGCGCTCGTATTGCGCGCGATCATTCCCATCGTCACACTTTTCCCCACGCCGCTGCCGGCGAAAATACCGACACGCTGACCCTTGCCGCATGTCAGCAGCGTATCGATCGAACGGATCCCTGTTGTGATCGGCTCCGAAATGCGCATGCGGTCAAGCGGATTCGGCGGAGCGCTGTAAATCGACCTCGATTCTTTTGTCACAAGCGGCCCGAGTCCGTCCATCGGCTTGCCCAGCCCGTCGAGCACTCGTCCCAGCAGGCCGGGACCGACGCCGATCATGAATGCCTTGCCGCTCGCCACGATTTCGCATCCGGGACTGATGCGGGAAATATCTCCAAGCGCCATCGACAGCACGCGGTTGTTCTTGAACCCGACCACTTCCGTCAGGCAGACATCGTCTCCGTCCTTCGATTTGATGGTGCAGACTTCACCGAGCGACGTGTTCGGACCGATCGATTCGATCACAAGCCCGATCACCTGGCTGACACGGCCGTTGACTTTCACCATGTCGACGCGTCTGACGGCATCGAAGAGATATTGAAAGTGTGTCGCCTGCATTGTCATAGAAGTGGGAATGTGTGTGGATCGTCAGGAGCGCGTATGATCGCGCAGCGCGAGTTCGATTTGTTTCATCTGCGTCTCGAGGCGCGCATCGACATTGCCGAGCTCGCTCTCCAGAATGCAGCCCCCCGCGGAAATTTTGTCGTCCATATCGAGCACGAATTCCTTCACCGAATCGGCCGCCTGATGGAGTTCCGTCTTTTGCGAGCGGACGAGTTCTTCGTCGGCCCGGTTGATCTTGATCTTCACTTTTTCAACGCCCAGGATACGCTTGATCGCCTCGCGGATCTGTCCGACCACCGGCGAAGACAGTTCGATCTCGCGCTTGATGAGGCGCGAGGCGATTTCGAGCGAAAGCCTGACGACCGTTTCTTCGACGATCTCGCGCAGCTGCGCATGCTGTTCACCGATCGATCCCATGAGCTCATCGGCACGTCCGGCCAGATCGGCCTTATAGGCTTCGGCTTCAGCGGCCGATTCTCCGATGCCTTCCGACTTGCCGTTCATGAATCCCTGTTGATACGCCTCGGCGATGCGCGATGTATACATCGTTTCGCATTCGCGCCTGATGCGCGCTTCGAGCGTGGCCTTGTCTTCCTCATGTTTGACCCGATGCACGCGCGCTGTTTCACGTTCCAGCTGAGGCGCCGTGTGCGCCGAAGCCTGGATGAACGAGCCGTCCGATTTGATCAGTTTAGACAAATACTTCCTCCGCTCCACCGCGGCGTGAAATGATGATCTCTTCGCGCTCTTCGAGCTGTTTCACCACTTCCACGATTCGCGTCTGGGCCGATTCCACATCGCGCAATCGGACCGGTCCCATGAATTCGAGTTCTTCCTTGAGCATATCCACCGCGCGCTCCGACATGTTGGCGAAGATCTTCGCGCGCAATTTCTCTTCCGCCACTTTGAGCGCAAGGGCGAGATCCTTCTTGTCCACCTCGCGCAGAATGCGCTGGATGCCGCGGTCGTCGATGAAGATGATATCTTCGAACAAAAACATGAGGCGCTTGATCTCGGCCGCAAGCTGAACATCGCGCTGCTCGATGTTCTCGAGCACGTTCTTCGCGGTCACGGTCGTCGACTTGTTCAGGATCGCCGCGACTGATTTCGTTCCGCCGATCGAACTAATCGACTGGTTCATTTGATTCTGCGCGATCTCGTCGAGCACTTTTTCAATTTCTTTCAGCGTCTGCGGCGACACCTTTCCGAGCGTCGCGATGCGATAGGCGACATCGGACCGGAGCTCCTCGGGGAACTCGAGCAACACCTGCGCCGTCTGCTCGGGCAAAATGTTCGACAAGATGAGCGCGATCGTCTGCGGATGTTCCTTCGACAGAAAACTCGCAAGCTGTTGGGGATCGGTCTGGCGCAGCATTGCAAAACCCGTCACGTGCGTGAGCGCCTTCACCTTTTCCATGATGTCGGTCGCCTTGCTGATGCCGAATGTTTTTTCAAGAAGCGACTGCGCGTATTCGATGCCGCCCTGCACCACGAATTCGCGCGCGGTGGTCATCTCCTGGAATTCCTGCATCACATCGTCTGTGACCGAGGCGGGAATGCCGCGCATGCCCGAGATCTCGATCGTGATGCGCTCGACCTCGAGCGGATCGAGCTCGCGGAACACGCGCGTTGCCGCTTCAACGTCCATCGACACAAGCAGCAGCGCCGCTTTCTGTGTGCCGGTGAGCCGGATCTTTCGTTTTTCGGCTTCCTGCCGTATGAGTTGTTCTGTCGTACTAGCCATTATCTTCCGTCAGCAAAAGGTTCACTGAATGTTTGTATGCCGAAATGTGTTGTGCAAACCGCCTACTCACTATTGCCAGATTCAGTCAGCCACATTTTCACGACTTTCGATGTATCCTGGGGTTTGTCGCGCACGTAATCCATCACGCGGTTGCGCCGCTCTTCACGGTGTATCGTTTCAAGGGGCACTTCCTTTTCGGGCAGAGGCGGAATGATTTTCTTTTCAACCACTGCGCTCTCGAGCACTTTCTGGGCATCGGTCATCACGGTTTCCTTCATATCAAGATACTGGCCTACCGGGGTCACGGTGCGGCGCGATTTGAGCCGGCCGATCAACAGGAACAGGATCACCACCGCCCCGAGCATTGCGCCGATGATCACATAGCGCTGCATATTGTTGTCCGTCGGAACCAATTCCTGCTTTTGCATGAACTGCTCGTCGTTCAGCCGGTTGTCGAACGGCAGATTGACGAACGAGATTTCGTCGTTGCGCCGCTGGTCGAAGCCGACCGCCTTTTTCACCACGTCCGTCAGCTGTGTGATCTCCTCGGTCGAGCGCGGAAGGATCTGTGTTTCCTTCTTGCCGTTTGTTTCCTTCGTGACGGGCTTGCCGTTAATGAGCACGGCGATCGAGAGACGATTCACGTTGCCCGTGCCGCTGATGATATGTTCGAGCGTCTTGCTGATCTCGTAATTGGTAATCGCATTGGTGCGCGTGCCCGGCGGAAGCGTATCGGTCTGCGCGTTCTTCTCTTCGGTCGACTGCTCGCTGCGCACCACCTGTCCATCCGGATCGTACTTCTCAACTGTCTGTTCAACCTGATTGAAATTCAAATCCGCCGTCACGCGCACGATCGAGTTGCTCGGTCCGACAACTCCGTCGAGCATCGACTGCGCCTGCTGGGCCAGATAGGTTTCCACTTTATGCTGCAGCTCATACTGCGTCGATGAAAGCGCCGCAAGCGTGTTCGACTGCGTGTTCGACGACAGCACGTTGCCATGCGAATCCATGATCGACACGTTCTTCGGACTCAGGCCTTCGACGCTGCTGGAGACCAGGCGCGCGATGCCGTCGATATTGTCGGGGGAAAGTTTTCCGGAGCGGAGCTTGAGGACGACCGAAGAGGTGGGTTCTTTCTGGTCTTCCTTGAAGAGCGCCTTCTCGGGGATGACGATATGTACACGGGCGCCTTCCACTTCGTCGATCGTAAGAATCGTGCGCGCCAGCTCGCCTTCGAGCGCGCGCCTGTAATTCAGTTTCTGAACGAAATCGGATGCGCCGAGATTCGTCTTGTCGAAGATTTCATATCCGACGATGCTCGACTGCAACAGGCCCTCGCCCGCCATCGTCAGGCGCAGATCGTAGAGCTGATCCTTCGGGACGAGCACCGTCTTGCTGTTGTCTTCAAGTTTGTAGGGAACCTTTTTTTCCTTCAGGCGCTCGACGATCTTCGATGCATCCTGCGCGTTGAGGTTTGAAAACAGCGTCACGTACGTCGGCCTGCTCATCATGCTCACGAGAGAGATGATAGCGACAACGGCGGCGATCGCCGCGCCGCCAATCAGCAGTTTCTGCATCAGCGTCAGTTTAGCCAGCAACGCCCGTATTTGTTCTCGCAGTGGGTCCATGGGTTATACCGGGATTCTCATCAGTTCGCGATAGGCATCGATTGTTTTATTTCGGACTTCAAGCAGCAAGTCGAAACTTGTGCGCGCCTTTTCAGCCGCCACCATCACATCATGCACTTCGACGGCTTCGCCCGAGGAAAAATCCTGCACGGCCTTGCCCGCCTGCGCCTGAAGTGAATTGACATCGGCGATGAAATGTTGCAGCGTATCACCGAATGTGACAGTCGACTGGCCGCTCTCCGATTGAGGCTGTGTTCGTTTCGGCATCATTGTCTGCCCCAAGCCCTGTGTGTTATCAGAAATTGTGTTCATAGTCTTAACTTTTTTTGTCGAACAGTGACCCGACAGAGACCGCTTGTGCGATCCCGCCTTTTGAATATGTGGAGTATGAGATGATCTTCTTTGAATCTTCCGGATACAGGCTCGCGAAATATTCTTTTTCTTCGCGCGACATAATCGAGGCGTTCTCGGTCTCAGCGCGCTGAGACTCACGGGCGGCCTGTGCCTCGCCGTCCGGCTTCTGTGTTTTTTTTGCCGCCGCCATCTGCCGTGCGGATTCAGACCTGGCGTCGTTGATGTTCATCGGCTGAAACGAGGAAATTTTCATATCTCCAGCGCGTCCTTTGCCATTTGTTTGCCGGCGGTGATCGCCGTGACATTTGCTTCATAGCCGCGCGAGGCGGCAATCATTTCGACCATTTCGGTGACGACATTCACATTCGGCGACTTCACGTATCCGTTGGCATCGGCATCAGGATGCGACGGATCGTAGATCATCTTGAACGGCGATGTGTCGGTTTCGACGTCGCCCTCAACCTCCGACAGCTGCATCGGGGTCGGCGACGTCGAACTGAATCCTGCGCCAAGCGCGATACCGTCGGTCGTCGCGGCAAGAGGAACGCTCATCTGCTCCGCGGGAGGAAACTGCGAGGCGAACGTGCTGCCGGACTGCGAGGCCGTTTCGAACGTGACGAACTTCCGTTGATAGGGCGTGCCGTCCTTCGTGCGCGTGGTGTCGGCATTGGCGATGTTCTCCGCCACAATGTTCATCCGCTTGCGCTGCGCGCGCAGGCCCGACGCGCTGACATTCATCGAACTAAAAAGCATATCGGTTTTCATGCGCCACTCCCTGATCCTGTGATGCTGCGTCGTAACGTTTTAAATGATTCCGAGATCAATCGCGATGCGTACTTGAACCGGATTTGATTTTCGGCAAGCTGTGCCATCTCCATATCGATGTCGACATTGTTTACACCACTGGCCAACTCGTCGGTATCGCCTTTCGGCGTCACCACGCGCGACTGAAGCTGTTCGGGGTCGGTCGTGTTGATCGGTATATGCTGCGCCTGCGTCGTCTGACCCTCAAGCGGCGTCACGCCTCCAAGCGTCAACGCATCGTTGAACCGCGCCTCGAATTCAACATCCTGCCTCTTGTATCCAGGAGTGCTGATATTGGCGATGTTGCCCGCAATGACCTTCTGGCGCGATGTGTAAACGCCCAGGGCCTTGTGCAACAGCGGAATTTTGGTTTTATCAAAAAGAAAATTCTCGATCATTGCTTAGCCTCAGATGCCAAAAATATCGTCGTATTTTTTACTGCGCAATTTGAACGCACTGCTGCGTCTTGAAGAGTTTGCAATCACGAATAATGCGGCAATGGCGCCTGCCAGTGCGGTCCAGATCCCGACTTTTTGTATATTCTGCGCGTTCATAGATGGATTTCTTAAGGCGTTTGGTTGAAAGATGTCTTCTCTTTCAATAATAGCAATTTCAATGCCAGAGAAACCCGGTGAAAATCATTGAAAAACAAGGAAATAGAGGAGGGAGGGGTACAAGATGTGGTTAATATTATGCAGAGGTGGCTTTTTCGTCAGTGCTAAAAACCGGGCAAACGCCTCAAAAAACCGTTGTCGTCTCGTTTCACGACAGCGGTTCTTTAAGGAGTCCGGTCGCACCCATTTTATATCGAAGCGACTTGAGAGGGCTCTCAGTCACTTCCTTTAACCCGTTGATATCCACCATGACATTTTCGAAGACGCATTCGCGCACGCTGAGCGATGCATGTGTCTTTTCCTTCAGCAGCTGGTTGAGATGTTCGATCTCTTTTTTGAAAAGCTCGATTTGCCGCGGGATCGAATCGCGCATCGATCTGAGTCTGGCGCCCATTGCCTCATGCTCTGGCGGAAGATTTTTTCCGTCGATCTTCAACCGGTTCAGCTTGTAGATGCCTTCAACAATCTTCGGAAGCGATTCGGTAAGCTGTTTTTCTTCGTTCGAGATATCCGTGAGCCTCTGTATGAGTTTTTTCCGATTGCCGAGATAGACCTTTGTCTGAGCGCCCTCTTCGTTGCCGAGCAGCTTGACGACCATCTCATTGCCTGCTTCGGCCTTTCCACCGACAATGCGCGCCGCGCTAGCGTCAATCCTGTCGAAGGCGGTGATATCGGCCCTCACGGCTTCAACGCCGATGACGATATTGCCTTTGGCCACGATCGTCTGGCCATTGACCACCGCAACAGTAACACTGCCGCCCGCATCGATCTTCCCTTTGCCGCTGCCGATGAACGCCTGCTCGATACGAACATTGCCCGTCGAAGTCAGATGCGCCTCGAAGATCGATCCTTTGACGGTGACATCGCCCTCGACAGTCAGCGTGACGTTCGATTCGATGTCGCCGCGAATCTCAAGCGGGCCGGTCAGGCGCAGTTGTTCGGAGCCGCCAAGGATGTTCCCTTCGAAAACGGCAAGGTCGCCTTCTTTTTTCAATTTCGATGTCACTTCGGTTTGTGTCATAACACCCTGATCCCCTATTGTGTCGGTAGCATGCTCGCGCACGCGAAAAATTGATGCACTGCGGTCGTCTCCCGACCGGATTTCTATCATCGGACGAAATCAGTTTTTCTGAAGTTTTATTTTCCCCACCACATCATTAATCACCTTGAATGTTTTTTCATAATCGAGCGGTTTCAGGATGTATCCCGAGATGCCGAGATTGATCAGCTTCGCCACCACATCCTTATCGTTCGATGACGAAATCACCACCACCGGCAGCGAGGCATACGTTTTACTTTCGCGGAGTTTCTCAAGAAACTCCACGCCTCCCTTGAGCGGCATCCCGAGATCGAGCAGCACCATATCGGGTGATTCTTTTTCAACCTTCAGGAGTCCCTCAAGTCCGTTCGAGGCCTCGATCGGCGTGACAAGTAGTTTCAGGCTGATGAGCCTTCGCAGGATCATCTTGATGCCTTCATCATCATCCACAACAAGAATTTTCATAATTTGATTCTCTTGTCTGCGTCGTTTTGTATTTTTATGTCAGGCAATTATCCAAAGCTCCTATTGCCGGCACGTATTCGAGTTGTAGTCGCGCGATGAGTTCGTCTGCTCCCTGAATCTGGCCGGCTTTGCCCATCAGTTCGAGTTCGTAACATGTCTGAAACATCTGCATCAATCCCAGATTTCCGCACGCGCCCTTCGCCGCATGGGCGGCTTCGCGCAGCTGCTGGGGATCGTTGTTGATGACCGTCTTTTTCAATGCGCTAATATAGCCAGGAAAATCTTTAAAAAACATCTCCCTCAGTGAAGCTAGCAGACTGTCTTTGCCGTCGCCTCCGAGATCGCGCAGGAACTCTATCTTCGCAAGATCCAGCACGACCGACGATGCGTCGACTTCCTCGGGGGGAATGTCAGATTCGCTGATACGAAGCGAGAGCTCGCCGGAGGATTCAGAAACCCCCGTGCCGCCTGCAGGCAACGCCGGGAACCATCTGCCGATCACCTGCCTGAGCGAACGCAGCGTGAGCGGTTTTGAAACGTAATCGTCCATCCCTGCGGCAAGACAAAGTTCCCTGTCGCCTTCAAGCGCGTTTGCGGTCATGGCGATGATGATTGTGTGCCGCGTTTCGCCCTGCTCGGTGCGTATGGTGCGCGTCGCGTCGTACCCGTCCATGACAGGCATCTGACAATCCATCAGCACCACGTCGTATTGCTTGCGCGCCACTGCCGCCACGGCCTCGGCGCCGTTCGAGACAACATCCGGCCGATATCCGAGCTTGTCGAGGATGCTGAGCTCAACAGTCTGGTTGATGCGATTGTCTTCGACGATCAGCATTGAGAGATCCAGCCGCGGAGTGAGATCCTCTGCCTTCTCTGCCGACGGCATCTGTCGCTTATTCCCGGTATCGTCGGCTGCGTTCGGGGCGTACTTGGCCCTGATCGTGAACCAGAATGTCGATCCCTCATGTTCGTTGCTTTCCACGCCGATCGATCCCGACAACATTTCGACAAGCTGCTTCGAGATCGCAAGGCCGAGACCGGTGCCTCCGTATTTGCGCGTGGTCGAACCATCGGCCTGTGTGAAGGGCTGAAACAATTTTTCCTGCGCATCACAGGTAATGCCGATGCCCGTATCGCGCACCGAATACCGGAGCGTCATCCATTCGGGCTGCATGTCTTCCACTTCAGCCGTAACGCAGACCGATCCCTGAGTGGTGAACTTCACCGCATTGCCGGCAAGATTGACCAGAATCTGTCGCACGCGATGCCCGTCCGTGATCACCAACTCGGGCACCTCGTCGCTGATGCGCGTCACAAAACGGATATCCTTGTCGCGCATCGTGGGAACGAACATCTCTTCGATCTCCTGGACGATCGAGCGAATCGACACGGCGCTTTCTTCGATGCGCAGCTTGCCCGCCTCGATCTTCGAGATGTCGAGAATGTCGTTGATGATCGTCAGCAGATTTTCGCCGCTGGCGCGGATGGTGTCGATATATTCGCACTGCTTTTCATCGATCTTCGTTCCTGCAAGCAGCTCCGAGAGTCCGATGATCGCATTCATCGGCGTGCGGATCTCGTGACTCATGTTGGCAAGGAATTGCGTCTTTGCCTGATTGGCATGCTCGGCATCGTTGAGCGCGATGCGAAGCGCCTCCGTCCGGCTCTCGATCGTGACTTCGAGCTGGCGGTTGTAGACGTTGATGCGATGATAGAGATCCGCGTTTTCGAGCGCGTAGCTGCTGTGTGACAGGATAATCGAAATCAGATTGAGATCGAAATTCCTGAGCGCCGTGTCGACGTCTTCCGTCGTGCCGACGAACATGCCGTAGATGTGCATGCGTGTGGCCAGCGTGTGAAGGATGATGCTCGATCCGTGGACGGACGATGGAATGATCACCGGACGCATCTGCTGCAGCGTCCATGCGAATGTGCCATTGTCGATCAGCGACGCGACCTCGCGCTTGAGCGATTCGTCCGGCAAGCCGGCCGCCGTTTCGTCCTCGCTCACCCAGAGGAAAGCCGCGTCGGCATCACGCACGATCAGAAAGCCCGACGATGTGAAATTCATCACGCGCCCAATGTAGTTGCGCGTCAGCGCATAGATCTGCGCCGGAAGCTGATCGGGATCGAAGCGGCTTTGCAGATCGCCAAGCGCCGCCGAAAAATCGACGACGTGCGATAGCGTCACATCCGGATTGTATTCATGCGGATCACCAGAAGTCGCATTTGCTGATGGTCCAGACGTATCACCGACATGCATGGGAGACTACTCCGATAGTATTGCATAAATGGCTTCGTCGTACTGTCGTTCCACTTCTTTGATCACCGATGGAATGATGCTTGTCTGCATGCCCATCAGGTCCCACGCCTCGATCGAAAACGCCGGCACGCTCCGTTCGCCGCTCGCTCCGAGCCCGAGTGTATGGGCGAAGATATCGGCGATATGGATGATGGCGGTCTCGTTCGGAAACGCGACCGAGTTAGTCGGCAGATGGTGATATGAAACGACATCGACAAGGTTGTTCGGTAATTTCCATTGCTGCAGCAGCGCGCGCCCCACCAGGGCATGATCGAATCCGAGGACGGTGCGCTCGGCCTGCAGCAGCGAAATGTTCTTCTCCTCCGCCATCGCCAGCGCCTCACGCGCCTGGTCGGGAATTTTTCCGAAGATGACGAGACGTCCCAGATCGTGCAGGATGCCCGCCACGAAGAATCGCTCGATGTTCGATTCGCGCCTGTAGGCGGCAAATGTGCGCGCTGCGGCTCCGCAGGCGATCGAGTGACGCCAGAACGATTCCATATTCACAAGCTCGCGCGGAATGCCCTTGAAGAGCCGGATGACCGATGTGGCAAGCGCCAAATCGCGCAACTGCTGTGTGCCGACGATCGTCACGGCGCGTGAAATCGTGTCGATCTTCGTCGGGAAATTGTAAAAGGCGCTGTTGACCACGCGCAGCAAACGGGCCGTGAGCCCGGGATCCTCACTGATGATCTTGCTGATCTCGTTCACCGACGTGCGCGGATTGTTGATCGCTTCTGTAATGCGCACGAACATCATTGGCAGCGAGGAGATCTCGACGTAGCCCTGAAGGAGTGATTGAGGAGTCATACGGATGCCGCCTTCTTCTGCGCGATCCTGATCGATCCCAGCCGCTTGAGCTCGATGATGAATGGATGATCCTGCTGTTCAACGAACCTGAAGACGCGATCCATTTCCTCCTGCGCCTGTGAAAAATCACCCGGCTCGATATCGGCGACAGCCTTCGCTTCGATCTTTTCCTTGTCGGCATTCTCGATGATCGCATCCACGACGCCCCACATCTTGAAAATCGAAAGATGTTTTTCGGTGACTGTCGTGCCCTTGCTCAGAAGAACCCTGCCTGTCCGGTCTTTTACTTCGGCTCCGAGCACCATGCCCGGCTCGATATCCTGGATGTTGAGACTTATCATAGTTGTGTGGGGGTCTGTGTGTGTGAATGCGGCGCACGCATCATTTGGCCGGCGTCTGTCCCGAATAATACACCTTCAAGAACCGTTCAAGTGCCACTTTCACAATACTGTAATCATGTTCAAGCTTCTCGTACAACGGCACCACGCCCGCCGTGCTTTGACGTTTTCCGATCGCTTCGATCTCGGAGCACGTCGGCACCAGCAGCCGCACGCCCATGTTGCCCGAACTGCCTTTGAGCGTATGAGCCGCGATCGTCATCTTCTGAATGTCGCCGCTTTCAACCGACGCAAAAATCGAGGCGATACGTTTGACCGAATCGTTCAGGTACATCATGACAAGCACGCGCAACAAATCCGGTTCCTCGTCGCCGCCGATCTGGCTCAGTTCGTTGAGCCGTTTCACGTCGATCACCTCGGAGTCGTCAAGCTGCGCCGGCACCGGCGCCGGTTCCGGCTCGCTCTTCTGCATGGGCGACCAGCGCTTGATCATCTCGAGCAGATCGTTCTGTCGAACCGGTTTTGAAATATAATCGTCCATGCCCGCTTCGATGCAGCGTTCCCTGTCGCCCTGCAGGGCATTGGCCGTCATGGCGATGATCGTCGCATGCCTGCCATCTTCTTCGCGCATCCGAATCTGACGCGTGGCTTCGAATCCGTCCATCTCCGGCATCTGACAATCCATGAGCACCAGATCGTACGGCGCGTTCCCGAGCGCATGCACGGCCTCGAGTCCGTCTGCCACCACATCGACCGTGCAGCCAATCTTCTCGAGCATCCGCTTGGCCACCTTCTGATTGACGATATTGTCCTCGGCCACCAGAATGCGCACATGGCTGAACTCCGCGTTGTCGGCCAACGCCGAAGCGGATGCGACGGCGGCAGCCGCCGTCTGCTGCGCCTGGTCGACCTGAGGCTTGATCACCCGTATGATCGCATCATACAAATCGGACTGCCGCACGGGCTTTGTGAGCGTGGCTTCGATGCCCGCCGCCTCGAGCTCAGCCTTGTCCTGCACTCCGAGCGATGTGAGCAGGATCAGTTTTGTCTTCCGAAGGCCGGGATCGGCCTTGATCGCCGTCGCCAGCTGCATCCCATTCATCTCTGGCATCTGCATATCAAGCACGGCCAAATCGTACGGCGTGCCGGCCGACAGTGACGAACGCAGCAAGTCAAGGGCCTGTGACGCGTTCTCGGCAATACCGGGAGCGATTCCCCAGGGCTGGACCTGATGCTGGACGACTTTCCGGTTTGTCGCGTTGTCGTCAACGATCAGCAGACGCACGCCCGAAAGCGTCACGCGCGGCGCGGCGCTTGGTCGCGCCTGCTGCTGCTTTTCAAAGACGGCTGTAAACCAGAACGTGCTGCCCTTGCCCGGTTCGCTCTCGACGCCGATTTCTCCGCGCATCATTTCGACGAGCTGCTTTGAAATCGCAAGACCGAGTCCCGTGCCGCCGTACTTGCGCGTGGTCGATCCGTCGGCCTGCATGAACGGCTGGAACAGCCGGTCCTTTGCTTCCTTCGAGATGCCGATGCCTGTGTCCGTTATTGCAAAACGCAGGCGGGCCTCGGTGTCGGTCTCCTCCTCCTTCTGCACGCGGATAATCACCTCGCCGCGTTCGGTGAACTTGATCGAGTTGCCGAGCAGGTTCGTCATGATCTGGCGCAACCGTCCCGGATCGCCGCGAAGATCGAGCGGCACGTCGTTGTAGACAAGACACACGAGTTCGAGTTTCTTTTCTTCGGCCCGGTGCGCCATGACCTCGACAGTCTCCTCGACTGTCGTGCGGACGTTGAAGTCGAGCGTTTCCATCGTGAGCTTGCCGGCTTCGATCTTCGAAAAGTCCAGAATGTCGTTGATGATCGTCAGGAGCGCTTCGCCCGAGGAGCGGATGATGTCCACATATTCATGCTGTTCGTTCGAGAGACCCGAATCGAGCAGCAGTCCGGTCATGCCGATGATGCCGTTCATGGGCGTGCGGATTTCATGACTCATGTTCGCCACAAATTCCGATTTCAGCCGCGAGACCTCGAGTGCTTCCTCGCGCGCATCGATGAGTTCCTGCGTCTGCATCTGCAGCACGCCCGCCTGGACCTCAGCCTGATATTTCGCCTCGAAGAGCTCTTCGTTGTTGCGCGCAAGCTCTTCTTCAATCACCTTGCGATCCGTAATGTCGCGGTAGGCGCTCAGAAACATCGTACGGTCGCCAACCGACACTTTCGAGGTTGAAACGAGCAGCGTACGCCGCTCGCCGCTTTTTTTCGTGATCACAGATTCAGACTCGGGCCCGTGCCCGTTCTCGAGCACGATGGTGAGTCCCTCGAGCGCGATCAGCCTGTCGGCCTCATCGGGATACAGCAGCAGGCTGAAGTCGCTCGAGGCGTTTGCCTCTTCAAGCGTATAGCCCGTTAATTGGACCATCTTCGAATTGAAGATCTCGAATTTTCCGTTCTCGTCCGCAAGCGTGATGCCTTCCTCGACCGACTCGATGATCATCCCGAGCCGATGGGCTGATTCCTTGAACGCTTCCTCGGCCGCGCGCCGTTTGGTGATGTCGCGCGACACAGTCTGATAGCGGATCACGGTTCCCGACGCATCGCGAACGACCTGCGTCATGGTTTCGAACCAGACATAGCTGCCGTCGTTTTTCTTCAACCGGTGGCGGATGACCGTCTCATTGAGCGAGGTGATCGAGGCCTGGGCCTGCACAAGCACGCGTTTGGTATCATCCGGATGCAGTAGCCTGAACGGCGTTCGGCCCTGAAGCTCCGTCGGCATGTAGCCGAGCAGGTCGCGGACCGAAGGGGAAATATACGTCAGTGTGCCGTCCGGATTCATCAGGCAGATCAGATCGCGCATCGTTTCGGAAATCAAACGGAAGCGTTCTTCGCTCGCCCTGAGCTCGTCTTCAACGCGCTTGCGTTCGATGAACTGACCGACCTGGCTGCCGAGGGCCGACATGATCGTGAGCAGGGCCTCGTCCGACTGCCGGCGGCGCGAGGAAAAGAAATTGATCACACCCAACACTGTGTTGTTGAGCATGATCGGAAACGACACAGCGCTGTTCATATTGAAGCTGAGCGCAAGACGCGAGCCGGCATACACCTGATGCCGAAGGATGTCGTCGATCCAGAGCGCCTCGGCGCTCTGCCACACGGCGCCCGCGATGCCGACGCCTTTTTCAAATGTCTTCGAGCGCACGGTCTCCTTGAATTCGGCGCAGTGAAGCGACGGCACATGCCAGAAGTCGACGCATCGCAGCAGCTGCGCGCGTTCGTCCACCTGCCAGACTTCGGCGATGTCCCATCCGAGCGCATTGCAGATGATCTTCAGGATCTTCGGCATCGCTTCGGCCATCGAATGCGACGAAGCAAGCGCTGCGGTCACATCGTGCTGCGCTTCGAGCCGGCCCTGGGCGTTCTTCACTTCCGTGATGTCATGCTGGATCGAGATGAACCGATCGGCCACGCCCGTACGCGGATCGATGCGCGGGATGACCGTTGAATCGACCCAGAAGTACGATCCTGCTTTCGTCCGGTGCCTGACCTCGCCGCGCCAGACATGGCCGATTCCCTCGGCGTCGTCGAGCGCGCCCGTCGACGCCGCCTCGTGATGATCCGTTGTCACATCGGACTCACGCCGGCCGATGAGCTCTTCGCGCGAGTATCCGGAGAGCGAACAAAATTTTTCGTTCACGTACAGAAAGCTCCCGTCGGCATCAGTCATCGTGACGACGACTGCCTGATTGATCACGTTGCGGAGATCGGGAAACACGCTGTCAAGCTGCCCGACGACCGCATCGTTCGCTTCACGTTTGAGATCCGCGTTAATTCCTTTGATGGGATCCATTCCTCAGTTCAATTTGATGTGGAGATTCCGCTACATCGACGGTTAAAAAAAATCCAACCCATGATGCGCAGAAGCGGGGTTGGATTGCTGAGTAAGCCTATACAGCGATAAGCACGCCTGTCAACAAACTCAATTCACGGTGAGCATCCATTTTATAATCTGTCAGTCTCCTGCCTTTCAGGCGACGCTTTGCAGTTGCGATTTTTCGCCGTCCGACAGGATCTTTTCAAGATCGAGCAGGATGAGCAAACGATCTTCGAGCTTGGCCACCGATGTGATGTAATCTGTCTTCATGTTCTGCATGACTGTCTGCGGAGGCGGTTCGGTCACGCTCTTGGGAATTCGAAGCACTTCGCTCACGGCATCGACCACAAATCCGACGGTCTTGCCCACCAGCTCGATCACCACAATGCGCGTGTTCTTCGTATGGGCGATGCGCGGCATGCCGATTCGCGAACGCAGATCGATCACCGGAATCACCTTGCCGCGCAGATTGATCACCCCGTCGACATACGACGGTGAATTCGGCACCTGCGTGACGTTGAGCATGCGGATGATCTCCTGCACTTTCACAATGTCGACGCCAAAATCTTCCTCGCCGATATTGAAGCTCACAAGTTGAAGCAGCTCGGATCCTGACGCATCATTTTTTTGTAGTTCCGCCATTGCCATATCCTTTCAAGTAAGAAAATTGGAAGTGACACACACGTCCCGCGCAGTGTTTGCCGCAATGAACTGCAGAGTGCTTCAAAGTACAGAAATTACGTGTTTCACGCAACACTCAATATACAGACATCGGAAATTGCATCCCCGCACCGAACGGATGTGTGCGCTCAGTACCGGGCTGCGTTTTGGCACTCGGATGCGCGCGCCGCTTATCGCCGGGCCACTTTTCCGGCTGATTTCGGCACCAGATGCATCTTGGACTCGATCTGACGCTGCGTCGTGCCGAGCGAGAACTGGCCCAGCATTTCCTGAAGATTCTGCGTCAGCCGATTGAGATCCTCGGCCGCGCGCGCGATCTGCTGCGTGCCGCCGGCTGACTCCTGCGTCACGTTTGTGATCGCCTCGATATTTTTGCTGATGTGCTCGGCCGAAGCCGACTGCTCTTCACTCGCCGCCGCAACGGACGTGATCACATCCACAACACGTTCGGCGCCCTCGATGATTTTGCGGAGCGATTCGCCGGACCGTTCGGCCATCGCCTTGCCGTTCTCCACTTCCTTCGTGCCCACCTGCATCGACTGCACGGCGCCGGCGGTGTCTTTTTGAATCTGTTTGATCATCTTCGCAATTTCTTTTGTGGCCTTCGTCGTGCGCTCGGCAAGCTTCCTCACCTCATCTGCCACAACGGCAAATCCCCGACCCTGCTCGCCTGCGCGCGCGGCTTCGATTGCCGCGTTCAACGCCAACAGATTCGTCTGGTCTGCAATGTCGTCGATCACCTGGATGATCTCTCCGATCTGATCCGATGATTTTCCAAGTTCTTTCACGGTTTCGGACGACTCGCGCACCACATCCTGTATGCGATTCATGCCCGAGATCGTATCGATCACAATGCGTCCGCCTTCTTTCGCGTTCTCGCCATACATGCGCGAGAGCTCAGCCGCCGTTGCCGCGTTCTTCGTTGTGTCGATGATCGTCTTCGTCATCTGATCGACGGCCGTGGCCACTTCTGTTGCCTGATGCGTCTGCTCCTGCGCGCCGGCTGCCATCTCTTCTGCGCTCGATGAAATCTGGCTGCTCGCACTCGCAGTGGCCTCGACCGCTTCGGTCACCTGTGTGAGCATGTGCCGCATTTTTTCTACGGCCGTATTGAAGCCGACGAAGAGCCGCCCAATCGCATCGTCCGATTCGGCCTTGATGTTAACGGTCAGATCGCCGTTGGCAAATCGTCCCATCTCACCAAGCATAATCTCCACGTTCTTCGAGTAATGTTGTTCCTGCCGCAGCACCGCCTCTTTCGTCGTGTTGGCTTCGGCGGCGGCCTGTTCGGCCACGGTGCTCTTTTGCTTCACTTCATCAACGAGCGTGCGGATATTTTCAACCATCCCGTTCACATCGCGCGTCAGGTCGCCGATCTCATCCTTCGATTTCACTTCAACCTGTTGCGAGAGATCGCCCTTCGCCACTGCATGCGCCAGTCCGCCGAGCGCGATCAACGGTTTCGTGATCGAGTTCGCAAGGACGTAGACGAAGCCTACCACGCAGGCGACAAAACCAAGCGTGATCATGAGCGCCCAAAGAATGGCGGCGCGCTTGTCTGAAGAAAGACCCTCTGTTGAAATGCATACCTTCACCGATCCGATCATCGACGATGCGCCGCCGCGCGGCGTGACCGCCGCATTGAACTGATGCCCGTCGAGGCCCGCAGCGTCTTTCGACTCTTCAATCACGACATTCTTGAGATCTTTTGCCGCCTTCATGCCCGCAGGGATGACCGCGTCTCCGCGGCTTGCAATCTTGACACCCTGGTCATTATAAAAAATAATGTAGCGTACTTCCGGATCGACCATCGCAAAATCCATAAACGTTCCGAGCTGCGATGAGTCCTGCATGAGAACGCCCATCTTCCCGTTGCTTGCAAGGCTCGAAGCTACTGAAATGCCACGCTTCTGAAACTGCCCCTCGATCGAAGCTCCAAGCAATGTGATATAGACAACGCTCAATATCACCGTTAACAGGACGACAGCTCCGGCAATTGGCAATAATAGTTTCGAACGTAATTTCATTTTTCATCCCTCCGCAATAGTATAGTAGTATCCCGTTAACCGCACGCGTATCTGTTACAGATGGATCGCGTGTTCTTCGCAGTCGCAAGCCGCCATGGCTGCGCCGCGCATCATTGCATCACGTACACAATGCCGCCCGCTTCAGCCGGCACCGCTGCGCCGACAACGCCCGCAATTTTCTTATTGATCACCGCAGTCAGTTTTCCATCTTCCATCAACACGGCGACCATCGCTCCGCCGGCAACAAGATTCTTCGCCGGCACGCAGAGCGCCACGCGGTCCATCGCCGTATTTTCAATCAGGTAATCCATGCTGACTCCCATCACAAGATCATCGCTTGCATCGGGAATCCACAGGGCCTGAATTTTCTTTTCCGTTACCAATTTCTTGTAGAGCGTTGCGACTTCGCGTGCATCCTTCACCTTCGCGATCACCGCTGTCAATCCCTGCGACATGGCCGCGCGCGTCACATCCTGCGTCATCTTATCGGAGATGTTGCCGCTGATCACGCCGATAATTTTTAAATCCGATTTCAGTGTCTTCATAACGGCCACTTGCTGGCCGAGTGTTGCTTTTTGCGCGTGGGCGGAAACAGTGAGTAGGGCCATGCATGCAGCAATAAAGCTGAAACGCACGATGGCTGTGGGCAGTACAGCCTGAAATATCGTCATCATTCCATCCTTAAAAGTTTGTGGGAAGCCTGTCGGTAAATACAGCGGGCCGAATTTTGCATCGATATCACTCGTATTATCGTCAGTTTGCCCCAAAACTTTACCTGTTATTCACTTCAGCGCCGCATTTGTTTACCATCTTGGTATGTAACGACGGGTTCTCAGTATGTGACGATCAAATGAAGGAACCACCGTTTGTCCGCATCGGTTTTTTCTCCATCCGGACGCTTGAACAGATCGCTTTCAGCCTTCGTCCCCTGATAATCGGCCACAAAATTCACTCTGTCATTCATTTTATAGGACAGTCCGAGGATGGCCAGCCTCTGCCTGTCGTCGCCCTTGTCGAGATTCGGATCGATGATGTCGACTCGCCAGACGAGGGAGAATTTGTTCTGCAAAAGTTCGAACGGCGCCTTCACTTCGCCGAAAATCGACATACCGTTGCCCGTCGTGATCGTATCGGGACTTGTGAGCGCATCTTTGCGCACGTGATATTCTCCCGTCGCGCTCATCAGCGACGTGCTGTACGACACCATGCCGCCGATGCGGTCACGTTTGAGGGCGGTCGACGCCGCGCTCACAGCGGCGCCTTTATACGCATAGCCCGCGATCGTGAGCGCCTTCAGGCCGGGCGATTCGGGAAACGGCGCCACATTCAGACGCACCGCGGCGTCCTTGAAGCGATTCGACTCGGGATTCGTGTAACCGCTTCCGTTGAGCACGTAAAGTGAAAGCTCTCCGAATTTTCCCGGAAGCGCATACGTGAGCGAGGCTCCGAGATCGGCGCTCGAAAAATACGACTGGCGATCGACGATCGTCGCCGAGACGCCCCTGTATTTCCAATACTGATCGATGAATCCCGCCCAGTGTGTGGGGATCATGCCGAATTTCAACGACAAGGGACCTGCAAGCGCAAGGTCGAGAAATCCGTACTTCACGCGGATACCTAGTCCATTGTAGTACGAACCGGGGACGGTGTTGCGGTACACATCAGTGGTGAACTGAAATTTTCCGCCATCGAATAATTGCGATTTTGCCGTGAGATACAGCCGATCGAGGTCGAACCGGTTTGCATCCTTCCCTTCAACGCCGTCCATGCTGTATGTGTAATATGAATACACCATGCCGCTCACACTCACAGGCTGTGACTTCGGCACGGCCGCCTGAGCGGCTTTTCCGTCCTCGATCGTCTTCTTCATTTCGTTCAGCAGAGACGACACCTGAAGCGCAAGCACAGAGGCGTCGTCACCCGGCAGCACCGAAGCGCTCCGATGATCTTTCTGCGCCCCCCGCTCGTTAAGCGAGTCGGCCTGCTCCTGCGACGCAGCGATCATCGACTTGAGACGGTCGACCTGTTCTTTAATTGTGGCAAGATCGTTTTTACGCGGAGCACCCTCCCGCTCGATCATCATCTTGAGCGATTGTTCAATTTGTGTGATAACGTCCGCCGTTTTCCTGTAATCCTGCGCACAGACAAGCTGCACACCCAACACCACAATTGCTCCCGCCCTCAACACAGTGCGTATCACAGTACCCTCTTTCAAAAAATATTTTACACTCGATCGTTGCTGACCGTCCGCTTGATGGGCGTCGAGGCACGGAGAGGGACTTCTTCATCAGAGTCCTCTTCGTTCCAGAAATATCTGCAATCAGGAAAATGCGGTACTCCGTAATCGTCCGGCTTGTGATGGCACTCGGGACATCTGTCGGAATATGACGGGCTCTTCGATTTTCGTCCGGGTCGTGAAGAATGGTTCATTGCTGCACACTCCTCTCCAAACTGCATCATCAGATAATCTTCTTCGTCTCGGCGCGCCGCACACGCGTTCGCGGCAGTCGCTATGTTCAATTATTAATCGTCAACTTTAGTGCCAAATTTTTTATTCGATATTGACGCGACATTCGATGATGGCCGAAGAATAAGGCGCCACAGCATGGTCAATATCGCACATGCGGGGTTTATTATACAGAGAAGGGTGCTATCGTGTGAGAAGGAGGATTATTTTCGCATGACGAGTTTTACGATCGTTTCCGGAATCTGTTCAAGCGGAACAATCGAGTCTGCGAGACCGGCATCGACGGCCGATTTGGGCATGCCGTAGACGACGCAGGTATCCTCGTTTTGTGCGAGGCAATATCCGTTGCGAGATTTGATGAGCTTCAATCCATCAAGGCCGTCATGTCCCATTCCGGTCATGATCACGCCGAGAACGTTTTTGTTGTATGCCTGAACGGCCGATTCCATCATCACGTCCACGCTCGGACGGTGGAGCGTCGTATCGGGCTGTTCGCTGATCGAGATCACGGGGGCTGAAATACCGGTGCGGACCGCCTTCATATGGAATCCGCCCTGGGCGATGTAGACCACGCCGGGCCTGATCGGTTCGCCATGCTCGGCTTCCTTGACGGCGATCTGGCTCATGCCATCGAGGCGGTCTGAAAGCGACTTGGTGAATTTGGGAGGCATATGCTGCACGATCAGAATCGGAAGCGGAAAATTTTTCGGCAGCATGGGAATGATCTTCTGAAGCGAAAACGGACCGCCTGTCGAGATGCCGAGCGTCACGATCTGAAAATCGATCGTCGACGGCGAGTAGACAGTCTGCGTCCTTGACGGCGAGGCCGATTGCACACCGGCGCCCGCGGCTGTCGACTGCATCCTCTGCGCATTGCCGCGTATGCTTGCAAGGCGGCGCGAGAGCGAACGGCTGCGCGCGATCGCCTTGACCTTCTCGACAAGGTCGTGCTTGATCTTGACGATATCGAGACTGACGTACGACAACTGCTTCGGAATAAAATCGACCGCTCCCAGGTCCATCGCTTTCAGCGTGGCCTCGGCGCCTTCGGTCGTGATCGAACTGACCATGAGCACAGGCGTCGGGCAGTCCTTCATGATCTTCTCGAGCGCCGTCAGTCCGTCCATGCGCGGCATTTCAACATCCATCGTAATCACATCGGGTCTGAGCGCCTTGACCTTTTCATACCCGTCGAGGCCGTCGCGCGCAGTGCCGATGATCTTGATGCCAGGATCCGATTCGAGCATAATCGAAAGTGATTTGCGCATGAATGCGGAGTCGTCGACAATCAGGACATTTACAGTGGATGACATGAAAAAATTCCGATTCGAATAATGAATTTACTAGATCGCGTGCGCCAGATTGAAGAGCTCGCTCACATCAACGATCATGATCACGCGGCCGTCCCCGAGGATCGTCGAGCCTGCGATGCCCCTGCTGTTGCTGAAATACTCGCCGAGCGATTTGATGACGACTTCCTTCTGTCCCAGAAGCGAATCGACCACGAGGCCGAGATTTTTTTCGGCAAGCGCGATGACGACGACATACATCCATTCGCGGTCGTCGATGGTTTCTCCGTTGACGACAAGCAGATGATCCAGACGCGCCAGCGGCAGCACCTTGTCGCGCAAACGGATCACTTCATTGCCGCCCACCGTATAAATTTCGTTCTTCCGTATGCGCACCACTTCGAGCACCGAGGTGAGCGGAACGGCGAATGTGTTGTCGCGCACGGTGACAAGCAGACCCTGGATGATGGCAAGCGTGAGCGGCAGCTTGATCGTGAAAATGCTTCCCGTGCCGAGCTCCGATTCGATTTCGATCACACCCTTGAGCTTCTGGACGTTCGTCTTGACCACATCCATTCCGACGCCTCGGCCCGAAACGTTCGTCACCTTGGCTGCGGTCGAAAATCCCGGAGCGAAGATCAAATTGAGCGCATCGTGCTTCGTCATCTCTTTTGCTTCGGCGTCGGTGATGAGGCCCTTCTCGATGGCCTTCGCCTTGAGGATCTCCGGATCCATGCCGTTGCCGTCATCGCGTATGCTCACGACGATCGTGTTGCCTTCGTTCTCGGCCTTGAGTGTGATCGTGCCCTTGGCGGGTTTTCCTTTGGCGGCGCGCTTCTCCGGACGCTCGACGCCGTGATCGGCCGCGTTGCGCACAAGATGCACGAGCGGATCGTTGATCTCGTCGATGATGGACTTGTCGAGCTCGGTCTCTTCGCCGATGATGACAAGGTCGATCTGTTTTTCCGTTTCTTTGGCAAGGTCGCGTACGACGCGCGGAAATTTGTTGAACACCTTTCCGATCGGCACCATGCGCGTTTTCATGATGGCCGTCTGCAGCTCGGTGGTGATGAAATCGATCTGCGAATTCGTTTCCGACAGATCCTTCGCCACAAGCGTGCCCTCGTGCTCCTGGGCGTACTGGTTGGTGATCTGCGAGAGACGGTTTCGTCCCAGCACGAGTTCGCCCACAAGGTTCATCAGATTGTCGAGGCGCTGCACATCGACGCGGATCGTATTATCGGCCGACTTCTCCGTCGCGCGCGCAACCGCGGTCTTCTGTTTGCCCGCAGCCTGCTCGCGCTGCACGGGACCGCGTTCGTCCGTAGCGGCGCGGGCGTCTTCAACCTGGACCGGCGCGTCGTCGTCGCCTGCTTCCGATGCCGGCTCGACATTCTCGCCGCGCATCAGCGCATCGATCTGCGCCTGGATCTCGGGCGGAAGCTCGTCTGTCTGCTTCGACGGCGCCGGTGCGGCAGCGGCGGGTTCGGCCGCATGACCTTCAGAGATCTCAAGCAGCTTCGCGAGCGTCTCATCCATTTCAACCGGCTCCATGCTGCCGTGATCGAGCCGCGCAATGAGCTCCTTCATGATATCGAAGGATTCGAAGATGACATCCATCATCTCTGATGTGACGGCAAGTTCGCCTTTGCGGATCTTGTTGAGCACGTCTTCACACTTGTGCGTGATCTCCATCATCTGATCGAATCCGAGAAATCCCGACGTGCCCTTCACCGTGTGGAACGCCCTGAACACGGTGTTGATCAGTTCCTTATCCTCGGAAGACTGTTCCATCTGCAGCAGGTCCTGATCGAGCTTGTCGAGTATCTCCTTCGTCTCAATGAGAAAGCTGTCGAGTATTTCCTTCATTTCCGGATCGAAGATCGGGTGTGACATAGGGGTCCGCAGTATAAGTGATCAATGAGTGATGAAAACCGCCGCCGTCATTTCGTGCCGGCAAACAGCGCGTCGATATCCGCCTGCGAAGAGAACGATGAGCTCTCGCTTTCTGTCGACATCGACGAGACGACATCGTTCGCCAGTTCCTGGCGTTCGGTCGATTTGTTGTAGACCGCATTCGCGTCGAATGTGACGTCGGTCGGGAAGTCGATCGAATTGCCCTTCATCTCGTCGAAGTTCGCCTTGCCGAAATCGTCGACGAGCGAACCAAGGCGTCCCTGAACCGATTCCATCAGGTGGTTAACCGCCGCGATCTGCTGGCTCGTGATGTCCTGCACCTGGAGGCTCATCATGATCGAGTTCGTGTTCATCTCGATGTTGTCGAGTTTTTCCTCGATCGACTTGTACGACGGTTCGAACTTGTCGTTCTCGCTCTGCGTGCGCATGCCTTCGACTGTCGATTTGATCTCTGTGATCTGAACGGCGATCTTGTCGACGAGGTCGAGAATTTCTGTCGTCGCGAGCTCTGTCGCCTGCGTGACGCTGTTGAGCTTGCGCGCCGCCGTCGGGATCTTCGCGTTGGATTCCTGGATCGAGAGATTGATGCTTTCAAGCAGCGGCACGATCTCCTGCAGAAAATCGAAGAGCGCTTTTGCGATCGGCATCATTCGCTGTCCGAATGAAAAGAGCGCTTTGAGCTCGTCCATCCGGGTCAGGACGGTGGAAAATTCTTTGTTATCCATGGGTCGCATCCTTATTGAGTGGAAATCGATTTGATGATGGTGTCGATCTTTTCCTTCAGCACCTGGGGCGTGAACGGTTTCACGACGTAATTGTTGACGCGAGCCTGGAGGGCTTCGACGATGTCGTCCTTCACGCCGCGCGTGGTCACCATGAGAATGGGAAGATGCTTGTACTTGTCGTCGGAGCGCACGGCCTTCGTGAACTCGAGCCCCGTCATGACCGGCATGTTCCAATCGGTGATGATAAAATCGATCCCTTCGATCTTCGCCAGCGCATCCTTGCCGTCCTCAGCCTCGATGACGTCGGTATAGCCCAGCCCTTTGAGGGAATTGTTGACGATGCGGCGCATCGTGGGAGAATCATCGACTACTAAAAATTTCATAACAACCTGCTCCTTTCACGGATGGAGATAATTGACTCAATTTAAAAACTTGGCCACTTCATACTGAATTCGTTTCGGCTCGAACGGCTTGTTGACGTACGAGTTTGCGCCAAGCGCCATGCCGCGCGTCACGTCATCCGGGCTCGAGAGCGACGACAGGATGATGATCGGCAGCGACTTGTACGCATCGAGCTCGCGCAGACTCTTGATGAATTCGAACCCGTCCACATTCGGCATGTTCAAGTCCGTGATGACCAGATCCACCGGTTTCGCCGCCAGTTTTTCAAGCGCGTCCATCCCGTCCTGGGCGGTGGTGACCTCATATCCCATCATGGAAAGAGAAGTGGAGACAAATTTTCGAATAGTGGCTGAATCGTCTGCCACAAGTATATGCTTTGCCATTCTTACTCCTTCTTGTACGCAATCGTTTTGGGGAAATGAATAACCTTAAATGCCTTCGAAATTCCGTGCAGCGACTCGGCGTAACCGATGAACAGCGTGCCGTCGCGCACAAGGCTGTTGTACAGATGCGAGACGACCTTGATCTTCGAATTGAGATCGAAATAGATCAGCACATTGGCGCAGAAGATGATGTCGTAATTGATCATCTGCCGCATACGGACGTCGTCGTAAAGATTCAGCTGGTCGAAGCGCACAAGCGAGCGCACTTCGTCACAGAGCGTATATTCCCCGTTATTCACACGGAAGTATTTCTTCATGATGTCGGGCGACATATTACGCACGGAATACTGGCGGTAGACGCCCTTCTTGGCCGTCTCCAGCACATGCGGACTGATGTCGGTCCCGACCACTTCGATGTCGAGCATCGGATAGCGGTTCTTCCATTTCTCGAGATACATGATCGCGATCGTGTGCGCCTCTTCGCCGCTCGAGCTTGCGGCGCTCCAGATGCGGAGCTTCATTCGGCCCGGCGTCCCCTGCTTCGACTTCACAAATGCGGGCACGAGCGTCTCGTCCATCACCGCGAGCTGAGCCTCGTTACGGAAGAAAAATGTTTCGTTGATCGTGATCGCTTCGTAGAGGAACCGGTATTCCTGCTGGCGCTGCGCGCCGAACCTCACGAGCGTCAGATAATCGGAGAACGACGCAAGCTTCAGATGCTGCATCCGCTTCGCAATGCGCCCTTCAAGAAGATATTTCTTGTTGTCCTGATAAAAGATTCCGCAGTGCTGATAGATAAAGTCCCGGAACTGCACGAACTCTTCAGTCGTCATCTGTGGACCGGATTGTGTCAACGGCATCGGCGGTGACGCCAGCGGTCGTGGAATGGGTGCGGTGAGTGTCGGTTGAAACATCAGTCGTCCTTCGTCGGATTCAGAGAAGAGAAAAATTAATTAACCAGCGTCGATGATACCGCATTCGAT
The DNA here is from genome assembly GCA_035298825.1 of Bacteroidota bacterium. Classification (GTDB taxonomy): domain Bacteria; phylum Bacteroidota; class Ignavibacteria; order UBA10030; family UBA8401; genus CAISDA01. The sequence continues at coordinate 38,786 of DATGXR010000502.1, forward strand.
TGCCTGCGCTGCAGCTGCGCAACGGCCATGTCGCGCACGAGATCGTCCTCGTCATTCGCAAGCGCGGCAAGCAGTCCCGGGATGCGCGGATCTTCGATCGTTTCCACCAGCTCAATTGCATGCATTTTGTTCCACGGTTCCGTATCGTTCGCCATTTCCTGCAGGTGATCCATCGCCCGGTCGCCGTCGACCTTGAAAAGATTGTCGAGCACGAATCGGCGCATCTCGGGATCGGGATTGTACCATTGCCGTTCGACAAACTCGACGAGCCTGTCGAAATCCTCGTACGAAACGGTCAGCAGAAGATTATTGTAAATTTTTGAGTTGAACTGCGACAGCGCGTTATACACCAGCTGCAGCACCACAAGCGGCGGATCCTCGTTCCGCGCGAGATTCGTCAGCGCGGCCGTGAAGGCCTTGTCGGGCTCGCGATAGAAATAATTCACAAGCTGTTCATCGAGCGCCGGTGATGCGCCGAGCGCCTTCTCGAGCGCCGCGCACACCTCTTCGCCAGTAAACCACATGAGCGCCTCGACGGCCCAGGGATATTGCCGGCCTCCGTCCTCTTTCACGACGGACACCAGATTGATCTCAAATCCGTTCGGGAACGCCGGCAGCACGCCCGATTTTTTCACGAGCTCGATCAGCGACTGCAGCGCCATGCGCCGCAGGTTCGGCTCCTTCTGTTGTCCCACAAATTCGATCAATGTCGGAATGACGGCCGCATCTCCGACAGTGCCCAGCGCTTCGAGCACAGCAAAGCGGATCAGCGGATCTTCGTCATGGAAATGCATGAATAAAAATTCAAGCGACTCGCGGCTGCCGATCTTGCCGAGCGATTCAATGATCACATGGCGCAGAATCTCGCGCCGTTCGTACAGGTCCTTCAGCTTCTCCACCGCCTCGGCCACATGACAATTGCCCATCGCCTCGACGCCCGCATACGCGACGTTGTTGTCTTTGTACTCCATCACGCGGAACAAGTGGGGCGCAATCGACGGATCGCCGATCAGTCCCAATACGTCGATGGCGAATTTCTGCGTGTCGACGTCGTTCACATGACAATACGGCAGCAGGCATTCAACCGCGTCCGTCCCCATGAACACGAGCAGTTCGCCGGCGAGATTGCGCACCACCGCCTGTCTGTGCGTGATGAGAGGAGCGATCGCACTTGCCACCTGCGCGCTTTTCCATCCCCTGAGCGTGTTGGCCGCAGCGTCCCTGACGCCCGATGACCCGTCCATCAGCATCTGCACAACGATCGGGACCGTCGATAAATCAGGCTCATTGTACTGCAGTTGCTCTATCGCCGCGCGGCGGATATCGGGATCTTCACTTGTTAGCTGAGTCGTGAGAGCTGGAATCATCTGATTATTGAATTGGTAATGTGATAAGGATTCATGTCGCAACATTATGTTGGTTGAAACCCTGCTGCTGTGCGCCTGCCTGCTGCGCCTTTTATAGACACCAAACACGTTATTCTTCTTTTTCTTTTATTTGGATTCAAAAATTGTGCCACGACACTCTCTACGCAAATTGTTGAGAAATTCAGTATTTACTGACACAATCGCCCCTGGTATAGTATCGGCAGGAATTGAAAAAACATTACTATGGCTAATATCGATCACACGAGAATGAATAGTGCTGGCTGAATATCGCAGGCAAAGAAAGGCTGTGAAAGAGGATGTCAGAGGTTGATGTCGAGTTGTGTTGTGAACGTGTCGGGCAGGAATCCCTTATTGTAAAAATTATATCCGAACATCACGCCGATCGATTTTGTGAAATTCCAGGTGGCGCCAAGATTGAATGCGCCGAAGGCATGCACTCCGTCCTGATAGTCGACTGCAAGCACGAGCTTCTCCGAAATCTCTGGCATGGCACGATCCCATGCCGCCAGGATGCCGTGATTGTCGGGCACGCCGGGTCTCGGGCCCAATAGTTTTTCATTTCCCGAATAATAGCCGAATGTGAATCGGCCCGCGACAGGAATCACTTTCGAAACGACGCCGTAGACGATGTTGTAATCGGTCACATTTTTCTTGAAGCCGAGACTGCCAACACCGACGGCAATGGCGGGCGAACCGGCAAACAACACCTGCTCGGGGATTCCCGCTTTCGCATTGAGCGACCACGGCGAATCCTGCGGCTCCATCAAGTCGACGCCGATTTCGATATTGAACGACGAAAATGGAAGTATGCCCATCGTCAATCCGACGTCTGTCGGCAGCGCCATGCCTCCCTGTCCCGGTCCCTTCTTGAACAGCGTGAAGTAATTGTCGATCCCGAAGCGGACCAGTCTGAACGGCTGCACATCTGTCGAGGGAATCCAGACGATGCCCGAACCGGTAGCCGCGGCCTCGCCGACGAACAAGACACAGAGCGACGCAGATACAAGCGCGCGCGCAATCCATGAACCATGTGTTCGATTGGAGATCATAGGATTCTTCTTTTGAAGTGGATGTAAAGTAGAAAAATTCGCAACGAGAATCAATAATCGATACAAGACGGGTGAAAAAGCAAAAAATTTCGTATCTTTCATATCTATATACATCCGAAGGAACTATGGCACTATCCATTGGCATCATCGGCGCAGGCGACATGGGAGTCGCGATCGCGCATCTGGCCGCATTGAACAAATGCACTGTGGCGCTGTACGACATCAACGACGAAGTGATCCGGCGGGCGATCGAGCGCATACGCACGGATCTGAAGAAACAGGTCACGGACGACGGCCCGTTCACGCGCGACGATCTTCAGCTGGCGCTCGAGCGCATCAAGAAGCGCACGCAGTTGGCCGATCTCGACACGTGCGACATCATCATCGAAGCGGCCATGGAGGACCTGCGCGTCAAGCGCGACCTCTTCAAGAAGCTCGACACGATCGCGCATTATACGACGCGGCTTGTGAGCACCACCTCGTCGCTTTCAATCACGGCGATCGCCTCCGGCACAAAAAAACCCGAGCGCATCGCGGGCATGCGATTTTTTCAGCCGGTGCTCTCGCGCGGATTGATCGAGATCGTACGCGGCATGCACACGTCGGACGAGACGATCGACGCGATCGAACAGGCTGCGGGAAAACTCGGACGTCAGACAATCGTCTCGCGCGACACGCCGGGATTCGTCGTGAGCCGCATCCAATCGCAATACTACGGTGAAGCGCTGCGATTGCTGCAGGATGAAGCGGCCAGCGTCGAAACGATCGACAGGCTTCTCACCATTCAGGGCGGATTCACCTCGGGACCGTTCCGGATGATCGATGAGGCCGGCATCGACACGCACTTCGAGGAATCGTACGCGCTCTTCGAGCGCATGTTCACCGATCCGCGCTACAGACCTTCGGACATCGAGCGGCAAATGAGTGACGGAGGAGTGAAGGGCAAAAAAACGAAGAAAGGATTTTACGACAACTACGCATGAAAAAGCAGACACCTGACACTCCCCATGCCGCACATGCGGCGGTCGTCACGGGCGACGAATCGCTCGCGCGCGAATGGACCGCGCTGCTCGAACAGCACGACATCGAATGCATTCCGGCGCGCGACGCTCGCGCGCTCAAGGCGGCGTCATCGCGCCTCACGGCTGCCTACGAGCTGACCGTGTTGCCGACGGATGAAAAAAAAGAACGACTCCGTTTCATCGACGCGCATCTGCCTGCGCATCTTCCGATTATTTCATCGTCGGTCACCGTGACGGCGCTCGCCCAATCGCAGTGGATCGATGCGCGCGAACGGCTCATCGGCTTCTGCGGATTTCCAACGCTGCTCGGTTCGCCGCTCATCGACATTTCGCTCACGCCCTACACCACCGATGCCGTCGTGCATCAGGCGCGCGCATGCTTTACGGCGATTGAAAAAGAAACAGTCTGTATCCAGGATCGCACCGGCATGATCACGCCTGGCATCATCGCACAGGTCATCAACGAGGCCCTGATGGCCGTCCAGCACAACGTCGCCTCGGCCGCTTCGATCGACACTGCAATGAAACTCGCGGCCGGCTATCCCTTCGGTCCCATCGAGTGGGGCGAGAAGATCGGCTTCGCGACGATCGCCGCATTGCTCGACGCGATGCGCGCAGAAACCGGAGAAGAGCGATTCCGCACGAGTCAGCTGCTTCGTCAGCTTGCCGCGTCGGGAAAGTTCTGGAGCGAGAATCAACTCGCCCCCGAAGCGCCCGTTCTGGTTCAGGAGGAACTCCCGCTCGGTGACGCGCCGGATCCTTTGAAGCCTGTCGTGCGTCCAAAGAAAAAGAAGGCGGCCGCCCGCGCCACAAGCAAATGATATGCAACACGCAGATGGGGCGACAGCGCACGCCACACATGAATAATCCATAACAAGGGGGTTTGAAAGACGGATTTTGAGACGGCCGAATCCTGGCAGGTTTTCGTGTTCTTTTTGTTGAATCTCAGTCGGTAAATTGGTACTATCTTTAAGGAGTATTTTGTCGTTTTACCACACGAGGGGACGGATTTTTCAACTGGGGACCTATGCTTCCAATACTCACCAAATCATCTGTGGGCGCGACGCCGCTTCACCGCGATTTTGAAAAACAGGCCGTGCCCCATATGGGCATTTTATACAACTATGCCCTGCGCATGACCGGCAACGCGGATGACGCCGAAGATTTGCTCCAGGATACGTTCATGAAAGCGTATCGCTTCTGGGACAAATTCGAACAAGGAACAAACATGCGCGCGTGGTTGTTTCGAATAATGAAGAACACATATATCAACCTCTACCGGAAGGAAGTCAAAGAGCCGGACAAGGTTGATTACGAAGATATTCAGAATTATTATAATACGATCAGAGACGACTCAACCGATCCGAATGATCTGCAGCAGAAACTATTCGGACAGCTGTTGGATGATGAAATTTCGAAGGCGCTCGAATCCCTGCCCGAAGATTTCCGCACCGTGGTGATCCTCTGCGATATTGAAGGATTGACATATGAGGAAATCGCTGAATTCGTTCAGTGTCCCGTGGGCACAGTGCGTTCACGGCTGCATCGGGGACGCAAATTGCTGCACACAGCGCTCTTCGACTATGCAAAAAAAAGGGGCTTCATCGAAGGAGACTGATCGGGCCGCAGCGGATCGAAAACAATTTTATTTTTACAGAAGCGTTGGGATGCCGGAGTTCTTTCATAGCGGGGAAGGTAAGACGCCGTGAATTGCGAAGAATTTTTTCGCTTAGTATCTGAACGCGTTGACAACAGGCTGACGGCGGAACAAGCGCGTGAATTTGCCGAGCATGCAAAAAAATGTCACCCCTGCGATCTGGAGTATATGATCGCACTGATTGCAAAAACTGTCGTTCATGAGAAGGTCCATCGGATCCCCGTGCCATCGGACGTGTATTTATCCATTATCCATTCAACGATCGGCTCATCATCGTCGTCGCCGCTCGGCCGCTAGACCACAAGCGGACAACGGCGTCATCATCCGCCATCATTCACAGACACACACACATCATACAACTCCAAAGACACACACAATGAAACGTACCGCGATTTTCCTGTTTTCGATTGCTCTTATGATGGCCGCATCGGGCTGCGGCAAGTCGAACGGCGCAAAGACCGCCGACAATTCCACACAGACAGCCAAAGCCGGCGCAGCCAATGTCTCGCAGGTGGTCAGCGTCGAACAACGACAGGACAAGAAGGTGCCGTTATTCTCGTGGACCGATGAATCGGGCAAGAAGGTGACGATCGATGAATTCGCACAAGGCGGAGGCGTGCTCGTGAATTTCTGGGCCACATGGTGCGGCCCGTGCAAGAAGGAGATCCCCGATCTCGTCGAGCTCGACAAAGCGTATCGTACGCAGGGCGTGCGCATCCTCGGCATCTCCATCGACAGGGACGGCGATGTGATGTCGACTGTTTCAAATTTCGTCAACGCAAGCTCGATCAAGTATCCAGTTGTGATCGACAACGGCGAGCTCGAAAAAGCGTTCGGCGGGATCCGCGGCATCCCGACGACGTTCTTCGTCGACAAGAATGGCATGATCACGAAGCGGATGATCGGACTGCAGTCGCGCGAGGCGTTCGCCCAGGCGATGGATGCGGTGAAGCCGTAAATTTATTTCAATCTGAAATTGAACGTGACCGTGCACGACTGATCGACGGCGGGCTGTGAACTTTGCAGCGCGCCGAATTTCCACAATCGCACCGCTTTGAGCGCCGCGTTCTCGAGCCGCGTCTCTCCTTTTTGCAGAGGCTGCGCTGATTTCCCCGCGCCCGACGGCGTCACAACAAGCTTCAATTTGATCTGCGCCTGCGAATTCACTCCCGGCGGATACGCAGGCAGCGCTCCGCTTTCAAGACGCCGCGTGCCGGTGCCGCTCCACTGAATGCCGTACGAAACGCCGTCGCCTGTTCCCTCACCGACGCCGTTACCCGCCCCGCTGCCCGATCCGATTCCGCCGCGGCCTCCGCTCCCTCTTCCCAATGCCCCCTGCTTCACATCGATGCCCCGCGATGTTGACGATGACGAGATGGATGTTTTTCCCTCATCGCCCGAAATTTTTTTTGTGGGCGTGTAATTCGGCAGCGCATCGGGATTCACTGTTTTTTTCGATCCCGACATGTTGATCGCTTCTTCGGGGAACATCGAAGGCCTCCGTGTCGGAAGCGCGATATTATCCTCGTCCGTTCTGTTCGCTGATTTTTCAGCCGTCGCTTCAAGCGCGCGCGGCGACATCTCGAGCGATCTCGCCGACTGCGATGCAAGCGCACCCCACGACATATCGACGAACTCGGGCGCGGGCAGCGTCGATCGCAGATGAATGAAAAAGAGCGCAACGATCACCGCCGCATGAAACACGATCGATGCGGCCCATCCCTGCCGCGCTTCTGTTGTCGTCTGTGTGCGTGCCACGTTATTTCACTCCCGCTTCGGATGCGTCTGTGGCAATGAGGAAGCGCCGGCCGCCGACTCCTTTT
>DATGXR010000503.1:0-7160 GCA_035298825.1 Bacteroidota bacterium
TGCGCGCTTACCGGGAAGCCAGTTCCCGAATATCAGGCACCTCGAGGATTGCTTTCGGATATCCGAAGCGAACCGCGTTGATCATCGCCAGACCGATATCCTGCAGCGTGCAAATATATTTCGGCATAACCATTTTCAATAACGGATATAAGGGATCGATCACTTTATAGATCGTATAGGCTTTCTTGAGTCCCGGTGTGGGTTGGATGTAGCCCGGCCTGAACATATAGGCTTGCTTCACGGGCAGCGCCAAAAGGTCGTTCTCCGTTTTTCCCTTCACGCGCGCCCACATGCTCCTGCCCTGCTCGGTGCTGTCGGTACCCACGCCTGAAACATACGTGATCGTAAGCTCGGGAGTGAGGCGTGCCAACGTGTGTGCAAGCGCCATCGTATACTCGTACGTGATGCGCCTGTACTCGGCTTCTTTCATACCGACGGACGAGACACCCATGCAGAGAAATGCCGCATTGTAATTCGCCAGTTGATCTCCGATTGCACTGAAGTCCGAGAAATCGGGATGGATGATCTCACGCAGTTTCACATGTGTGACGCCGCACGGCCTCCTGTTGATCGCCGTGACAGCTTCAACATCCGGATGAAGAAGGCATTCATGCAGCACTCCTTCTCCTACCATCCCTGTCGAGCCTGTAATAATCGCACGTATCGCCATCTGTTCCCCCTTTTTGTCTGACTGTTGATCGTATGACGCATTGCTTCATTGAAGTAATATACTTATTTTTTGCGTAACCCTGACTCTCATATCACCCATATCGCTATGCCCGGCCCGAAAAAATCAGATTCCCTTTCAATCGCAGCAGCTGCGCTCGCCATCACGGCCGTCGCCCTGCATATCCTCGTCAATTATATGAGTCCCTACGGCATACACAGGGACGAGTTCTTGTATCTTGCCATGGGAGACCATTTGCAGCTGTGGCGAATGGATTTTCCGCCGTTCCTGGGTGTGATCTCGAACATCTCACGCGCCTGGTTCGGTCAGTCGCTTGCGGCGCTGCGGCTGTTGCCCGCCTTCGCCGGCGGATTCCTCATCCTCTTTGCAGTCGACGCGGCACGACGGCTTGGCGGCAAGGCGTTTGCGCAGATCCTGACAGCCGTTTCGATGCTCGCATCGGTACTGTATCTGCGCGCCGCGAATCTTCTGCAGCCTGTGGTGTTCGATGAACTCTGGTGGACGATCGGGATGTGGTGCCTGATTCGCTGGCGCCAGAGCGGAGACAAGCGCTGGTGGATCGCCCTTGGCATCGTCTGCGGCATCGGATTATTCACGAAGTTCAGCATCGTATTTTTCGGCTTCGGCGTTTTTGTGGGTCTCGTCGCCACGCGCGATCGCACGCTGCTTACAACGCGCTGGCCGTGGATCGCCTTCGCGCTCACAGTGCTCATCGGTCTGCCGAGCCTCGTCGGACAGATCGTGCTCGGATTTCCAGTGATGGCGCAATTGGACAGTCTTCGCTCACATCAGCTCGTCCGCATTTCATCGCTCAACTTCGTGAGCGGACAGGCATTCATGCTCGGTCTCGGCGTTTTTGTGGCGGTGATCGGCATTGTCGCACTCATCGCATCGAAACGATTTTCGAATTTTCGCATACTGGGATGGACGTTCATCGGATCGTTCGCAATCCTGATTTTGCTGCAGGGCAAGGCATATTATCTGGGACCGGTGTATCCTGTCCTGATCGGCGCCGGCGCCGTCATCATCGAGAATATGGTGACAGGCCACGCCTCAGGTGTGTTCCGCAAGGCTGTCATCGCGCTCATTGTGTTGGGCGGACTCGCCACATTGCCGCTCGGTCTTCCTATTCTTCCGCCGCCGACGATGGAGCGATATGATCATCTGCTTGGCACGACCTCAGCCGTGAAGTCGAACGAGGGAGTCGTGCTTCGTCTGCCGCAGGATTACGCCGATATGCTCGGATGGGAAGAACGCGTGGCGGAGCTTGCGCGCATTTACAAAAATCTTTCTCCCGAGGAACGCGCCGATGCGATTATCATCGCCGGCAATTACGGCGAAGCCGGCGCGGTCGATTATTACGGTCCCCGTCACGGCCTGCCCCATGCGCTGTGCGTCAGCGGATCGTACTGGTTCTTCGGTCCCGGCGATAAGCCGGGAAAAATTGCGATCACAATTGGATGCGACGAAGCGAGTCTTAAAAGAAACTGGCGGAGCGTCACGAAGATTTCGCGCCTGAAGGACGAATGGACCGTCCCCGAAGAGCAAGATTTGGTCTTCTATCTTTGCGGATCGCAGATACGGAGCGTGCAGACAATCTGGCCCTCATTCGCGGGAAGAAACTGACGTCCCGCAGGAGCTGAATGAATGTGTTCCATCCCCCTGAAACGCTACGCACTTTCGCCTGTTCGCGTCATTCCGGCCGGTTGCCTTCGGTTTCCATCGGAATGATACCGATGATGTATGGCGAACCAACTGCAGGGATTTGACGTTGTCTGTAAATAAACACTTGCGAACGAGAGATGAATATCAAACAACTTCACATCAAACTTCGATCGACATATACGGCGGAAAATCTTCACCGGATCACCACGAAGATCATCAATCTGTATAAGAACAAGCAATACGGATCGATCTCCAGGATTATGGATGTGGTGGCGGAGTATACGCGTGATAATGAAGAGCACTACACGAAGGCGTTTTACAAACTGATGATGCTGTATCATCCCGACCGGATCAATCATTACCTTGGAGAGATTGAAAAACACTACGCCGCCAACGACACGGAAGAACTTCAGCGATATTCTCATATTTTCCCCGTGATCGACCTCGAACAAACGCTTACGCTGCACGATCGCACCGAACGCCCCGCCCCCTCTCCGGATGAATACGAGCCTGAGCAATGGGACGAAGAAGCGGAAGGATTCACATACCGCGATACAGACGGCGATGAGGAGGACGAAAACGACGAGGTCGATGAGCTCGATCCCGAACTTCAGGAAGTCACATTTTTCGCATCGTTCAAACGGGTCATCTACGGGAATCAGGTGGTCGACATGCCGACGCATTATCTGCAGGACATCGACACGATCGAGATGGCAGGATACGAGATCACGGACCTCGACGGCATCCGGTACTGCGAACAGCTCGTGGTGCTCGACATCTCGAACAACAACATCATCGATATTTCCGAGCTGTCGTATCTCGTGCAGTTGAACGAGCTGTATCTCGCCGACAATCAGGTGAGTTTCGTCGATGCGCTCGAATACATGAAATACCTTCGCATTGTCGATCTGTCGAACAACGATATCGAGGATATCTCGCCGCTGTTCGACCTCGAGCATCTCGAATTCGTCAACATCGTGGGAAACCGCGTTCCCGAATCTCAGATCTCCGTGCTTGAAAAAAAAGGCGTGATGATCATCCGTTAACAATGCGCGAATGAGCGGCATCGATTGTCGAGATCGGGCTGCGCATTCGCCTCATGCAGTTCAATAATGATACGGATCATGGAAAACAATAAACCTGTATTCTTCAAATCGGCATCGGCGCTGCGTGCATGGTTGATGAAGCATCATGAGACAGCATCGGAACTCATCGTCGGTTTTTACAAAGTCGGAAGCGGCAAACCGTCACTCACCTGGTCCGAGTCAGTCGACGAGGCGTTATGCTTCGGATGGATCGACGGGATCCGGCGCACGATCGACACAATAAGTTATACGATCCGGTTCACGCCGAGAAAGCCGACGAGCACATGGAGCGCCATCAATATCAAGAAGATCGAGGATTTGACAGCGCGGCAGCTGATGATGCCGGCAGGCATCGCGGCGTATGAACGGCGGCAGGACAATAAGTCGCGGATCTATTCATATGAGAATAAGCCGGAACGGCTCGATGGACCGCTTGAAAAGCTATTCAAGGCGAATAAAAAGGCCTGGACATTTTTTACGTCTATGACTCCCTCGTATCAGAAGACCGCCTTCTATTGGGTCATGAGTGCAAAACAGGAGCAGACCAAACGACGTCGTCTCGAACAGCTCATCGCCGACAGCGCCGCGGGCGAGAAGGTCAAGCCGTTGCGGTACGGATCATGAGCGTGCGAAGGGGGACGCTATGCCGCTTGAATATGTGCTTCTGGTGGGATCGATGCTCGTGCTGGTCAGCATTGCGATCGTCAAGCTGACCGAGCGCGTAGGCGTGCCGACGCTGCTGCTCTTCCTGGCCATCGGCATGCTTGCCGGATCCGAAGGCCCCGGCGGTATCTTTTTCGACAATGCAAAAGCGGCGCAGTGGATCGGCATCATCGCACTGGTCTTCATTCTCTTCGCAGGAGGCATGGACACCGACTGGCACGAGGTCCGGCCGGTATTATTCCACGCGGCGGCCCTTGCCATTCCCGGCGTACTGGTAACGGCCGCATGCGTCGGCCTGTTCGCCTCGTTCGTATTCGACATTCCCCTTCAAAGCGCGTACCTGCTCGGCGCGGTCATTTCATCGACAGATGCGGCGGCGGTGTTCGCCGTCCTTCGTGCGAAAAATCTCACGCTTCCTCCCCGTATCCGCTCGCTGCTCGAACTTGAATCGGGCAGCAACGATCCCATGGCGGTCTTCCTCACGATCGGACTCATCCAATACATCACGCACATGCGTGAAGACCCCGTTTCGTTTACGATCTTTTTCTTGTGGCAGATGGGAATCGGTGCGGCATTCGGATATGCGTTGGGCAGAGTGATGATCCTCGTGAATAATCGGCTGAAGCTCGAGCAGGAAGGAATGTATCCAGTATTCTTCATCGCATTCATCTCGCTCATCTACGGCGTCTCGACGTCGCTGGGCGGAAGCGGATTTTTAGCGGTCTACATCGCGGGACTGATCGCTGGCGCGCACGGATTCACGATGAAAAAAAATCTCATCCGCTTTTTCGACGGCATGGCATGGCTCAGTCAGATCGCGATGTTTATCACACTGGGCTTGCTTGTCTTCCCGTCGCATATCGTTCCTGTGATCGGATCGGGTCTGCTCGTGTCGATCTTTTTGATGATGGTGGCGCGGCCGCTGAGTGTGTTCATCGTGCTTGCACCATCGTCATTCCACTGGAAGGAAAAGGCATTCGTTTCCTGGGTCGGATTGCGAGGCGCCGTGCCGATCGTCCTCGCGACATTTCCCCTGCTCGCCCGTCTGCCGCATGCCGATCTGATCTTCAACGTCGTGTTCTTCACCGTCTTCACCTCGGCGATTCTTCAGGGCTGGACGCTCCCCTACGCCGCGCGCGTGCTCCTGAACAACGATGACGCAGCCAGTAAGGGATGAAGTAATGAGGTCCATCCTGAGCGGGAAATGATTGAAACTCAATTTTTTTACTTTTCCTTCAACGATTGAATTTCTTTCATTACTTCTTTTACTCGCTTTACGGTTCCCGATCCTTCTCCCGGATCAAGTACAGCTGAGATCGCCTCGTCGATGACATCAGTTTCAAGCAAGTCATGAAATTGTGTGGCGATAAATGTGAGAACGGCTTTTTCTTCTTGTCTAATTTCTTGTACAATGGTATTTCGGTTTAATAAAATGAACACGATGTCATCAAAGTCTCTGCTCTGACGAAGATCTCCCAATCCCCTGTTTTTCATAGCTTCGAGTTTGGTTGCAAGGAAAAGTGGGGCTGGCAATATTTTCGCAGAAGACTTACCATCAAGTTGAACCGTTTGGGCCCGTGATAAGCCTGCCTCTATCCATTGGTTCGTGAATTCGTCTTCATATGGAGTCGGTATCACATCAACTATAACATCATCGTAGATCCATCGGCACCGAGGAGCCCCATCGCTTGTATCATGGCGAAATCCTCGAGTCCGCAATGTCGCCTCAAGTTCCATATATTGTGATAATGATGTGACCTCAACAATACAATCGACATCAATCGTCGGTCGGGATTCCGGTGCGGCCGGGTGGTTTGCATAAAGATCGACGATCACACCGCCAATAAAAATAAATGCCCGGTGATAATCACCCAATCCTTGCACAACCTTCTTTACCATATCAAGGTGATGAGATCTCATTTATTTTGAATCCTTTTTCGCAGCAAATCAACAGCGATTTGATATTCACGCGATTTGCCGACTCTTATTGCGTCGATCAAGGCAGTCATTTCATAAAATACAGGATCTTCTTGAACCGCTTTCGGTATCTTCAAAAACAATGGTTCAATTTTTTGTCCTCTTAATGACCCGTCCGTATCTTGCCAAACATAGATATCTATGTTCGATTGGATTTTTCTACAAAGCGGTTCTGCGGAATGAGCAGTGGGAATGCCCCGCACTATTTCACCTGGCTTCACAGGAAAGCAATATTTAATGCCAAAGGCAAGAAATTCCATTAACGAGGTCCGATGAACATGTCGTTTTTCATCATCGATAAGACCTGCAAGGCGATTTCTCTCAAGTGCGTGCGATATTTCAGATTGACTGATGAAGAGTTGGCTTGCTAAATCCATCATTTTCCACGCTTTTCCATTCATACTTATAATTTTAAGGAGAACCGCAATATCTTGCGGTTTCATATAACCGAGCTTTCTCATATTATTTCCTTTTGAATATTTGCATATTGCAATATGCAAATTTCCTTGGCTAATGTCCATAGCAAGCAACGGCCCCAAGTGCTGCATACTTTATCACCATTAGTTGACCTCCTGCAAATTTGTATTTTCTCAACTTTGTAGGATAGGACCGACGAAAAAACTATAGCATCTTAATGACGACAAATGTCATATCGTCAGCCTGCGGTTGATTACCACGCCATTGAGTAGCGCTCTTCACAAGCAGATCAATGACCTGCTGCGGCGAACACTCCGCTGAATCCTTTAAAACGGAAACGATCCGTTCATACTCATACATCTCCATCCGTTCGTTGAATAACTCAGGCAACCCGTCTGATAAAAGAAGCAGAATATCACCCTGAGACATCGTTAATGAACGTTCCTGATACGGAAAATTATTCACAGCTCCGAGCGGCATGCCTTTGATCAGGATTTCTTCCACAGAGCTTTCTGCCTTTCTCAATATAAATGCAGGAGGCATTCCTGAAGAAGAAATACTGACGAGATTCTCTTTTATCCTTGCAATACTCAGCGCCATAAAAATTTTTTCCATATTCATATTCTTAATGATCCCCGTACATTTGTTGAAGAAGTCGGGGATCG
>DATGXR010000504.1:0-10730 GCA_035298825.1 Bacteroidota bacterium
CCGCCAGTTGCAGGAGACGCTGGGTCCGGTTCCCACAACCGAACGCATCTTCAAGACCTGCCTGCCGTACGATCACCCGCGGCCGCCGGTGAAATGGAGCCGCATGCAGGGCAACCGGTTCGTATTTTTGTCGTCATCAAATGATCTGCGGTTTCTCGGCACGATGCCGCTTGAAGCGGACAATATCGTCGACTATCCGTTGCCCGGAACGGTTGTCGGTGTCGTCGGTCTTGCGGTCGGATTCGGATCGAACTTCATGAATGCGGTTTATACGGGAAAGCGGTTGATCCTCATCAACGGAAGCCATCGGGCATATGCGCTTCGCCAAATGGGCATCACGCACGTTCCGTGCATCATTCAGCACACATCCTCGCTCGATCAACTGGACGTGATCGCCTCATCCGATGTGACGCACGATCATCAGTTTTATCTGGATCATCCCCGGCCTTCGATGCTCAAAGATTACCTCGATCCCCGATTACGGAAGGTTATGAATGTGCATCGCCGGCTGCGGCAGGTCATCGTGAAATTTGAAATCGATGAAGCGTTTATTCCGGAATTATAAAGAGCATTTGCCTCTTTCACAGCAGGATCAATCGTCAATACCTGAGGAGGGGAAGCGTTATCACGCTCCAAGAGGTTGAACTAACGCAACGATGGAGATGTTAGGGTATATAATATACCGGGCACCAGGTTTTACTGCCACTGCTAGTGGGAATTAAAAAAAGCAGGAGGCATCGATGAAATTTCCATACCGAAATGTCATTAGCCGATGGGCCGCGAATGTTCTCACTCCCCGGCCCCCATCAACTTCGGAGGAAGCGCGTGTGACCACTGTACTCCGGAGGCTCATTCCGATATTGTTTCTCGGCGCGTCGATCAATTTACTTGGCGCCCTCATCGTCAACACAAATGTCCTCCGCTCAGCCGCCATCCTGGCATCGACGACACTCCTCTGTATCGCGGGTTTCGTCGTACTCTATCGCGCCGGTCCCCGCCCCGCTTCGTATCTCATCTTGTTTGCGGGATGGATCGTCTCAACGCTTATCTGCCTGACGAGCGGGGGATTGAGAGCTCCCGGCTTCTTTCTCTTTTCGGTCCTTTCATTTCTTGCAGGCGCCTTGTTGGGAAAAAAGGCGCTCTATCAATTCGCGGCGCTCACTGTCGTGACTATGTTCGCCTTGGCAATGACGGATGCATATGGTTGGCTTCCGCCTTCGTCATTAATCATCGCGCCTTTTAGTGAATTCTTCCATTACATCGCCCTGCTGACTGTCGTGTGGTCGCTGCAGCAGATCCTGACGACATCGCTCACCGATGCGCTGGCGCTCGCGCGCAACAGACTCACTTCACGCAATAGCGCCGAAGCCGCATTGCAGAAAAGCGAACAGCGTCTGAAACAATCGCAGCGCGTGGCACACATCGGTCATTACGAGTTCGACCTTGTGACCGGCGCATGGACGTGTTCGGAGATGCTCAACGAGATCTATGGCATTGGTCCCGACTATGAAAAATCATTCAGAAGCTGGGGGAAACTTGTGCATCGCGAGGATCGTGAAATGATGCTGACGCATATGAAGGTCCACGTGCTGAAGAAACGCAAATCGCTCGACAAGGAATACCGCATCGTGCGAAGGAATGACGGCGCCGTGCGATGGGTCCGTGGTCTGGGTGAACTCGAGTTCGACAAGACCGGACATCCGATCAGGATCTTCGGCGTCATTCAGGATATCACCGAGCACAAGCGGATTGAGGACACACTCGCTGCCGAACGCGAAAGTCTCGCGGTGACGCTGCGCAGCATCGGTGACGGCGTCATCACGACCGACCTGCAGGGAAGGATCGTTCTCATGAACAGGGTGGCCGAAACGATGACGGGATGGACGCAGCAGGAAGCCGCCGCCCATCCACTGACTGAAATCTTTCCGATCATCGACGAATTTACGCGCGAGGTCCGTCCCCATCCGGTCGACGAAGTCCTGCGGTCGGGAACTATCTTCGAACTTGCCAATCATACGGTGCTCGTCAATCGCCAGGGTCGCGAGTTTCTGATTTCGGACAGCGGCGCTCCCATCTTCGACAGACACAATCGCATCACAGGCGTCGTTCTCGTCTTCCGCGATTCGACTGAAAAGCAGCGCATGGCCGAACACATGCAGCGAACCGATAAGCTTCAATCGATCGGTGTGCTGGCAGGCGGTCTGGCGCACGATTTCAACAATCTGCTTGGCGGACTCTTCGGGTACCTTGAGCTCGCCCTTCATCAGTTGACACCCGAGGTGAAAGCGCATCGTTACATTTCGAAAGCGATGGTATCGTTCAACCGCATCACCGCCATCACGCGGCAGCTTCTTACGTTCTCGAAGGGGGGCGCTCCGAATCGGAAGACGGGCCCGATCGGAGATCTGCTCAGACAGCACACGGCCTTCGCCCTGAGCGGTTCGAATATTTTGCCGCAATTCTTATTGCCCGACGATCTCTGGCTTTGCGATTTTGACGAAGGGCAGCTCGGACAGGTGATCGACAATATCGTGATCAATGCAAAGCAGGCTATGCCGGAAGGAGGCATGATCAACATCGACGCAGGCAACGTCACGCTCGGTCCGGAAAATGAATTTCATTTACCTGCCGCGAGGTATGTGCGGTTTTCATTCAAGGATACGGGATCGGGAATTCCGGCCGAGATCCTTCCGCGCATCTTCGATCCGTTCTTCACGACAAAACAGAAGGGTGCGGGACTGGGGCTGACCACCGTGTATTCGATCGTTCAAAAGCATGGCGGCACACTCACTGTCGACTCAAAGCCTGAAAAAGGAACGATGATCGCCGTGTATCTGCCGGCGAGTGAATGTCGCATTGAAGACAGCAAATCTTCTCCGGATTCGATGCATCACGGCACGGGATGGATCCTCGTGATGGACGATGAAGAATCGGTACGGGAAACGACGACGGAGTTGCTGAAGAGCTTCGGTTACAATGTTGAATGCGCCAGCGAAGGCAAGGAGGCACTCGCATTGTTCAGGCACGCCCAGGCCGAGGACCGGCTGTTCAAGGCGGCGATTATGGATCTCACCGTTCCCGGCGGTATGGGAGGATTGGAGGCGGTCACGCTGCTGCTGCGCGAATTTCCCGGCACGATCGTCTTCGTATCGAGCGGCTACTCGAACGATCCTGTGCTTGCCAATCCGCAGCAGTATGGTTTCACCGATATGATACAGAAGCCATTTCGGACGGCGGATCTCTCGAAGCTTCTCGAACGCCATCTCTCATCGTCGGTGGCGGGATAAAGATTGCTCTTTGGGATCGGTGCAGCGACTACGGAGAATATCATTGAGTCATTTGAAAGCTTGGATATTCAACAGATCCAGCAATGCATTGATTTGTTCAAATGCGTCGCGTTGGATCCGTTCTTGTTCCTCCCTCTCCACTGCTTCCTCAAAGTTCATGACCGAAACCGGGCCGATCGAACCGAGCGTCAAAAATTTTAGTCGTAACTTTTCAAGTCCTTCGATCACCAATCGTTCAGAGATCAATGGCGAAAATAAGGCGGCCAGTGCTTCATGGCCGCCTTCAACATGCTTCACACAATAATAAATGTCCCATGCATCTTTTTCCTTCAGGCGATCATAGAGCGCCATCCCCTTCATCACGATGAATGGCACAAGATCGCTCAAGGAGACTTCGACTGTATTTTCAGCGCCGCCGGGCATTGTTCCGGAAATGGTGATCTTCGTATGATGCTCGATCGCAAGTTCACATCCCCGTGCCTTTCGGGCCTTCAAGTCATGTTGGACATCTTGATGACGGTGTTTCTTGCCAGTTCCGCCATATTCACCAGCAAGGAAATCGATCCCTACTTCGATCGTGGAGCCATCTTCCTGAACAACATCCCGAAAGAATTGGTAGGGCTGTGCCCCGGGTCTATATCCGCGAGTCTCAAGATGCTCACGAATGGTGTGATACACTTCTTCAGTGATTGCCTGGCGATCGAGTGCAACATCAATATCCATGCTTCCTGTGTGGGTTGCATCAAAGTAAAAGAATGGCACCCAGCCGCCAATGAGAACGATGCTTTCCCGATATTCACCGAGGATCTGTATCAGTTCCACAAGGACGCTTTTTGCCGCACTTACTCCACGGAATTCGTATTCAGATTTTGTAACCATTCAGGTTCCAGACGTTGAGAGAGGATGGCACTCGCCGCTTCGTCACCTCTGCCTTTGAATTTTTTAAGATCGAGATACAATTGAAGATCTGATACGATCTCGATGCCGTCGCTCTGATTGCTTCGGTAGAAGACTCCGTTGTCATATGGCCCGAGGAGAACAACATTGGCACCGGAATCGACGCTCTTCAGCTTGACATCGGCGGCGATCATCTCGATGTCTTTCTCGACAAAGATAAATTGCTTTTCCATCCGAACAAATGGGGCAACTTTGGCAGCGCCGGTAAACAATGCGAGTCCGTATCGGATATTGCGCTCAGAACATGCGCTTGCGATTTTTCTCTCAAAGGACGGACCGGTTATGAACGAATAGAATTCTCTCCGCTTGTTCTTTCTGAAGGAATACTTTTCCAACCAGCGGTCGATGAGTTTTATAGGGTCCTTCACCCGAATGCTTTTTCCCTGCTCTTCAACAAGCTGTTCTTCGAGAAGTTGTTTTTTTACAGTCGACACCAAGCCGATACTGATCTCGGCTTCTTCAGCGATCTTTTGTATCTGCCACCACTTCTTCACATTTGAAAGTAATACCCGGGACACTCGGCTCGACTTTGGAGAAAAAAGTGACTGAGCGGTTTGGGCTATCGGATTGGGATTGGGAATTCCACGAATCTCAATATAGATCGGTCCACCTGCGATATAACAGTTTCCCTGGGCATCGAAGCAGCTGATCTTGTTTTCCTTGCAGACATCGATGCTTCTGTCAGACAAGTACGGAGCGGCGATCGCAGGAAGAATTTTCTCCGAATCGCGGAAAAAAATTTTTTTCCATTGCAGACAAAGTTCCTGGAGTTTCTTCGGAGTGATATTCTCCTTGATCTCACAGATCAATTCCATCGGCTTTCCATCGACATCAAAACTGACCGAGAGATCCGCATGCCGGCCAGCGATGAACTGCTCATTTCTTATTACAATAGAAGAAATTGCAGGCACGTTGGCAAGGATCGTTTGAATCTGCGTCCCTATTTGAACTTTAAGATTTTCCATAAATTCTATTTCAGTATAATCACTGTTTCATTATTCATTGAGACTAATATATACTGAAATAATGGAATTGTCAAATAATATTCACTATATTAATTGTTTCATTATTCATTGAAACATTATATATAATGAAACTTTTTTTATGGCTTCCATGGAAGTGTAATACATGCATATAATCTGCTTTGAAAAGGCCATTCATAACGCTGTATCTGACTTGAAATGGACGTTTTCGACCGGATTTGTGAACTCCGTGATCCATGATCACTTAGAACGCGTGGCAAAATTAATCAATTCTACAGATAGCATTGGCAGGCGTGTTAATATTGCCACGAACTCTTTGTGATAAATTCGCCGAAAAGGTATATGCAAATATGAAAGGAGCTCTCATGAGCCAAACGCAATCGGTCACAGCATCGCATACAGCGCTGAAAGCAGCCGCCTCACGCCTTCCACGTTTTTCACGTAATAGCGGGCGTTGGTCCGAGCGGAAGTGCCGACGCGCACAGTGATGCCGTCGGGCAGCGCGGCGAATGCATCCTCGTCCGTCACGTCGTCGCCGATATAGACAACGAGCGGATCGGAGTGTCCCGAGCGCGCAATGATCTGCCGCACGGCGTCGCCCTTTCCCCAATTGACGTTCGGTTTCAGTTCAAGGACTTTCTTACCCGAGGCCAGTTTCATCTCGTCTTGTTGTGCGAAGGCTTCCGCTTCAACTGCCGCCTTGAGCACAGGAAGATATTTTGCGGCGACATTCCTGTAATGAATACTCAATGTCAGTCCCTTATTCTCGATGAGTGCGCCGGGAACGTGTGAAAGCGTTTTGCGTAGCGAGCGCTCGCTCAACTTCAGTCTCGACTGGAGAAGCGCGGCGCGAGGATGCGTCCATCGTCTGGAGCGATATAAAATCTGAAGACCGTGATTGGCCGCATATCCGAGTCCCGGAAGTCCGATGTGCCGCTGTATGTCCGTAAGCGAACGGCCGGTGACGATCGAGATCTCAATGCCATGTTTGCACGACAATGCATCCACATGCATTCGCATCTCGGCAGAGAGAACGGCAAATTCGGGCGCCGATGTGATTGGCGTGAGTGTCCCGTCGTAATCAAGAAAGAGCATGACATGCCGCTTGTCTGCAATGCGGCGACGAAGGCGCGAGAGTCCTTCGGAGCTTCGTGAGAAAATGTACGATGGCGTCCTGTTCATTATTGAGCGGATGGCAATGGTTGTTTTTGTATGCGCAACTGCGCAAGCGTGGTGATGATGTTCGCCGCCCAGCGAAAAACATTTCGTTCCCTCAGGATAGTGCGCATCAAACGCATCCGCTCCCGGCGCTCGGCCTGTTCCATCGTCAGCGATGTGTAGATCGCATCGGACATCGCTTCGATGTCGTACGGATTGATGATAAGCGCGTCGCGAAGTTCCTGGGCCGCGCCGGCAAACTGGCTGAGGATGAGCACGCCGTCCCCGTCCGAGCGCGATGCCACGAATTCCTTCGCCACAAGGTTCATTCCGTCGTGCAGCGATGTGACCATGCAGACATCCGCGGCTCGATAATATTCGCCGATCACATCATGACTGTGATGCGATTTCAGAAACAGGATGGGCTTCCACTCTTTCGTTTGAAACGACCAGTTGATGCGGTCCACCAGCTCGTCGAGTTCCGCCATCAGGTCATGGTATCGCTTGATGTGCGTGCGGCTGGGCGCGCCGAGTTCGACAAAGACGAAGCGGCCGATGTATTCCGGATGCTTTTCTAAAAACCGCTTCACGGATTGGAATCGCTCGACGATTCCCTTCGTGTAATCGATGCGATCGACGCCCACGCCGAGATACTCCGTGCTGATATCATGCTTTTGCAGCAGTCCGTTCTTGTCCCTTCCGTCATACAGCATCGATCCGTTATGGCTCTCCGGTGCGTTGAATGCAATGCTGATCGGAAAAGGACGGACTTCGGTGACCTGGCCGCCATGTTCAGCCGAAAACAAATCCCAGTTGATCTTCGATTCCAGGAACCGGTCGACCGTCTCAAGAAAATTATTGCAGTGGAATTGTGTGTGGAATCCCACAAGGTCCGCCCCAAGTAATCCGAGCAGCAATTCCTGTTTCCAGGGACAGATGCCGAACACCTCGGGATTGGGCCACGGGATGTGCCAGAAGATCGCCACACGCGCATCGGGCCGCCGCGATTTGATGAGTAACGGAAGCAGCGCGAAATGATAATCCTGTATCAGGATCAATGGCGATTCCTCATCGGCGATCGTTTGCAGCACGCGTTCGGCGAATAATTCGTTGACCCGCTGATATTGAATCCAATCCTCGAGCTCGAACACCGGCCGCGTATGCGTGATGTGACAGAGCGGCCAGAGTCCTTCATTCGAAAATCCGTAGTAATATCCTTCCTCCTGCTCCTTCGACAGATAAATGCGGCTCAGCGTATACGACGGAGCATCGGGCGGAACGGCAAGCTGTCCGTTCGCATCCGACGTTTCCCTGTCCGCATCGCCGCTGCCCTGCGCAACCCACAATCCCCCGCAGGCCTGGAGAATCGGATCGAGCGCCGTGATCAGTCCGCCGGCGGGAATGATACAATCGACTTTGGCGCCGTGATGCATATGCACGTACGGCTCACGATTCGAAACGACAATAAGCGGCTTCCCATTGAGCAGAGTTTTTACGACGCTGTTGAGTCGCTCAGACGTCCAGAGCGATTCCGAACCGATGCGGAGCTTCGATTCTTCCTCGGCGACTGCGCGTGCATGCGCCAAGCTCTTGGCGAGCAGCGCCACTTCGGTCGTCAGCGGGGCCAGAATATCTCCCCGCGAAAACGATTCGATCGGTGTCTGCTCGCCGGTGCGTTGCCGCTTCATCCACTCGACAAGCTTCGCAATCGGATTCGTGAGACTCCATCGAAGGACAAGCATCGTGACGACCGACAAGAGAAAAATCTGGATCAGAAGTCGGATGAAGCTTGTCTTCCAGATCTCATCGAGCTGGGCGTCGATGAACGATGCATCATGATAGAGCATGAGAGCGCCGACATTGACCGAATCGACATCGATGGGAAGAATGTAGAGATGCGAGACAGGGGAAGGCCAGCTTTCGATGCTCGTCACGGGTTCGTCGCGCACGATCGCCTCATGGACGGCAACCGGCGACATATGAACGAGCGCGCGCAGTTCGGAACTGGCCATCGTGCATTCGCCCAGACTGTCGAAGACAGCAAGCCCGCGCAGTCTGACTCTCGCCTTGAATCCGCTCACATAGCGTTCCATCTTGCCTGTGGTGTCGGTCCGGATGTATTCGGTGAGCAGTTCCTGAATATTCTCCCCCAGCACCGACGCACGGACCGTCAGTTCGCGGATGAGATCCTCCCGTTCTCCACGCACCTGCACGAATGTGGAGACGAATGCGACAAGGAGCGATACGAGAAACAGCGCCCCGATAAGCCGGACTGTGATCTTCATAGGCGTCCCTTCTGCGAACTTTTCACAAGCAGGATTGATCCGACCACGGCAGCCGAAACCGATGCGGTGAGAATCGCTATTTTGCCGACTGCAAGCGTCGCCGCGTCAGTGAATGCGAGATTGGCGATGAACAGCGCCATCGTGAATCCGATTCCGCAGAGCCAGGTGGTTCCATAGAGCATCGGCCATGTGACATCCGTCGGCAGCTCGGCGAGTCGAACGCGCGTCGAACCCCATACTGCCGCCAGAATGCCAATTTGTTTTCCTGCAATCAAGCCGATCGCGATGCCAAGTCCGACCGGTGACACAAGCGATTCGAATGCGCCATGTTCGATCGCCACTCCTGCGTTGGCAAAGGCAAAGACCGGCATGATGAGAAATGACACATACGGTTGCAGCATCCGTTCAAACCGGTGAAGCGGTGATCGCACATCCTCGCTCACTTTCGCGATATGATGAATCAGTTGATGTTCATCATGTTCTTCGGCAACAGATTCCAGATCGTCGACTGCGCTTTTCGTCGTCTCGATATACGATTGCTTGTCGATCTTCGGCCGGACCGGGATTGTGATTGCCAGCAGCACACCGGCAATTGTCGCGTGGATGCCTGAGAGGTGGATGCAATACCACAGCAACGCTCCCAATGCAACATATACAGGCGCCTTCTTGATATTCATTCTGTTGGCGGCTGCCAGAAGGATGAGACAACCGGCCGCTGCAGCCAGCATGATCGGTGAAAGTCCGCTCGAGTAAAAAAGCGCGATCACAATGACGGCTCCCATATCATCGGCAATGGCGAGCGCCGCAAGGAAAATTTTCAGACTCGACGGAATCCGTTTGCCAAGGAGCGCAAGGATGCCGAGGGCAAAGGCGATATCCGTGGCCATCGGAATGCCCCACCCGTGCGAAAACTCCGGATGCCCTTGTGTGAATGCCCAATAGATCACAGCTGGACCGATCATTCCTCCGATCGCCGCAATGATGGGCAGGAGCGACTTCTTCAGCGACGAGAGTTCACCCACAAGCAATTCACGTTTGATTTCGAGTCCCACGATAAAAAAGAAGATCGCCATCAACACGTCGTTGATAAAATGAAACAGCGAGATCGATGCCTGTGCGTCTCCGAGTCCGAGATTGATGCGGCGTTCCCAAATTGAAAAATAAACGTCCGACCAGGGCGAATTCGCCCATCCAAGTGCGCACACAGTGCTCACAAGCAGGACGATGCCGCCGGACGTGCTGCTGCGGAAAAAATCAGTGAACGTCCGCGACAGTGAGTCGACGATCGATTGCGATGATGATGTCCCCATAGTGTCAGTTGTTATGCAGACGGGAACGGCGATGTAGTACAATAAACCGCCGTCCCCCCTGCCCTGATGAACTGAGCGTGTGGAAACAGGGATCAGAAAACGCCGAATGCGCGAAGCGCCAGAGCGATCACCGCCACTGCCAAAATCGCGACAAGCAGAAGCGGAAGCATCGGATGACTGTGATCGTGCTCATCGACGGACTGTTGTGGTTCCTGCTGGGTTTTCACTTGCTTTGACATTGTCGTAGGCCTTTCATTTCAATGAGTAAGTACGTGTGCGTACGGGCACAACCATGGGTCGGTAGCGACATCCGCGTATGCACGGTGTGGAAATTGAAACGATTGAGGACAGACTATGTCAACGAAGGATCTCTCGGCCAGAACTGGGGATAGGGAAAGTGTGAGATCAGTATTTTATACAGCGGCAGATCCGAGGGAAGCTGCTCGGGTGCCGGCGGAACGTAGGGCAGTCGCACCACGCCGGGTGCGGTTACATTCTCACTGCCCGTTGAGGGAAGAATATGTTTTTTCGGCGAAATTGTACAATTGGTGCCGGATTGGGCGGGCGAACCCTGAAGCGCATCGATCGTCGATTCCCCTCCGCTGTTCGTCACATTCTTCCACGCACTATATTGCGCCCCCATGGCCGAAGTGCCGTAACATATCAGCAGTGCGATGCTAACGATATGTATGAACAATTTTTTCATCTCCTTTAGTATAGAAATTCCGGTTGTCATTTGCAAGCATACGG
>DATGXR010000505.1:0-11885 GCA_035298825.1 Bacteroidota bacterium
GTAGCAATATGCGGCCGGCCCACGGCTCCGTCTCCTGCGCACTTCATCACTTCTTCCATTGTCAGGGGCACGCCGAGATTGTTCAACTTTTTCACGACGCGCTCGGCGCGCCGTACGCGCTCACGTCTGAAGAAGACGAGATAGTCGCGCAGGCGTTCGTTCTGGTGGTCCATGAAATATCCGAGGATATGCACGTCCCGGTCGTCGAGCGCCGCGCTCAATTCGACACCCACGATGACTTCGATCCCGAGTGCGCTTCCCTTATCGATCGCCTCGGGGAACGCTTCGACGCTGTCGTGATCTGTGATGCTGATCGTTGATAGGCCGCGTTTGGCGCACTCCTCCAATAATTGTGGAACGGTGAGTACGCCATCCGAGTGGACGGTGTGCATATGCAGATCTGCTTTTGCGGTCATGCTTCAAATAACTTTCGTTGTGCCGCCTTTCCCTCCGTCCGCATATCAGCCGAGTGCATAGGATAAAGAACCGACAGGATTGTTTTTACACATGGAGAGTTTTGAAACCCTCGTAGTCATTAATAATGAGTTTATTGCCTTGAAGCTGGATATAATTTTTTTTCACGAACTTGTGCAGCATGCGCGAAATTGTTTCGCGCGACGTGCCGGCCATATTGGCGAGATCCTGCTGCAACGGCATATCGTCGATCTCCACTTTCCCTCTGCGAAAGACGCCGATATCGTCAGCAAGCTGCAGCAACACTGTCGCCACACGGCCCGATGCATCCTTGAGCGAGAGACTTTTTATCTGGGCATCAGCCTTGCGAAGGCGCGACGTGAGCTCGCGAAGCAGCGCGATGGCGACGACGGGAAACTCGTTCAACAGTCCCAGGAAATCCTTTCTGTGGATCATGAACAATTCAGTCTTCGTCGTGGCCACAACGTTCGCCGAGCGAGTGAGACCGTCGAGGATGGCCATCTCGCCGAAAAAATCGCTCTCACCCAAAATCGACAGGATCACTTCGCGCCCATCATCATCCATCCGCGCAATTTTCACTTTGCCCGATGCGATCACAAACAGTGCGGCACCGGTTTCCTCTTCAAGCAGGACGATGCTTCCCTTTTTATATTGTTTACGCACACCGAGAGCCGCGATCTTTTCAAGCTCGATGCTGTTCAGTTCGTTGAAGATGGGAACGTTCTGGAGAAACACCAATTCTTCCACCATAGACAACCCTTGCTGTGCCGCGCGATTGGATGTGTGAGGCTAAGAGATACTCTTTTCCGTATAGGTAAAAATATAATGGGAGATGTAATGAAAGTCAAGCGAGGGGCATACAATTCTATCCGACCTCCGGACGTCAGGCGCGCCGGTTTTTAAGCACTGAACGCGCTCAGCGTTTGCCGAAACTATAGAGTGTCTTGTCGTCGCCGATGATGAGAAGCGATCCGTTCCAGATGACTGGAGCTGTTTTGATACGCGCATCGATCGAGTGCTTCCAGAGCACCGAGCCGTTCGCGCTCGAGAGTGCATAGATGTACGTATCGAGCGAAGCGACAAAGACGATGCCCTGGACGAGTGTGCACGGGGTGTTCACGGCGCCGCGGGCAGTGAACGTCCACAACATTTGTCCATCCCGCGGATCAAGGGCCGAGACGATGCCGTTCAGTGACGGGACGATCACCAGTGAATCGGACACGGAAGCCGCGGCCATGATGCGCTCTCCCGTATCGTATTTCCAGCGAATCTCGCCCGTGCGGGCATCGAGCGCGTAGAGAAGATGATCGCGCGATCCGGCGTAGACCGTTCCGGCATGCGTGCTCACGCCGGCATAGACCGCTCCGCCGAGCAGACGTTTCCAGCACAGCCTTCCGGATGCGGCAGTAAACGCATACACCGTTCCCTTGATATCGGCACAGAAGACAAGCGAATCGTCCGCACATGCCGCACCGAGAATGGGAGCCGCACATTTGGCTTTCCACAGTGTCTCACCATCGCTTGGTCTGAGCGCATAGAAGGCGCCGTCGAGTGTGCCGACAAACAGCCGGGGCACTCCCCCGCCCGATGAGGCGGAGATGCCCGAGTTGGCGTCTGCAGTTTCCTTTGAGATGCGGGCGATGATCGGCGAGGCCGAGATGCCGCCGATATTTTTCTTCCAGACGAATTCGCCGGCGCTGAGATTGTAATCGAAGATCGTTTCTTTTCCGGCTTCCGCGCAGAGGTACAGCTCGCTTCCCAGGACAGTCGGGGAGCCGGAGATCGGCTGTGAGATCTTTTTCGTGCCGATCCCCTTGCCGTTGGCTGCATCGATCGCGAAAAATTCGCCCTTCAACGTGCCGCACATCAGCACGTTGTCGACAATGATACAGGCATTCTGTCCTGCGCCGGCTGAGAGATCATAATCCCATTTCAACTCAAGCGGCAGCGTGATGTGCTGCGACTGATCGGCATACGTTCCCGAAGGAGTTTTCCCGGCCATGGGCCAATCGCCGGCATCGTGGACGAGCGGTCCGTTCACATGGAATCCGGCACAGCCCTGCACGATCGCACAGACGACGGCAGCGGCAAAAAAGTTGGCGATGTGGCGGATTCGAATGCGCATGGTTTAAAAATCCCATCCGAAGAAAAATTGATAGAACAGTCCCGGATCAAATCTCGAAAAATTATTGACGATGCGCTTGCCGACATCGTAGCGCAGCACGAACACACCGCCAAGATTCCATCTGAGTCCCGCGCCCACACTGCCGAGCGTTTCCTTGTACTCGTTGTCCCAGGTATTGCCGGCATCAACAAAGAGCGCGCCCCGGAACGACCCGAGACCGATGCCGCCGAATGGAAAGCGGATGCCGAGCTGGTCGACGAATGGAAAGCGCAGTTCGAGGCTCGAGAGCCAGAGCCGTTTGCCGCGCAGAGACCATCGCGGATATCCGCGCAGATCCCAACTGCCGCCGAGGATGAATCGTCGGGCTTCGGCTCCTTCATTCATCATGAGTTCGATTCTTGTGGCAAGCGCCGTGCGCAGGCCGAGCCTGAAATAATGCCGGTAGTCGCCGATGAGCGTATAGTAATTGACATTTCCATTCTCGACGTCTTTCGTGTAAGCTGCGGTGGCTAGAAACCGGGATCCGTCGAGCGGACCGGTGGGACCCCAGAGCGAGTTATCGTGGACGTACGACATCGACAGTGAACCGATCACAGCCTTGCGCGGCTTGAGGAACACATAGACCTCTTTGTCGCTGTTGCTCATGCTGATGCTTCCATCGATGCGGTTGAAGCGCGAGATCGGATAACTCAGCGCAAGATAGCCGCCGAATGATCGTTCATAATAGTATTCATCGGGATCCATCAGGTCGTAGCGCCGGCCTGAAAAATGGAAAATGCCCGTTGCATAATTCGTCCGGCTGCCGAGCGAGATGCGAGAGACGGCGATATTGAAGCTTTCGAGAAATTCGCTTGAGACTTCAGCATTGTTGTAGACCAGAAAATAATACTGATCGTTCCCCAGCAGATCGCTCACGGCCACGACTGCGCCGCCGGCGGTGCCGAAGACGGGATCTGTCGACACCTCGCTCTGTGCGATGTCGAGTGAATATTCGCCCCGATACGGGAGCGAGACGACCGATGTGTCGCCGTCGACCGTATGCGGAATGAAGGCGCCGGCAACAGACGGAGGAGTGAAGCGATAGACCACGTCCGACGAATCGATGCGTTGAACGGCGCTGTCGATCATTTGCAGCCTGAAACTGTAGTTCTCGAATCCTGCAAAGATGATCGTGTTGCTGTCGCTCCAGCACGGATCGAACACCGCATTCGAGAAGCGCGTGACCTTTCTGATCGCCGGGAGCATGGACGACGCTCCGATTTCGGCGGTGCGCACGGCCCAGATATTCTGTGCGCCGTCAAGATTCGATGTGAACGTGATGAATTTCCCGTCCGGAGAAAACGACGGCGAGTAGAAGTTATACTTGCCCGAGGTAATGGCGCTCACCGTCCCCTGCGCGCAATCGTATCGATAGAGATCGTACGTTTGTTCAAGTCCGAGTTCGTTGCGGTCGGAGCTGAAGATGATCGATGATCCGTCGGGCGACCAGACCGGATCGCGGTCGTCGTAGACGTCGTCGGTGAGGCGCTTGAGATTGTCACCGTCGTCGTCCACCTGATAGAGATCCATACGGCCCGATTTGCTGATCGACGAAAACACGAGCTTCGTGCCGTCGGGCGACCAGGACGGCGAAGCCATCACGATGAGAGAATCGAATTGCAGCGTGCGCACGCGGCTCTCGCTGTTGACGTCGAAGAGATGGATCACGTCGTTCTCCCCGCTTTTGGTGACGAAGGCCAGTATGCCGTTGCGGTTGATCGAGAGTCTGCTTTGGAAAAGATGGAACGCCTCAAATTCGTTCGAGCGCTCCCCTTCAACCACGACATGCGGCTCGAGATCGTTCGGGGATTCTCCATTCGTCGGCGCATCGACGCGGTAGACTGACGTGTAGCCCATGTAATTGCCGATGAAATAAATCTCGCCCTTGCCGTTGCGTCTGAAATAAAACGGCTTCGTGTTGAATCCGTTCTTGAGTATGACGGTCGACGTCTGTCCGGCAAAGTCGCTCGTCGACAAGAGAGGATAATATTTTTTCTTGAGCGTGTAGATCCATTCTTCGTCGATTTCCTTGTACGATTTGCCGACGGCGAATTTCATGACATCACTGAACGAGGTGCTCCTCCAGACGTTTTCCATCATGAGCAGGATCTTGTCTTCGCCGTACCGGTCGGCGATAAATCCGAGCACGTTCTGACCTTCCTTGTACATCACGAACGTGCCGTAGATCTGCTCCATATCGGTCAGCGGAACGATATAATTGTTGAGCACCGCATCGCGCATGACCATTTCGGCCTGATCATCGGGCACGGTCGACCAGTATTCGGCGAGACCTTCGGTGAACCATAAGGGAGGCATGCGATCGGATGTCACGCGGTGGTCGGCCAGCACGCGGGCGACCTTGCTTGTCATAAAGACATGCACGAGCTCATGCCGGATCACATGCCGGAAGCGGCCGAGCGAGCCGTCCGCCGGAATGACGACGCGGCCCTTCATGAATTCGAAGAATCCTCCCACGCCTTCGGGGATGAAACCGGGAGAAGTGTTGGTTTGCTGAAAATGGAGATGCGTGCTGTAGAAAATGAGCGGAATTTTTTCGCGAACGGTATGATTGAATTTGCCTTCGAGCAGGCGGTAGCTTTCTTCGGCGAAGTACGCGCCCTGCTCGGCGAGGTCCTTCATCTCGGGATAGTAATACACATCGAAATGCTCCGTCTTGAGGACGTGCCATTCGAATGTGGTGTATTGCACCTTGTTCTGACCGAAATAATAGAACTGAGCCTGTGCATGCACGTTGGCCAACAGCAGCACGCAAAGGGACAGGAGAAGTCGAATCCTCATCATCATACCGCGGCGCTCCATTTCACCTTCACATCCGCGATAAAGATGCTCTTCACGATATGAGCGGTGAATAAATGTTATATATACGTATAACAAGCGGAGGGTGCTATTTGATGCCCGTTATTCTTCCGGAAGCGGGATGTCGGGAGCGATCGCCGCAAGGTTGATGCGCAAGAACTCCTTGATATCCTCCTCAGCCTCCATTGCAAGAGCCCGGTCCGCAATTTCCTTTGCCTCTGTCACGCTGACGGCACGGATGATCTTCTTGATTTCCGGCAGGACCGTCGGTACGACGCTGAACGCATCGAGTCCGAGGCCGAGCAGCAGCAGCGTCGCCATCGGATCGCCTGCCATTTCGCCGCACATGCCAACGGGCTTGTTGTACTTCTTCGCCTCGCTGATAATATGATGGATCGTGCGCAGCACGGCCGGATGGAATTCCTGATAGAGCGACGAGACCACTTCATTGTCGCGGTCGACGGCGAGCAGATACTGGATCAAATCGTTCGTGCCGATCGAAAGGAAATCCACTTCCTGCGCCATTGCACCGGCAAGCACCGCCGCCGACGGCACTTCGATCATCACGCCGAGCTTGATCGACTCGTCGAACGGAATGTTCTTGCGGCGCAGCAGATCCTTCGACTGTTCGATGAATTTTTTCGCCCGTCTAATTTCCTTCACGCTCGAAACCATGGGAAGCATGATGCGCACATTGCCGCGCGCGCTTGCCCTGAGCAAGGCGTTGATCTGCGGAATGAAGATCTCCGGCCGGTCGAGCGAGAGACGAATGCCGCGCCAGCCGAGGAACGGATTCTCCTCGACGTGCTCCTGGCTCATCACCTTGTCGCCGCCGATATCGAACGTGCGCATGATGACCGAATGCGGGAATGCCTTGTCGGCCACCGAGCGGTACTGTTCGTACTGTTCTTCCTCCGTCGGGAACGAATCGCGTCCCATGAGCACGCCCTCGGTCCTGTAGAGACCGATGCCTTCGGAGCCCTGCGCGTTGACGTAATCGATCTCTTCAGGAAATTCGATATTCGATGTGAGCATGATATGCCGGCCGTCAATTGTCGTGGCGGGCAGTGTCTTCAACGAATTCAGTTTTTCTTCGAACGACGCGAACTTTTGAATCCGCTCGCGCACCTGCTTCTTTGTCTTTTCAGACGGATTGATGATCACTTCGCCGTTATAGCCGTCGACAATGATGAAATCGCCCGATTTCACGCTCGTGGTCACGGTCTTCAATCCGACCACGGAGGGAATCTTCAGCGCGCGCGCGAAGAGCGCCGCATGCGATGTATTGCCTCCCGAATCGGTCGCATAGCCCAGGACCTCGTTGCGACTAAAGAGAATCGTATCGGCCGGGGTCAGAATCTGAGCCACGACAATCGAATGGTCGTCGAACCGCGAGAAGATCTTTTCGTGCTGAATGTTTCGTATCACACGGTTCTTCACATCCTCCACATCGTGCACACGCTCCCGCATGTATTCGTCCTGAGACGCGAGCATCATCTGCTGATACTTGGCGATCTCGCCATGGAGGATGAACTCGGCATTCTTCCGTTCAGCTTCGATCCGTTCGCAGATGCTGTCGAAGAGGATCGGATCGTTCAGGATCATGATCTGCGCTTCGAACACCTTCGCCTTGTTGTCACCCATCTTCTGCTGGGCGAGCGAGAGGATTTTTTGGAGTTCCTTCTCGGAACGGGCGACGGCGGCCTTCAGCCGATCGATTTCGCGCCCAAGGTCCTCGAGCGCGATGGTTTTTTCCTCGATGCGTGGAACATGTTTTTCAAACACGTACGCCGGTCCCATGACGATGCCGGGAGCTGCGGCGATTCCGTGAAGTACTATTTCTTCGTGGGCATTCATACAAGTAGTCATAGTTCAATTATACTTCGTCAAATCCTCTGTCGAACAATCCGACCATCGATTCGGCAGCCTGTTCCTCGTCTTCCCCTTCGAATCGCAGCACCAGGTGCGATCCCTGTTCGGCTGCAAGCGTCATGACGCCGATGATGCTCTTGCCGTTGATCTCAAATCCGTCTTTCAAAATAAAGAACTCCGATTTGAATTTGGCCGCCATCTTGACGACAGAGGCGGCGGGACGCGTATGGAGTCCGGCCTTGTTTCTGATCGTTACTTCTCGTTCAATCATGCGATAACGTATCCGTGGTTCGTGCCGATATTTTTAAAAATGTCTGTTCAGAAGCATATCGGACAGCCAATAGAGCATTGCGCGCGCAGGCGTGTCTGAAAGTCCGGCCAGGAGTCCCGTGGCTTTTTGGATGTCGCGCTCGATCGCTTTCTTCGCGATCTCGAGTGCGCCGGTGCGTTCATAGATCTCGCGCACAAGCTGAATGTTGGCGCAATCGGTTCCCGATTTTGCGATCACCGACTGCAGCACACCCTTGTCGCGGCCGCGTGAGTGCTCCAACGCGTTGAGCAGGAGGAATGTCTTTTTTCCTTCGACGATATCGCCGCCGATCTTCTTGCCGAACGTCTTCTCATCGGCCACGACATCGAGCAGGTCATCCTGTATCTGGAAGGCGCGCCCGATGAGCTCGCCGTACTGTCGCAGGATGCGCACGTCTCGCGCCGTGCCGCCGCCGATCACGGCGCCGATTTCGGATGAGATGGCGACGAGCTTGCCGGTCTTCTTGGCGATCATGAGCATATACTCGTCGAGCGTCACATCGCGCCGCGATTCGAACACTTTGTCGTACGCCTGGCCTTCGCACACTTCGATCACACCTTCGGTGAAAAGATCGGCCACGTGTGCGATCGCCTGAGTCTTGGTTTTCAGCAGCACGCGATACGCCTCGGCCACAAGCGCGTCGCCTGTCAGGATGGCGACGTTCGAATCCCATTTCTTGTGCACCGTGGGTCTGCCCCGGCGTGCATCGGCGTTATCCATGATGTCGTCGTGCACGAGTGTGAAGTTATGGAGCACTTCGATTGCGACGGCGGCGTTCAATGCCTGTTTTGCCGTGCCGCCCACGGCCTCGCACGCGAGCATAACAAGCAACGGACGAATGCGTTTGCCGCCCGCATCGAGCACGTACTGCGCCGGTCCGTACAGCGAGAGAGGATCCTTCCTGCTGATGAGCGATGAAAGCCGGCGGTCGACGAGCGTTTTATAGCGAAGATATTTTTTCTGTAACGGTGTCATGTCTGTGTGTTCTCTATCGACTGATATGGTTCATCGCAACATTCTGCAGGGCCGTAATCGTCGATGCGCCTGTGAGAAACATTGCCCCTTTGCACTGCCTGATCCAGCCTTCGATCATCTTCTGCAATCCCTGCTGCCCTTCGTTCATCAACTGCTTGAGCATAGGACGAGCCGACGCGGTCATATCTGCGCCGAGTGCGAGCGCCTTCGCGCATTCAAGTCCGTTCGAAATGCCGCCCGATGCGATCAATCGCAGCATCGGGGATGACTTTTTCAATCGAGCGAGATCCTCGATCGCATCCGCCGTCGGGATGCCCCAATCCCAAAACACATCGTTATAGTCGTCGACTGGATGCTGAACATGTTCAGGCGCATTCGATCCTGCTGCGCTGCGCAGAATTTCAACTCCTGCCCAGCTTGTCCCACCTGCTCCGGCAACGTCGATGATCGTCACACCTGCATCGAGCAGTCTGCGGGCGACGTCGACCGAGATGCCCGCGCCGATCTCCTTGACGATCAGCGGAATTTCAAGTCGGCGCACAAGCATCTCAATGCCGCGAAGCACACCGCTGAAATTCGTTGAGCCCTCGGGCTGCAAAAATTCCTGCAGCGGATTCAAGTGGATGGCGAACGCATCGGCGCCGATGAGCGATGCCAGGCGCTGGATCGTTGAGGCGTCTGTCATGCGCGCCACTTCCGAAGCGCCGATATTGCCCACGATAGGGATTGAAGGCGCCGCCGTGCGGACGATGCTGAATGACGAATGATACGCAGTGTTCTCGATGGCCTGACGCTGGCTCCCGACGCCCATGGCGATGCGTGCGTCCTCGCAGACTTCAGCAAATTCGCGATTGATGCGTTCGGCATCGGGATAGCCGCCCGTCATGCACGAGACCATGAAGGGAAATGAAAGCGCGCGGCCTGCAAATACTGCGCTTGTTGAAATATCCTTGAAATCGATCTCGGGCAGCGCATTATGGACGAATTCCCACTTTTCGAAACCGGTCGATTTCTGCCGGAATGCGACATCCCTGTTGATCGTGAGGTCAACATGGTCTTTTTTGCGTGAGGATGTCGGTCCAGTGGGCAAATCCATGTATATCAGCTGCGATGATGTGAAAAATTTTCAATAAAAAAATAATACTGAAATAACTTTCCAGAAGCAAGGAAACGGCTCATTTCACGATGTAATTCATCTGCTTCAGTTTTTCGGCAGCGCGGACACGCTGATCTCCCTGGATCTCGATCGTTCCGCCCTTGACTGTTCCGCCTGCGCCGCAGTGTTGCTTCAGGATGCGGCCGATCTCTTCCATTGTATCGGGATTGTGCTGCAACCCCTCGATGAGCGTTACGCTCTTACCGTTTCTTCCCTTCGTGTCGAGAATGACGCGCACGGTCTTTCCTTTCCCGTCGTGTCCGGATTTTTTCGAATGTTCAGGCGCCCGGTTCTTCATCGATTCAGGCAGGAGCTGCGCAAGATCGGAAAGCGAATGTAATTTTTTTGTCTGGCTCATAATGAATGTCATTTTATGTAATTCATCTTACCGATGCGGCGCGAATCTCCGACCAAAAGATGATAGAAATACACGCCGCTCGCAGCGGTTGTGCCCCGATCGCTCTTCCCGTCCCACCTGACAGAGTAATTACCGCCCGGCATCTCCTGTGCAAGCAGAGTGCGAACCTTGCGGCCTTGCACGTCGTAGATCGTCAATCCGACATGAGAGTTCGACAACGTCCGGGGAATGGAGAATGTGATGATCGTCGTGCCGTTAAATGGATTGGGATAATTTTGTCCCAACTGGATCGTTGACGGCACTGCGCCGCTTCCCCTCTCATCGATCACGCCAGTGAGCAGCGACGGACCGCTCGGGCGTCTGTTGCCGAGTGAATCGGCAAGATAGAGATTCACGAAATCGGGTCTGAACGAAGGCGCGCTCAGGTATGCCGTCTTCCATTCCTCATCAGTCAGGCGCTTGAAATTCGTGCTGACGTGTTCATAATAACTCAGCACCGGACCGATGAACGACACAGACCCCTTGCCGGGAAGTTCTGTTGTGATCACGGCAAGATTCACGGGACCCGTTCCCGCATGCAGAACCCAGCCGACCGGGTTGCCGAATTCATCGGTGGGACAGGTATGGACATCAGCCACGACGCGGTCTTCCTTCAGGAAACCCTCTTCGGCGGTAAAAAACATGCGGAAATACCAGCCGACATATTCCAGACCGCAGAAGCCGCGCAGATACAACATGTGATGGAGAAAATCGCGCTCGGTTTCTGTTAACACTGCATTCGATACTTCCTTCTGCGCGATCGTGCCGAGCGTGTCGGCATACGCCTTCAGACTCGCCCAGTACCACTGCATGCCGATTGTTGCAAGCGGTCCGGTTTTAAATTTTTCTTCGGCGATCGATGCCAGATTCTTGACAGCGTGATAAAATGCCGGAATGGGTTCGACGTAGCTTTCGGGATACGAACAGCTGACGCCTCCGGTATACGATTGCTTCGCATAGAGCAGATTATCATGCCGGAGCTGCGCCCACGAAGCCAACTGTGTCGTCATTTTCTCCTGCCACCATGCTGCTGTTTGCATGAAACGCGGAAGCGACGTTCGGTTGTCAGGCGGATTCAACGCGCGTATCGACGTGAGCCAGTTATTATAGAGCGTGCTGTTCCAGAATTCCGGTTCATAGGCGTCGACAAGATAGCGGAGCGATGCCAGGTTCGATCCGTAGTGATACGTGGCGAGTTCGGGTGCAAGCAGCTGCGCCGCGGCGTTGTTGCCAAGCGAGTAGAGCACATCGAGACTAGAAGGAAGCGGACGCCAGATTTTTTTATTGTTGAATTTGATCTTGTCGTACACGACGCTGCCCGTGATATATGAATCGATCACGAAGCGCTGGCCCAGCAGAAGAAATGAGGACGCCGGCCGGATGTCGTCCGGACTCGAGGGATCGGACAGGATGATCTGCGAGAGGATGCGCTGAAAGGCGAACGACTTTTGCACGAGCGTATCCTGGAAAACTGTCAGGCGCGCCGTATCGAGCAGCGCTGCGGCATTCGTCGTGCCGGTGCTTTGCAGAAGCGTTTGGATGTTCGGCAGCGTGACATTATCCGATTCGCCCACAAAAAATTTTATGATCTCATCGATCTCCGAAAGACTTGCATAGACATCGGCACCCGTTGCGGCCTCGGCAATCAGCGCGGCATCGATCGTCTGTCGTTGGATATCCTTTTTTGACTGTTCAGGGATCGCATTGACGGGCGCGATCAGATACATTTCAGTGCGGCCGAGCCACATCATCGATCTGA
>DATGXR010000506.1:0-4698 GCA_035298825.1 Bacteroidota bacterium
ATCTTCTTCCATGCATCGAGCAGATAGCGAATGCCTTTGCGCTCGTCGAGCTGGCCGAAAAATGTCATAAACCGCGTCGTCACCGGGAGATTCAGTTCCTCGTGCAGGGACGATGAGGGCAGCGTATCGAACGGCGCGAGATCGATGCCCTTATAGATGATGCGCGTGCGAGAAGCGTCGAGCCATGGGGCGCTCTGCAGCACGGTTTTTTGTGTGGCGATCGAATTCACGACAAGCAGCGAGGCGAGCGTGTTATAAGCGAATTTATAACGAAGCGAGTTCTTCAGGGGATAATCGATCTCGCGGCTCGGCACGATGCCCCGCACGCCGGCGAGCTTTGCGGCAATGCCGCCGAATCGGAGATCCTTATCCATGTTCGTGCAGATCGCGTCGATTTTTTTGCGTTTCATGAGCGAACGGGTTTTCCAGATCACGACGGGATCGAAATCTCCGCCGATGCGCATTGTCGTCACATCGAAATTCTTTGCCGATGCGCGCACCGAAAGCTCAGTGTCCGGACGGCACAAGAGGGAGACAGCGTGTCCTCGTTGCCTCAGTCCGCCCATCAGGTCCAGCAGGAATACTTCGCCGCCGCCCCACATTTGTATCGAGCTGATGAATAGTATGTTCATGATGATGCGATTGTTTTATACACGGCAAGTGTTTTTTCGGCCACGCGGCTCCACAGAAATTCCTTTTTGATGTGCTGCTTGAGCGAGCCGTCGTTGTGCGCATTCAGCGCGCGGATGATTCCGTCCCGAATCGACTCAGGCGAATACGGATCGACATAGTCGGCCAGCGATCCGAAATAATCCTTTGTGCCGCCGATGGGTGTAATGACGATCTTCGCGCCTGCAAGGGCGGCTTCGAGGGCCGCAATGCCCGGCGTTTCAAACGTTGAGGGAAGAGCGAACACATCCGCCGCCGCATAGGCCGAGGCGAGCATCTCCGATCCGTTTTGAAGTCCGTCGATGATGAGAATATTTTTGTTCGTCTTCGCCTCAGCAATGCACTGTTCGCCATATCTGCCGGGAGTGATCCGCCCAATGATCACTGCGGGATAATCGATCGTTTTGAGCGCGCGTATGAGGTTGAGCACATTCTTGCGCTCGGGACCGATATGTCCCACATTCAGAATGAATTTTTCGAGTCCGTATTTTTTTTTGAACAGTGAAGGATCGCCGAATTCGAACCGGGGCTCGACGCCGTTCGGCACGACAGTGATCTTCTGTTTCGGCACGCCGATGCCTTCCTCGAGCAATCGTCCTTCGTCATGCGTGTTCGGCAACACGGCTCGCGACCATGCGCTGATCTGGCGCGTAAAATAATAATCGGTCCAGATACCCGTACGGAGACTCTTCAGCGCGTCGTTCGCGGCGAGCGTCATCCGTATGAGTGCGGGTGAGCGGCGTGTGTAGAAGATCGATGAAGAGACGATGGGCAGATGCAGATCGTTGATCACACGTGCAAGATGGAACGTGCCGAGGTTTGACGAAAATAGATGAAACACATCCGTGTTCTTCGGATCAAACGGTTCCCATGGCTGGAAGAGCGAGACCCCGACGCCGAGCTTTTCGAGCTCCGCTTTCGTCTGCAGGATCTGCACACGGGGTCCGCCGTGAAGTATTGAAACAGCCTGGTAACAGGCGAGTGTGACGTTCATTTATGATCTCAGTTTATACCAATGGTCCAGAATATTGAATACCGCATGCCTCGGATCGAATGTTCGTGCGCGCCCGATGTCGGACGGCAGCACGACGCGCTCCGGCGTGCGCGACCGTCGCACGGTATTCGTATCGATCTCGCCCGCGATCGGCAGGATGATTTCTTCGCCGCCGGCGAACGAGATGCGGTGCTGCACGCGTGTATCGGCTATCGACGAAGTACCGATCCCGGCGTATACTGCAGTACCCGCGTTCGTCGCATGTACGGCGGCGTTCGTTGCATCAGATGTCTTTTGTGAAGAGCTTGATTCTGTCACAACGCCGACTGGCCTAAGCATGCCGTTTTCGAATGTGCATCGGAGCATTGACGCTGAACGTGTCTTCCACCACGAGGCGTACTCGCCGTACGTCATCGAAGGAATTCCGGATTGCGCGATTGTTGAAAACACGTCATCGAAGACTTCCCAGTGGTGATGCGTTGGATGATGGTACAGACAGACGGGTTCGCGCGAGCGAAGCCGATTGTCGATCCACGTGCGAAAGTATGCGCGCATCTGTTCGGATGTGAATGCCGAACGTCTCATACTGCCGACGCATACCGGATGAATCGGCAGCTGCATCACCGGCGAAAGATCTTCGGCCATTGTCTGGCCTGTTACCGGCCCGTTCAAATGGCCGGTTACGGGTCCCACAACGGGATAAAAAGGAAGGTCGTCGTACGAGAGACAGAATTCGGATGAATATGCAATGCCGAGTTCGCGGTAGACCGTGTCGACAGCCATATTCCATTTGCCTGTGGGCGCCGAAGCGCCGTGAATATCGAATCCTGCACGGCGCAACAGCTCAACCCCTTTCGAAAAATTTGCGCGCACATCGGCGACTGCCTCATCGGTTCGATGCTCGTAGCAGTGAAGACCGATTTCCTGGGTCCGGAATGTCGAGAAAAAATCGAGCCATGATTCATGGCTCTTCACATCGGCGAACCATGTGCCTTTCACACCGTGGCGTGTACAGAGCTCGTGCAACTCGGCAAGTTCCGTTTGATTTCCCTGATCCGTATCGACACGGAATGTGAAGACGGAGGGTTTGCCGTCGGGATAGTACCAGGTGTGCACGAAGGGAAGCCGCCGCGCGTGATGAAGATATTCGAGGACGTTTGTGACGATTTCGCGCAACGGACCCTTCGACACTGTCGACACGTATTCGGATGGAAGTCGGTCGGTCGGCGCGTAAAAATTTTTTCGTCTGAATTCGGACGACCGGAACAACGCGGAGCAATCGAATGGTAACGATATCGCGATGCCGTTCCCTGCAGAAAATATTTGGATGACGTCAGGATCGGGAAAGGCGCCTTGTGTTTCGGGACCGAATGCGGTCATCTGGCCCGATGCTGCCAGGTGTGAGCTGCCCGTAAGAAGCCGTCCCGTGCTGTCGATATCGAGCAGGGAAGACGGGGAAAATTTTCCGAACCGCTGCGGAGAGATGTATGAATATCGGCTGTGCGAAGTTTGCAGCCCGAGCACGGACCGGAGACGGCCGAAATCGCCCAAGAGCGCCCCTCCGTCGCGCATGTACACACGAAGCTGTTCGATTGAACTGGCATCGGGTTCGGCGTTGACGATCATCGCGCTGTACGATCCGGGAATAAACGTCGATGGCTCGCCGACGACGCTCCATGACACGCCGATCTGCGTGAGCAGCTGCTCCCAGCATACATCATGTCTGAATAATCCGATCGTCAGATTCACACAAACTGTTCCTTCACAAAGAGTATATCCCGGCTGTCGAATGCTTTCATCGTGTATGCCGCGCCGGCATACACGAGCGCCCCGGCCGGAATCACCACAAACAGGGAAATATACGAAAAGATCATGAGAAAACATCCCATCACAAGCGACGCCACCAGCGGTTTGAAGATTGCCGCATATGCCCGCACGGGGAAGACTCCGCGGGCTTTCCATGCCATCATCACGACAAGTCCGATCTCGCCGATGACGAGTCCGGCCGATGCGCCCCGCGAGGCGAACAGATAGGCGAGCGGGAACATGAGCCCGATCGTTGAGACGGCTATCAGCGTGGTCATCGATCCGTAATAACGCTCGTGTCCCAGCACGATGAGCGGATATGAAAACAGGCTGTTGAGAATGGTGAAGAAAAAATACCACAGCTGAATCTGGAGCAGCAGCGCCGCGGAAGCGTACGGGGCGCCGTAGACAAGCGTGAGGATCTGCGGGGCGAGCACCGATCCACCGATGCAGATGGGCACGCAACTGAGAAAAATATATTTGGCGACGCGTGTGAGATGTTCAGGAAGCGACTGGGGATCGGCCGCATGCACGCGCGCGATGAACGGAAAGAAGATCGAATACATCACGCGGTCGATCGCGAGCACAAAGAAAACGAGTTTTGCGGCGGCCGTAAAGTGCGCGATGTCCTGTGGTGTCGAGAAAAATCCGAGTGCGATGTTAGGGAAATTCAACAGCGCCTGGGCCGCGATGACGGCGGCGCCGACGGGGAGCGACTGGATCAGCAGCATGCGCCAACTGATGCGCGCAGCACCCGATGCGATTGCATCGCTGCGGTCCGATGTCTTGGAAGGCGGACCGACTTCGAAGCGGGTGTGGAGCTTATACATTCCGAATAAAAAAAGCGACTGCAGTGCGATACCGGCGCCGTATGAAAGCGGAACGAGCATCGCAAAATTCGACGGCGTCATCGCGAAGATCACTGCCCCCGTGAACACCGCTTCGGCGATGATCCTTCCCATGCCCATGACGGTAAGTGTTTCCCGTCCCTGAAAAAACCATTCTAACTGAACGGACATTGGAATGAGCGTGAGCGAGAAAATGAATGCCGCGAAGGCAAGGTCCGAGGCGGGATGAAGAAAATGTATCACAGCTGCGGCAACGCAGAAGCACACTGAAAGAACGAAGCGCAGCGATGAGATCATGCGCACGAGCGAATGCGCGGGAACGCTTCCGTTGGCGATCTTCATTGCGCCGATCAGGTGCAGTCCGGGACTCGTAAACAGCAC
>DATGXR010000507.1:0-9180 GCA_035298825.1 Bacteroidota bacterium
GCTTTCAAAGTTCAGATCTTCGGAATAAGCGTATCCGGTCTGGTCTCCCTTCAGGACCCTGATGCCGACTCCGGCGGCAATGCTCTTTGAGGCGCTTTTAATAATTCTGTCTTCAAGCCGGATACTGTTGTTGACCGAATAATCGGCGAAAATATCGGCATACTCTCCGCCTTTCGAGACGGCGATCGAGATCAACCGGTCAATTGTCGCTTTGTCGAGTCCGGATATCTCCTGAAACAATGAAAATGCCGATTGCTTGCTGACCGGAGTATCAGCCAGAAGCTGTCCGATGCCGGGAGTGATCAGTGCAGCTCCGATTGCAATCGTACCGTTAATCTTGAGAAACTCTCTCCGGGATAATCCCGAATGGGTGTCATTCATGTGAGCCTCCGACAATGAAAATAGTCAATGTGCAATCTCAGATTGGTGGTCGGGATGAGATGTAACTACCTTTTCATCCCTCTGATCTATCGCAAGTCCCCCAACAGAGTTGCATCTTTATAAGTACCGATCATGAAGTCGATATCAAGAAAGGAGTACACTGTGATGATACGAAAAATCAGCATGATATTCATCTCCGCAACGGCGATATTCGTTCTCTGGAACAGTTCCACTGCGCAGTATCCCCGCCAGGACTCGATCAGGCGTCTGTTGCCATCAGACACCTCGACGATGCGGGGCATGCGACAGGACACAACAATCAGACGCCTGCCGATGGATTCGACACGCGGACTCTATCCTCAGGACACAGGCATGGGACGCGGCCGCTTCAATAGGGATACTTCAGGCGTCCGCATATGGGTACCCGAGAAGACTCAGCAGCCCGATACGTCTTCAGGAATCCATTAACGGGTTTACAGCATAGCTCTGCAGTGACAAGACTGCAGAGCTGGAGAAAGAGCAACCTCATGACAGGCTTGCAGGGACCAAACAGATCCCCGCAAGCTTACCTGTCCCGGAATTATTGAACAAACGCCAATTCATTTTCCAATGCCTCAAAGAAACCTTTTCGTAACGCGCTGCTGTTGATGGGGGCGGAAGAAGTGGGAGTCCCGTTTTCGATGACGACTTTCGATATCGTCACATCCACTTGCGATGTCGTGTCCGTCAGCGCAGTCGTTCTGAAATTCATCACATACCGGTAACCGACCGTATGCTGCTCTTCGCGGGAGTCGTAGTATTCCTCGCGAGCATTGTCATGATGATATTCTGTATTATTCGAAGAAGTATTTGACGATGACAAGATCCTGGCGATCACCACAATGATGCCCACAAGACAGATGATTCCCAGAATTGTGATGATCACATCTCCGGCAGAGGGACCAGTTGGCTTCACTTCGTTGCGATCTTCCTCAACAGGGGTGGTCGTATACTGTTCGGCAGTGAGTGCTCCGGCTGCTTCGTCGCGCATCGTCACGATGTACCCGCGGTTATATGCCACTTTTTCTATCGACCGGAAAACTGATTTACTTGGAAGGGAGTAAAATTGACGACTGGGAACAGGCGGTGCCTGTGTCGATGGTTGAGAAATCTGACCGGTAGTGGTACATCCCTCCAGTGAAAAAATAAAAAACCACATTGCCATTGCAACGACAAACCAGGCTGGAAATTTTCCATTCCATATTGAAGAATTCAAACCATATCCTTGTGCTTGAGTGAGATGAAAAAAGGGGAGAGCCATCGAAGTGTTTTACACACTCGTACCGCTGTTGATGCGACAGCACATAAAATGTATCGGAATATCCCTGCA
The DNA here is from genome assembly GCA_035298825.1 of Bacteroidota bacterium. GTDB lineage: Bacteria > Bacteroidota > Ignavibacteria > UBA10030 > UBA8401 > CAISDA01. The sequence goes on from DATGXR010000507.1 coordinate 1,751, forward strand.
AAATCAACCTTCTTGCATTTAGCGGCATAAATCGCTATGCTTACACGTATTGTTTTTTGGGGGTCAGCACACACTTCTATAGAGGAGAAGCGACAATGAAAAGAAATGAGTTCATTCACTCCGCCTGCAAAATCGGATTATGCACCTGTGTTGGAATGCCGTTACTTTCTTCGGACGTCCTCGCATCTGATAACGAGGCGAAAAAAGAAGATTGGAGAATCGGATTCATGCAGAGGAGATTCGCAAAACTTATTGATGCAATCAACTCCAATGTAACTGAAGCGGAAAAACAAAAGATCATTGAGGCGGTCGGACGCGCGTGCGGAGAGGAAACCAATACTGAATTGGCAGGCTATGTTGGAAACATCGATGGCATGCTGGAACAGTTGAAACGCACCTGGATAGAGACGGTGGAGTACGACAAAGCGAGCGGGACGATCAAGCTCTTTGGCAAGAAGACCGGCAAGTGCGGGTGCCCGTTTGTTGACAAGTCGCAAATTTCGAAAGACTTCTGTCATTGTTCAATCGGGTATCAAAAGGCAGTCTGGTCCAAGATATCCGGCAAAGAAGCAGACGCATCGATCATTGAATCCGTGTTGTATGGCTCGGAGAGGTGCAGTTTTAAAATCAAGATTGGATAAACGTTGCAGAGAGAAGCGACACCATCGGTCGTCATCCAATACAGAAACAGGGAAGTCATTTGGACGTAATTTTTATTTTTGAAATCATCGGTGCGGTGGCCTTCGCATTGTCCGGCGCATTTGTCGCCATCCAGCGAAGACTCGACTATTTCGGCATTGTCGTGTTGGCGCTTATTACCGCTGTCGGCGGCGGGATGCTCAGGGATATCATCCTCGGGATCACGCCGCCGCATATGTTTCGCGATCCCGTCTACTGCCTGACCGCCGTGGTCATGGCGATGCTTGTGATTCTGGTCAACCATTTCGAGCATCTTGAGCTGAAGGAACAACAGCAGAAGCTGCTGCGGAAAATCGTATTGATTTTTGACGCGATGGGATTGAGTATCTTCTCCATTGTGGGGGTTGAAATTGCGCTGACGAAAACCAGCGACAATATGTTCCTTGCGGTATTCGTCGGCGTGCTCACCGGCATCGGCGGCGGGATTCTGCGCGATATGATGGCCGGACGAACGCCGCTTGTGCTGCGGAAAGAGATTTATGCCTTAGCGTCATTGCTCGGCTGTGTGCTGTTCTATTATATGCGGATGGCGGCGAGTGAAAGTCTTTCGATGTATGTTTCGGTGGCGCTCATCTTTGTCATACGGCTCTATGCGGTGATTCACGGGGTGAATCTGCCGCAGGTGAACCGCGGTGCGGCCAACGCACGCCGGCAGAGACACTGATCGTACGCAACGGGATACCTTGTTTTATTGCTCTCTTATTTGCGCCTCCGTCACATTCTTTCTTCTTCCTGCGTGAATATGTCCGGATTTCTGAGTACCTTTCAATACGGACCAACCTTCTCACTTTAGTCATTGACCCCGGATATGAAAAATTTTACCGTTGCGATTCTCGGCTGCGGCACCGTCGGAAGCGGCGTTGCCAAAATATTGCTGGACAGGAAGACGATGCTTGCCGATCGATCTTCACATTCAATTGAATTGAAAAAAATTGTCGATCTCTTTCCCGCAAAAAGCGCTCAGAAGTATGATCTGCCGTTGTCGCTTTTTTGCGGCGGCGGAAAAGATCTCACCAGGGAAGAAGCATCCAGCTACATTGCGGAAGTGATCAACGATGACGGGATCGATCTTGTGGTCGAAACGATCGGCGGAACAAGCGAATACCTGCTTTCGGTGATGCTCGGCGCGCTTGGCGCGAAGAAACATCTGGTGACTGCCAATAAAGCGATGTTGGCGGAAAAAGGAGACCGCATTTTTGCGGCGGCAAAAGAAAACAACGTCACACTCGGCTACGAGGCGAGCGTCTGCGGCGCCATTCCGATTATTAAGGCGATACGGGAATGTTTCACGGGAGACGAGGTGCGTGAGATTTCAGGCATCATGAACGGCACGAGCAATTATATTCTCTCGCGCATGGAACACGACGGACTTGATTTTCACACCGCGCTGTCGCTGGCGCAGGAGGCGGGATATGCCGAAGCTGATCCGACGCTCGATATCAGCGGCGGAGATGCGGCACATAAGCTGCTCATCCTGATGAAGCTCGCCTTCGGCGCGGATGTGCGACACGGCGATCTGCTGAAGACGGGTATTCAGCACATTGCGAAGGAAGATATCGATTTTGCGAACGAGATGGATTGTTCGATCAAATTGATTTGTCACGCTAAAAAAAGCGACGGAAAAATATTTGCCGCCGTCATGCCGATGATGGTGCATCACGACAATTTTCTTTCAAAGGTGCACGGCGCCACCAATTGCGTCGAAGTCCGGAATGCCTATTCCGGCACGCACTATTTTATCGGCGCCGGCGCGGGAAGCCTGGAAACCGCCAGCGCGATCGTCGGCGATATTGTCTTTGCCGCTCGATATCGGGCCGAGGTTGAAAATATTCCTGTCTCGACGGCGCAAGAGCTCGTCGATGCCGATCATTTCGAGTTTCCGTACAATATTACGTTTTCCACAGATGATCGTCCGGGCATTACGGGCTTGATCACTTCCGCCATCGGCGAGCAGGAGATTAATATCGATACGGTGAGCCACAACCGGCACAGTAAAAAGAACGCCGTTTTTTCAGTCGTGACAATGCCGTGCACGCTGCATCAGATCAAGAACGCCGTGGCCGTCATAAAAAAACAAGCGCCGGGATTACTGGCCGAGGAACCGAAAGTCATTCCGATATTGCACTGATCTTATTTTTTTATCTCTTTGCGCAAATCAATGATATTCACAGCCGGATTCTCAGGATCAAACGTAATTTCATATTTACTACCCCCTGGAATATTTTCAGATGAAGAGGACCAGCCGTAATATTTCTGTCCATGATAATCAAAACTATATTTGAGATAATCACATTTACTTTCATATCTCCTGACAGAGATCACGTCGGCAATAGTTCTCGTGCCTCGTGATTTTAAAATAGCAACCTCACGTGGATAATCTTTTCGAGCGCTTAGCAGTAAGTCGATCATCTTTAAATAGGGTTCATAGTGTGTTGATCTCTGATACGCATTTTTGGTCTTCACAGCGATCACCACATCAAGCGAAGGGATGACTGTGATATACTGTCCCCAGGATCCGGTTGCCGTGTATGCACCTTCAAGTTCAGGTGCGATGTTCTCATGTGTATCCCACACACGCCACAAATAGCCATATCCCCATTTCCACCATGCTTTATTTTTCAGATCCGGATCATTCCTTCTCATTTCCGCAACCGGGGTGACTAAACCCGTAATTTTTTCTGTCCACCATTTTGGAATCAGCTGTCTACCATTCCATTTTCCATGCCGAAGCATTAAATACCCGATTCTTGCCATATCCCGCGTGGATAACCACATATGATATTCTGGAAATTTTGAATATAAGTAATCGCCAAATATTTCTTTCCTCTGTTTGCTTCTCTCCCAATCTTCCATTTTGAGCGGTTGTGCGAGCTCTTCCTGAAAAGCATCATAGATATTTTTTCCTGATTTCATTTCAAAAATCGAACCAGCGACATTGAAGTCCCAATTATTGTAAAGAAAAAACGTCCCAGGGGCCTTTGAACCCCGTTGAGGAGAATTCCTGTTTGTGGCCGATTCTGTGCTCGGAAGAAAGACACCACTTCTTGCCATCAACAAATCTCTTACAGTTGCTCTTTTCTCGATCTCCAATAATTTCTGATAATCTTCAATTCCCAATTCCCCTAATGTTTCTTCAAGGTTAATCTTTCCACTTTCAACATACGGTCCGTAGAGAATTGACAGCACGCTCTTTCTGCAGGATGCGATGTACGAGAGTTCTTGAATGTCGCCGAAACTAAATAACATCTTTCCATGATTAATAATGATCAGCCCGGTAATATTTGTTCTATTAATGATAAACTGTTCCAGTTCGATGAGCTTTTCAATATTCCATCCAAGCGTATCCGGTTTCTCAAGCTGTGTCCAACAGCTGTCAGGAAAGACTTCATTCGATACACTGAGGTCTTGCGCATCAGAGTGATTGAAAAAAAGAATTGAAAGAGCGGCAACCAGCGTGTACGTTGAGCATCTCATTGTCGCATCATCCTTCACTGTCGGTTAGATGTGTGTGTCAATCAAATCGCAATGACGAATGCCGTCAGAGCGAAGTATCCATAATGCGTTGCGCGCCGAGGTCATTCAGATTTCCTGGGCGCATACTTCGGATACAGCTTCTGCATGCAATCGGGGCAAATGCCGTGACTGAATTTGGCATGCGAATGCGCCTGGATATATCCTTCGAGTTGTGTCCAAAATCCCTTATCGTCACGAATCGCTTTGCAATTCGAACAAATCGGCACGAGGCCGCTCAGGACCTTGATATCGGCGAGGGCCTCCTGCAGTTCCATGATCAATTTTTCACGCTCTTCTTCTGCGCGCTTGCGCTCGGTAATATCGCGGCCGATGCCGAGGAGGCCGACGATCTGATTATGCTCATCCCGAAATGGCAGTTTTGTGGTCAGTAAAAAATGTACGCGGCCTTCGGCATCAAGAACATATTCTTCTCTGTTGATCACGGGTGTCCCGGTTTGGATGACCTGCCGGTCATCGGCGATGAAGCCTTCGGCCACTTCCCTGGGAAATAATTCCGAATCATCTTTCCCGAGGGCTTCGGCTTCCGAGGTGCAGCCCATATTGCGAACGTCCACACGGTTCGCGAGTGTTTTTCGACAATTCAAATCCTTGATATACACACCGTCCGGCAGATTATCGATGACCGTTCGCAGAAGATTGCGTTCTTTGGTGAGGGCGGCTTCCATCCGTTTTTGCGCCGCCAGGTCCCGTGCCTGCATGCGCCATTGATAGATCCAGTATCCAATTCCGCCCACAACAACCAGCATCAGAAGCCGGAACCAGAGCGTCAGCCAGAACGGCGGCGTGATCACAATCGGCAGGGCAATGCCCTGATCGTTCCATACCCCGTCATTGTTGGATCCCTTGACCCTGAAGACGTATGAACCCGGATCTAAATTCGTATAGGTGGCAGAGTGTTTTGTGCCGACATAATTCCATTCCTTATCGAATCCCTCCATCTTATACGCATATTCGTTCTTTGCCGAAGAGAGATAATTCAGGGCGGCAAAATCGAATGAGAAAACCGATTGCGTGTATGAAAGGACGAGCTCCGTTGTGGCATCGATCGCCACGGGCTTATTAAATATTCGAAAATCAGTAAGGACGATCGGCGGGACGAACGTATTGTCGAATATTGTATTGGGATCGAATGTGTTGTATCCATTCGAGCCGCCGAAGTAGAGTAAGCCGGTGGCGCTTTTTAAACACGAGCGTCTGCCGAATTCATTGCTTTGCAGGCCGTCCTCATACGTATAATTTCTGAACTGCGGTTTCGCCGGCAAGTTGATTCCATTGATGAATTTTGACAAGCCCTTATTGGTGCCTACCCAAAGATTTCCAAGCGCATCTTCAAGGATGCTGTTAATTGAATTGTTCGGCAGTCCGTCTCTCATCTGATAGCACGAAAATTTTTTCGTAGCCCGATTAAATAAATTCAATCCGGCATCGGTTCCCACCCAGAGATGTCCTTTGCTGTCTTCAAAGACGATCATCACTTTATTGCTGTTCAAACTTGCGCTGTCATTCAGATCCTGCTTATAATAGTCGATTGTTTTTGTCGCCATATCAAAATGGCTGAGCGCTTCTTCGTCTGAAAACCATAAATCGCCATTAGGCGCCTCGACGATGGACGACACATAGTTGGTATAGATTCCCGAATTTAAGGTATGATACCGCGTAAAATTTTTCCGTTTCCTGTCGAGCATATTCAACCCATTGCCCATGGTGCCGATCCACAAGTTGCCATTTCTGTCTTCGATGAGAGAAAAGATATTGTTACTGCCGATTGTATTGGCGTTTCGGGGATCAGTGTAATAATGCTCAAAGGTTTCCGTTTTCTCATCGAATCGATTCAGTCCGCCGCCCCATGTCCCGACCCACAGACTCCCTTGCCTGTCCTTGCACAACGCCCATACGGCATTGGATCCGATGCTCTTCGGATCCGATGGCCGATGAACAAAATACGTGAACGAGTCGGTCCGTTTATTATATCGATTCAAACCTCCTTCGGTGCCGATCCAGAGATAGTCCTGATCTTCCAGAAACACATTCACCTGGTTGTTGTTCAGTGAGTTCGTATTGCCAGGCTCGCTGTGATGATGAATGAATTTATCCGATCTCGGATTCATGATGTTGACGCCGTTGCCGAATGTGCCGATCCAGAGGCTGCCTTGCGCATCATTGCAGAGCGAGTAAATGGAATTATTATTCAGACTTGAGGATTTGTGGGGATCGTTCTGATAATGGATAAAGTTGTTGACACCTCGTTTGTACGTGCTGAGGTTCAGGAGATCCAATCCGCCATTTTCAATGCCGACGAGCAAATGATGACTGTCGTTTTCAGAAATCGAAAGCACCACACCGTGGGAGATGCTGTTAGGATCCCTGAGGTCGTTGCGATAATGCACGAAGACCGCGCGTTGGGGATGTTCCTTTGCGTTTGTGAATTCATCCAGCCCGCTTCCTGTACCGATCCACACTCGGCCGGCCTTGTCTTCGAAAATGGTGCGCACGTCACTGCTGCTGATACTGTGAGGATCGCGTTCATCATGATAATAATTGCTGAAGCTGTTGGTTTCTTTGTGGTAGAGATGCAGACCATTGAGGGATGCAATCCAAATATTATTTCTGCTATCCACCGTGATAGCGCTGACTCTGCTGCGTTGGCCGGGGTGTCCCCACACGCTATCCGGGGAAAAGAAGCTGACACTCTGTGTTGTCCGGTTCAGCCTGTAGACTCCGGCGCTCGTTCCGATCCATAACTCCCCGTCCTTATCTTCAGCCATTGTCAGGATGAGTTGATCCGTCCATCGGGGATATCGATTGAACCGATCGTTTTTTCGATCGTAAATATTGAGGCCTTGTCTTGTGCCGATCCACAAATCTCCGCGACTGTCTTCAAAGATCACGTTCGTACTGCTGCTGCTGATCGAATGTTCATTTTGATTTTCTTTCCGATAGACACGGAAATTAGTTCCATCATAGCGATTCAACCCGTCATCGGTGCCGATCCACATGAAACCGAACTTATCCTGGCACATCGAACGCACCCAACTGTGTGAGAGTCCGTCATTGATCGTCAGGTGTTTGAAGTGAATACTCTGCGCCTGTGCATCGATCAGGCAAAAAAGGAGGGAGAGTATGACTCCGGGAAGAATGCTTAACCGGGTGGCGAGCAACAGCACTCTGTTAACAAACGGTCTTTTCATAACTCATTT
>DATGXR010000508.1:0-2266 GCA_035298825.1 Bacteroidota bacterium
ACCGCGGCCCATCGAATATTGAATGTGAAAATAGTTTTCATAGCGTATCCTTTGCGTGATCGTATACGTGTTAATTCATAGATTCATCAGAAGCTAACCACTGCGCCTACCAGCACTGTGGTCTGTGTCTTTTCCGTTCCAGGGGCATTCTTATCGAACACCGGCGCGTTTGACGCGTCATGTCGCAGTTCGCCGCGCAGCAGCAGCGAGGAGGCAGCGAGGTACTCATAAGTCGCCGTGAATTCCTTCACATTGAGTCCCTGAACACCCAGACCGGTGGCATATCCCTGCGGATCATCGAAAATTTCTCCGCGCACTGCAAAAGCCGCCTTCTCAGAAATCGCGTATTTTGCATAGAGCGCCGCGCCCTTCCAAATCGCAAGACCGAGATCGGTCCTCGCCTGTCCGTAATCGGCGTTCACCGCAAGTGTGACAACATCGGAGAGTTTCTGTGTCACGATCAGATCGTAGACGGTCCTCTTCCCGCTTTCGATGGGCGTGAGGTTTTCGAATCCGTCGATCGCATTCAGGATGACGCTTGTCGATGGACCTGCGGTCCAATTGAGCGTCGCACCGATCGTCTTGAAATCGTTATTGTCCGTTCCCGAATTCCAGCCGTTCACCACATGCACGCATGCCGCAAGATTATCGGCAAGCGGATAGGATAAGCGGACACCAGTGTGATAATAGGGAATGGCCCATGCAAATAAGAGCGAGCGGCTGTAGTTCCAGTTGTCCTTCGACTCGATCACCTCATTCCCCATATGCGTCACGAATTTACCCGCGTCAACGGTGAGGCCCTTGCCGATCGGCACAACGACAGTCAGGTATGCCTGTTGCACGATCGAGAGCGAGCTCGTCACACCGGGCTGCACCATGTCGTTCGCAGATCCGTAATCGAGATCCAGACGGAATCCCACCGGTTCCGCCTTCTTCTGGAACACGAGTTCGACGAGACTGAGGTTGAACTGATTTTCGGCGACGTCAAAATTTCGCAATTGATTTTTTGCCGTCACAGGATGAGCGAAATTTTTGCTGTAATAAGTGTCGACAAATCCGCTGATCGCGACCGATGGCACCGACACTGCGCCGCCTTGCGCGCGCAACGCGGTTGCACCGCAGAGTAACGCAACAATGATCACTGCTTTCCGTACTGTAACTGATTTCATGACTGCTCCTAGTATTTGATTGGTTGAAAAGTGTGCGTTTACAACGCGTCGTCGCCAACTTCATTGGTTCTGACACGGATGGTCTCCTCGACGTTCAAGACAAATATTTTACCGTCTCCGACTTCGCCCGTCCTGGCGTTCGTCACGATCAGCGAAATGGCTTTCTCCACGCTTTCGTCCGAACAGACGAGCTCGATTTTTATTTTCGGAATGAAATTCACCGAATACTCCGATCCCCTGTAGACTTCTGTATGGCCCTTCTGGCGGCCGTAGCCTCTGACCTCGGTGATCGTCAGGCCGCGAAATCCGGCTTCTGACAATGCATCCTGAACCGGATCAAGACGCGAGGGGCGAACAATTGCCTCTATTTTTTTCATGATGCTCCTTCGTGATGTGTGTGATTGGATAATGTGTTAAGTTTATATCGATAGAAGAGGTGATTTAAATATTAAGGTTGTTTCAATTTATAACCTTTTTTATTTATAGCGTTCAGACGTATTACTATATATTATAAGGTTATTTTTGAATTTGTCAAGCATTATTTAAGTGTCGGATAAAATAAAAAATCCGGCCGGTGATCGAATCAATATTCGATCACCGACCGGATGTCTTTGTCCGCAATTATTGAATTGCTTTTTTTACGACTCCCGCTGTGCGGAGGTCATGGCTCTCATCGCATCAGCAGCATCTTTTTTATTTCAGTCGTGCCGTTCGTTTGCAGCGAATAATAATACACGCCGCTCGCAAGACGATCGCCGTTGAAGAGCGTCGCCATTTCCTGACCCAGCGTATTGTAGACGGCGAGTCTGACCCGTCCTGCAGTCTGTACGCTGAATTTGATCTCCGTCGTCGGATTGAAGGGGTTCGGATAATTCTGTCCCAGTTCGAATGTGCGCGTGAGCTGCTTCGACATTTCAACGCATGTGCTGTATCGGAAGTCACCATTGCGGTCGACTTGCTTGAGTCTGTATGAACAGGCTTCGGCGACCGGACTGTTGTCGGCGAATGTGTACGTACGGGGCGTATTACATGTTCCTGCGCCTTCCGAAAATCCGATTCGCGTCCAGGCGGAAACGGAAGCGGACGATCGTTCGATC
>DATGXR010000509.1:0-11061 GCA_035298825.1 Bacteroidota bacterium
GTCGAATAGACGGGCATCTGTTTTGCCAGTCCGCCGAACTGCGAGATCTCGCGCGTATGTCGGCGATCGTAAATCATGCCGACAAGAAGAAAGAGCGCTCCTGTCGACAAGCCGTGGTTGATCATCTGAATCATCGCGCCCTGCATGCCCTCTTCGGTCATTGAAAAAATGCCGAGCACCACAAATCCGAGATGGCTCACCGAAGAATACGCGACAAGTTTTTTCACATCAGTCTGCACCATCGCAACAAGCGCGCCGTAGACAATGCCGATTACCGCAAGCGCCGACATGAGCGGAGTGAACTGCATTGCCGCCAACGGGAACAGCGGCAGACAGAAGCGCACGAGACCGTACGTTCCCATCTTCAGCAGCACGCCTGCAAGAATCACGGAGCCGGCCGTTGGCGCCTGCACGTGCGCGTCGGGCAACCAGGTATGAAGCGGAAACAACGGAACTTTGATGGCGAACGAAAGCGCGAATGCAAGGAACATCCAGGTCTGGACGCCCATCGGGATCGACGGGGCGAGCGTGTAGAGCGTCAGCAGATTCGTCGTGAAGTGGCCGCCGGGAAGCGACGCCGCGTAATTGCCGAGCCACAAAATGGCGATCAGCATGAGCAAACTTCCCGCCATCGTATACAGGAAAAATTTCACGGCCGCGTAGATCCTGTCCTTGCCGCCCCAGATGCCGATGATGAAATACATCGGGATGAGCATCGCCTCCCAGAAGATGTAAAATAAAAACAGATCGCTTGCCACAAAAACGCCGAGCATGCCGACTTCAAGCAGCAGCATCATCGCGACATATTCCTTGAGCCGCTGCGCGATCGAGTCCCACGAGGCGATGAGCGCCAGCGGGGTCAGGAAGGTGGTGAGCAGCACAAGCAGGATCGAAAGCCCGTCAACGCCGATGAAGTAGCTGATGTCGAGTCCCTCGATCCACGTCGATTTCTCGATGAACTGGAGTCCCGTATACGACGAGGTGAAATAATAATAGATCACAAGCGAGATCGCAAACGAGAGGATCGATGTGCCGACGCCGATCGTCTTGATGAGAGACTGTTTTTCCTTGTTCACAACAAGGAGCAGCAAAATCCCGATGAAGGGAGAAAACAGGAGTAATGAGAGCATAGCGAACTATTTCTGGATTAATGAATTTCGAGAAACTCTTTTAGGCGAAGTATTACATCATCAGCCAGCCCAAGATGAACAATATGCCAACCAGGAACACGACTGCGTACGTCTGTGTGACGCCCGTTTGAACGCGGCGGAACATTTCGCTGGCGAATCCGACAAGCTTCGCTCCGGTGTTGATCACGTTGTCGATGACGTTCACATCGACGCCCTTCCATAACACGATCTCCGATGTTTTTTTGATGGGCATAATGACGGCCGCATCATAGGCTTCGTCGATATAGTATTTGTTGAAGAGCAGTTTATAGAGTCCCGGGAACTGTTGTGCCATGCGCGCGGCAACGTCCGTCCGGTTCAGATAGACCGTGCGGGCGGCGAAGATGCTTGCGGCAGCGATCGCCACAGAGACAGCCATCAGCAGATATTCGGCCGCCGAGGCATCGTGATACGGCAGGCTCATCTTGAACGCGGCCTTCTCGAACACCGGCTCGAGGAACACTTCGAACTGATTGCCGCCGCCCAGGCTGTGCGGAATGCCGATGAGTCCGCCGACCACGGCGAGTCCGGCAAGAATCATGAGCGGCACTGTCATCGTGTTCGGCGCTTCATGCGGATGGGTATGATGCACATCGAAGCGTTCCTTGCCCTCGAATGTGAGTGTGACGAGGCGGAACATATAGAACGCAGTCATGCCGGCTGTCAGGGCGCCCACAGCCCACAGAATCGGAGATCCATCGGCGAACGCCTTCCACAGAATCTCGTCCTTGCTGAAGAAGCCTGACAGCGGCGGGATGCCCGAGATGGCAAGCGCAGCAATGAAGAATGTCTTGTACGTCGTGGGCATGTAATTCTTCAGTCCGCCCATTTTTTGAATATCCTGTTCTTCGTGCATTGCATGGATGACCGCGCCCGCGCCGAGGAATAACAGCGCCTTGAAGAACGCGTGCGTCATGAGGTGGAACAATCCGGCGGTGAATGCGCCGACACCGCAGGCAAGGAACATATATCCAAGCTGGCTGATCGTCGAATAGGCGAGGACTTTTTTAATGTCGTTTTGCACCAAGCCGATCGTCGCCGCGAAAAATGCGGTGGCGAGTCCGATCACGGCAACGATGTGCATCGTGGCCGGAGCGAGCGCAAACAGGATCGAGCTTCGCGCAACCATGTAGATGCCGGCCGTGACCATCGTTGCGGCATGGATCAATGCGGAGACCGGTGTCGGGCCCGCCATGGCATCGGGAAGCCAGACGTAGAGCGGGATCTGTGCTGATTTTCCTGTGGCTCCTACGAACAGAAAGAGCGTGATCCAGAAGATGATCGGGGTGCCTTTCTCATACAAGGCGGCCTGGCCGAACACCGAATCGAACTGCAGCGTGCCGAACGTCGTGAAGATGAGGAACATGCCGAGAAGGAATCCGAAATCGCCGACGCGATTCGTGATGAATGCTTTTTTCGCCGCGTCGCTTGTTGTGCTCTTTTCGAAATTCCTGTCGTACCAGAATCCGATGAGCAGATACGAGCAGAGACCCACGCCCTCCCATCCGAGGAACATCAGAAGAAAATTATCGGCGAGAACGAGATTGAGCATTGCGAAGATGAAGAGATTCAGGTACGCAAAGAAGCGCCAGAATCCCTTGTCGCCGTGCATATAGCCGATCGAATAAATGTGGATGAGGCTGCCGACGCCGGTAACGACGAGCGTCATGAGGATCGAGAGCTGATCGACCTGGAAGGCGGCATTGATCGAGAGCGAGCCCGCGCCGATCCATTGGAAGAGCGTCACGATGTGCTTGCGTTCCTCGACCGGGAGGCCGAGCATCTCGATGAAGATGCCGCAGGCTGTGAGGAACGACAGCATGACGGCCGATGTGCCGATGATGCCCGAGGCCTTTTCGGATTTGATGCGCGATCCGGCAAGGCCGTTGATCAAAAAGCCGATCAGTGGAAAGAGAACGATGAGGCTGACGTAAGTATACATAGCGATTATTCGGTGATTACCATTTTAACAGATTGATTTCGTCGATATTGACCGTCTGCTTATTGCGGAAGAGCGCAATAATGATCGTGAGACCCACCGCGGCTTCGGCCGCTGCGACAACCATCACGAAAAAGACGAGCATTTGTCCGGTCGGATCGCCGATATACGCCGACAGGGCGACAAGCGTGAGATTCACCGAATTGAGCATCAGTTCGATGCACATGAAGACGATGATCGCATTGCGGCGCACGACCACGCCGAGAACGCCGATGCTAAACATGAAGGCGGAGAGGAGCAAATAATAATTCAGCGGTACCATTGATTCCGATTAATGTTGTAATTTTTTCTTGGCAAGCACGACGGCGCCCACGATGGCCGCAAGCAGCAAGAAGGATGTCATTTCGAATGGGAATAAAAATTTCGTAAACAGGACCTGTCCGAGAAATTCGACGGTGCCGATCTGGGCGGCGTTCGATGCCTGCGTGGTCACATCCTCGGCCCTGCTCTTCGAAAAGATGTAGCCGAACTCAAGCACCAGTCCGATCGCCAGCGCCACGGCGAGATAGGTCTTGGGTCCCAGATGTTCCCGCAGCCTCTTGTCGTCGCCGAGATTCAGCAGCATGATCACGAACAGGAACAGGACCATGATGGCGCCGGCATACACGAAGATCTGCACGATCGCGATGAACTGTGCATGGAGCGTGAGGTATAACGCCGCAAGTGAGAAGAAGTTGAGGATCAGATAGAGAGCGCTGTTGACGGGATTCCGCTGAATGATCATCAGGACAGCCGAAACAACGGAGACCGCAGCCAGGAGACAAAAAACCGCAAGAGCAAAAGTCATGTGTGAATACCCGCGAATTTGACGATAATGATAAACAGAATAAATATACAAAGAGGCGGCTCCAGAAGCAAAATAAAAAAGCCGGCATGGCCATTTCGGTCAAAGCCGGCTTTCCACATCGGGAGAAGCGCGAAGCCGCGTCTCAGCTGTTCATCGACTTCAGAAATTCCTTGTTGCCCTTGGTGCCGCGGAGCTTGTCGAGCAGGAATTCCATTGCCTCGACCGGATTGAACTCGGCGAGGAATTTTCTCAGCACCCAGACCCGGTTCAGATCGTCGGGTTCCATGAGCAGCTCCTCTTTTCGCGTGCCGGAGCGGTTCACATCCACCGCCGGGAAGATTCTGCGGTCCGACAGCTTGCGGTCGAGCACGATTTCCATGTTGCCCGTGCCCTTGAATTCTTCAAAGATCACCTCGTCCATGCGGCTGCCGGTTTCGACAAGCGCGGTGGCGATGATCGTGAGGCTTCCTCCTTCTTCGATATTACGCGCAGCGCCGAAGAACCGTTTCGGCCGATGCAAGGCGTTCGCATCGACGCCGCCTGAGAGGATCTTCCCTGAATGCGGAACGACGGTGTTGTGGGCCCTGGCAAGGCGTGTGATCGAATCGAGCAGGATCACCACGTCGTGTTTCGCCTCGACGAGACGTTTGGCCTTTTCAAGCACCATGTCCGACACCTGCACGTGACGTTCGGGCGGTTCGTCGAATGTGGACGCCACGACCTCGGCTGAGACCGAGCGTTCCATATCCGTGACTTCTTCGGGACGTTCGTCGATGAGCAGCATGAGCAGCTTGACTTCTGGATGATTGCGCGCAATCGAGTTTGCGATTTTCTGCAGAAGAATCGTCTTGCCGGCTTTCGGAGGCGAGACGATCATACCGCGCTGCCCTTTGCCGATCGGCGAGAGCATGTCGAGAATGCGCATCGCGTATTCACCGGGCGCCGTTTCAAGTTTCAGGCGTTTGTTCGCATACAACGGCGTGAGGTTGTCGAACAAGACGCGGTCGCGTATCGTTTCCGGATTGCTGTCGTTGACCGCCTCGACGCGCAGAAGCGCGAAGAATCGTTCGCCTTCTTTCGGCGGTCTCACCTGCCCGCTTACTGTATCGCCGGTGCGCAAACTGAATTTTTTTATCTGCGAAGGCGACACGTAGATGTCATCGGGCGACGGCAGGTAATTATAGTCCACTGACCGCAGGAATCCATATCCATCCGGCAGAACCTCGAGCACGCCCTTGCTGAACGTCATCCCGTCCTTTTGTGTCTGCGCTTCAAGGATCTGGAAAATCAGATCCTGCTTGCGCAGGTCACTGTACCCGACGATGTTCAGATCGCGGGCGATTTTGTTCAGCTCGGCAATTTTTTTGGACTTCAATTCCGATATATCCATCGGCATAATAGAAGGCATCCTTCCTCAGAAGAAGTAGACGGAAACATTAATTAATAGGTGCAGACAACGAACATGAATTAGGGAATTTTTCTTGGCTGGTAACAGAACAGATAGTCACAAATAATGAGTGGTCGCAGCGTGCAACGATACGTAGTTGTCCGGCGTAGCTGAACAAAATATAGAGCATATCGTTAATATTGTCAAGTTAATTTTTTTTTCGCCCCTGCGCAGCTCCCCGTTTCATCGCGACCATCGCTTCACCCACGACGTAGTGCGATCCGGTGATGAGAATGATGTCGTCCGCATGCGCATGCGCGACTGCTGACGCGAGTGCGGAGCGAATCGTTCCGTACGCTTCGGCGTCGCATCCAGCATCGATGAGTGCGCGGCACAGATCCCCCGCCGGAAGCGAACGGGCAATCGATGCTTCGACTGCATAAAATTTCGGCTGAAGAGCGGCCAAGGCTTGTATCATCGGATCGAAGTCCTTGTCCTTCATCACGCCGAAGATGATGTGAATGGTTCGGTGCGCCATCTCAGCGATCGATGCGGCCAGCACGCGAGCCGCATCCGGATTATGCGCCACATCGCACAGAATGCGGGGCCGGCGGCGGACGATCTGCAAACGCGCTTTGAGTCCCGTCAACTGTCCGACGCAGCTCAATCCGATGCGCAGATCGGCATCCGGAATCCTGAAACCCTGTCCCTTCAACACTTCGAGTGCGGCAATTGCGGCGGCGGCATTCCCCCATTGAAATTCGCCTTTCAACGACAGATCAATTGATATGTACCGGTGACCTGGAGTCTCGAACGAAAGCGTACCGTCTGAATGAAGACCTACAGCAATATCTTCAACAGAGAGAACGGCAGAAGAGTTCGCGCGGGCGATGCTTTCAAGACATTTTTTTGCGCGCGTCTGCATCCGTCCAAGCACGCATGGAATGCCGGGCTTGATGATGCCGCCCTTCTCGCGGGCAATCTGCTCGATCGTCGTTCCGAGCACTTCGGTATGATCCTTGCCGATCGAGGTGATCACCGACACGCGAGGGTTAAGCACATTCGTGGCGTCGAGCCTGCCCCCAAGCCCGGTCTCGACAACGGCGATATCGACATGATTGTCGGCAAAGTATCGGAATGCGATCGCCGTGGTCGCTTCAAAAAATGTCGCGCCGAGTTGTTCAACATCCGGCCGAATCAGATTCGCGTAGCGGATGAGCGAGCGATCCGATATCGAACGGCCGTTGATGCGTATGCGTTCGTTGAATTCGACGAGATGGGGAGATGTGTACAATCCGACTTTATATCCGGCCGCCGTAAGCACCGCGGCAATCATCGACGATGTCGATCCTTTGCCGTTTGTGCCGGCGATGTGGACGGATGAAAAGCGCGTCTCGGGATGGCCGAGCGACGCGCAGAGATGCCTGATGTTGCGCAACCCGAGTTTGATGCCGAACTTCTGCAGTCCGTACAAAAACGAGAGCGCGGAAGATTTCGATCGCAGTGTCATAGCCAGCTGTCAACCACCGAACGGTTTTTTTCAACAATCAGCGAGCCGACAAGTTCCCGGACGTCGTCGTACCCGTGCACAATGCAATATTCCCTGATCCCCTGGGCGATCTGCACGCCTGCAGAAGGGCATACAAAATTTGCGGTGCCGACCTGCACTGCCGTCGCGCCCACAAGCAGGAATTCGACGGCATCCTCCCACGTCGTGATGCCCCCGATGCCAATGACCGGAATCGAGACGGATCGTGTGAGCTCGTAGACCTTCGCGAGCGCCACGGGTTTGATCGCCGGTCCGGAAAGTCCGCCTGTCGTCGACGAGAGTTTCGGCTTCCGTGTGTTGATATTCACCGCCATGCCGATCAACGTATTGATCGCCGAAATTGCATCGGCTCCCTCGGCCTCGCAGGCACGCGCGAATTCGGAGATATGCGTCACGTTCGGCGTGAGCTTGATCATCAGGATCTTCGATGTGCGCCTGCGCAACTCTCTGGTGATGAGCGCCACCTGCTTCACATCCGTCCCGAAATTAAGTCCGCCCTCCTTCACATTCGGACACGAGACGTTGATCTCGTATCCCGCGATGCATCCGAACGGCTCGAGGCGCTCGGCAACCTCACAGTATTCGTCGACGCTGCTCGCGGCGATATTGGCGATGATCTTCGTGCTGAATGTGTTCAACACAGGGATCTTGTCGTCGATGAATTTTTGCACGCCGATGTTGGCAAGGCCGATCGAATTGATCATGCCGCTCGCCGTTTCGGTGATGCGCGGGGCAGCATTGCCGTCTCTCGGCTTGAGCGAGAGCGACTTCGTGATGATGCCTCCGAGCCGGTTCACATCGACAAGGTCGGGCGCTTCATTTCCGTACCCGAACGTGCCGGATGCGGTGAAGACCCTGTTTTGGAACGTGATGCCGCCAAGCGTAAATGATTCGTTCATAGACTAGATTTTCACGGTTCGTGTGTCGAAGATCGTCCCGTCCTTGCAGACGAGGTAATATTTTTTTGGACCGCCCTTCGATTCAATCGCACAGCCCTGGCACAGGCCGATGCCGCATGCCATTTCGCACTCGACGGATGCATACGCATCGATTCCCATCTCGAGCGCGAAGTCGGCAACCGCGCGCATCATCCGCGACGGTCCGCAGATGAACAGCCGCGCACGGCCGATGTCGTGTGAACCGAGATACTCCTTGAACAGATCAAGCACGGTCCCATGGAAACCTTCGCTGCCGTCGTCCGTTGCAATGTGCAGATTTTCGATGCCTTCGTGGATGATAAAATCCTTTCCGCGCGCGCCGAGAAACGTCTCGATGCGTCTGGAGCCGGCGAGCCGTTTCGTCAGGAATGGAAACGGCGCCACGCCGATGCCTCCGGCCAACAGTACCGCCGTATCATACTCTCCCTCGGCGAACGGCATGAAACTGTTTCCGCACGGTCCGATGATATCAAGCACATCGCCCGGTTCCTTGTGCGCAAGCGCGGACGTACCTTTTCCGATCACATTGAAGATGATCGAGACCGTATCGTGTTGCACATCGTAGACGCTGAAGGGCCGGCGAAGCAGCGGAAAGCTGGTATCGACGCGGATGTTGAGAAACTGTCCCGGTTCCGTGCATGCGGCGATAGCCGGCGCATGCAGCGTTAACCGCTTGATTTCTGGTGTCACACTTGTGAGCGATCGGACGATCGCTGGCTCCTGGTGCATAGGCGTGAATATTCTCGATTAATAGTGAATCGACCGTCCTGTATCCGGTATGGCAGGTGAAGGATTCGTCGGCGGTTTCAGCGTTGAATCGACAGGAGTCCTCAATCCGCCGGACCGGCTACTTGATGTATCGGGAGGCATCGGCGGCTTCACAACGCTCTTCAGCGAATCCGATGCCGTCGTGTCGGCGGGCGCTCCCGCCTTCGGCGTGCCAAGCGCTTTTTGCTTTTCTGTGTCCGCTTTCAGTTTATCAGCCGCTTCCTTCTCTTTCGCTTCCTTTTCCTTCTTCACTTTTTCGGCTTTCTCTCTTGCCTCCGCTTCGCGCCGCTCGGTCTCGGCAGCCGCCAACTTCGGCTGAACCTTCGCCGCATATGGCGATGAGGGATAACCGACGGTCAGCCGCTTGTAAACCGCTTCGGCGCTGTCATTGTTCGACAGCTGGTTCTCATACAGCCATCCGATTGTGTACAGCGCTTTCGGCGCGTAAGCGGAAACGGGATAGGTTTCGGCGATCGACCGGAATGTGGATATCGCCTGGGCGGTCTTTCCTTCGGTCATGAGCTGCTCCCCGCTCAAAAATCCGATTTCGCTCGAGTCCGCTGTTTCCTGCCGTGGAGGCAAGTGGAGATATTTTCTGGCTTCCTGCGCGTACGATGAGGCCGGAGCGACATCGATGATCTTCCTGTAGAGCGAGTCGACCGCACCATGCGCGGTGGTGTCGGTGGTGCGATAAATATCGGCCATCGTGTAGTACGCGCGCGCGGCAAGCGAACTGTCGGTGGTCGACTTCACAACATCCGAAAAATACACGAGCGCAGAATCGGGTCTGTTCAATTCGAGATACAAAATTCCCGCCAGTTCGAATTTCGATCGGGTGATCTGTCTCGAAAGCGAGTCGAGTTGCCGGCGTTCGGCGCGCGCTTTCATCAGCCGCGTGGTACTGTCGGCGGCGATTTTCGAAATATGCGCGGCACTGTCTGCACGCATCACACTGTCGCGTTCCTGCGGCGTGCGTCCGGCTGTTTGGCGAATGTTCGTTCCCGCCGCGGTATCGGTCGCTGCAGCCGACTGTGTGCGTCGCGAAAGTAGATTGTTCGACGCAGCCAGTTGGGCCGAGTCAGGATTCGATTCGCCTTCGGCGGCAATGGTGTCGCGTCCGCCGATCGGCAGCGTTGTCCGTTGCTTCCCCTTCACGGCGGCAAGCGAGTCGGCGATCCTGATCGAGTCTTCGCGCATGACCGCGATCGTGTCCCGGCGTTTGAATCCCGGAATCGTAATCTCCATAATCGTGGTGTCCATGCGTCCGAGATCGCGCTTCAGCGCGAAATATTTGCCGAACGATTCCGACTTCAGAATCGCCGCAGGCGTGATTTCCGATGCTGTAAATTCATTGCGCGCCTTGTCGTAATACACACGCGCACTGTCGTATTGAAAAAGTTTTGATTCATAGAGCGAGGCCAGGGCGAACATCGAACGCGCCGCATCATCGGTGCGTGCAAAGGCCGTATCAACGTATCTGTATTCAGCAATGGCGTCGTGGATCTTTCCTTCGGCCGCGTACGTGTTGCCGATCTCCCGGCGGGCAGTCCCGAAAAATTCGGCGTATTTCATGTCGTCGAGTTTTTCGAAGAGCAGATCGAGTGCGGGTTCGTACTTTTTCTGTTCCGTAAGCATCCGGCTTTCGTAGAGCGAGGCCTGGAATGTGGTGGCATAGTCGGGATTGAAATCATGCACTGCATGGAAAGCCTCTTCGGCCGCCTTCGGATCGCCGAGCTTGCTGTAACACAAACCGATCTGGAATTGTGTGCGCGCGTTTTCGGCGCCGTCGTTCAACACCTCGACCGACTGCCTGAAATATTTCAGCGCGTTCTGATAATCTTCCTGCTCGAAATAATATGTGCCGAGCGCGAGCGCCGCCCCTCCGGCCACATCATCTTCGCCCTGGTCAAGCGCCTGCGTGTAGAGCGATCCGAGTTGTTGCAGACCTTCGGCCGTACGGTTCTGCCTGAGGAGCGATTTCCCGTACCAAAGCTTCGCTTCGGGGATCACATTGCTCTCGGGGTACTGGGCGATGAGCTCGAGGAATTTCCGCTCGGCTTTGACGTCCTCCTCCAGATAGTAATACGCCTTGCCGATCATCAGCAGCGCATCGTCCACGAATTTCGAAGTTGGATAAAAGGTAAGGAGTTTCGAATTCTTCTCAATCGAGGCGGTGAATTTCGTGCGTGCCGTCGGTGAGATGACATACGTATATTTCTGTCCTTTCGCAGCTTTTTCCCGTCCCGTCTTGATGCCATCGAGCACTTCACGTTCGGCTTCGCTGAACGCTTTTTGCGCGTTGTAGTACGTATTGAAATACGAGGCCGTATTCGTGTACCGCTGGGAAATAAAATCGCCTACGGGGGAAAAGACCTGACAGCCAGACAGAACAAGGACGATTGTGCTAAGAAGGATTACTCGAGCGATGTGTTGGGTTCTCACGCGTTCACCGTATTATGCTGTG
>DATGXR010000510.1:0-8431 GCA_035298825.1 Bacteroidota bacterium
AATGTGCACAGCGGCGTCTATCTCAATAGCGCCTTCGGCGTGCATCCGACAATCTCAAGCAATATTCCCGTCCCGATCTTTCCGTTGACCACGCTCGGTCTGACTGTCGCATGGAATGTCTCAGAGCTCTTCACCTGGGAGGCGGCCATCTTCGATGGTTCGGCCGGCGGGTTCGACAGCAATCCGTATAATCTGAATTGGGGTCTGAGCGCCGATGACGGCGCACTTGCAATAACGGAAATACAATTCGCGTCCTCGGCCGGCAGCATCTACAAGCTCGGCGTTTACGATCACACGCATTCCGCCTTCATGACGCAGGAATCGGATCCAGCCGAAGAGATCTACAGTGACTGTTACGGAGGGTATCTGACGGCCGATCAGATGATCAGCGGACGGATGGATGCGCCGGGCGGAATCGCGCTGTTTGCGCGCTCCGGTATCAGTCCCCGGCACGCTAGTACCAATTCAACGTTCATCGGAGCGGGAATCAATTTCTACGGTTTCCTCTCGGAGAACAGCGCCGATGTGCTGGGCGCAGGCTTCGTCTGTGCCGTGATGAACGATGATCAGGATGAAACCGCATTCGAACTCCTCTATCGCAGGAATCTTACGGAGCAGATTTATTTTCAACCCGACATTCAGTACATCATCAATCCGCGCGGTACCGGACCCGCGCTCGACAACTGCCTTGCCGCCACGATCCGGTTCGGAGTGCAATTCTGAATCCCACTTTGTCACTGACGTGCAACAGCCAGGGGTAGAGTAATGATGAGTCAATGCGCTCAGCCTGCCGGACCGTTGATCCCTGCTTGACATTGATCCTGAAAAATCGTATCCCTACCTATATTGTCCTCGTTCTATGGATCCCGGATGTGTGCGTGAAGTGGTGAATGGATTCGCATATTCATTTTGCATGATCTCACAATCGATCGGAGGGGAGGAATGCGATGCATGAGACCAGGGATAGTATCGAGAATATCTGGGGTGAACGGACTCCGTATTACGGCCAGTGGCCTGAACGCGTCGACGAGCGCGTGATCGAGGAACCCGAGCGCTGGGTGCAATCGGCCTGCGTGCTCTGTTCGAACGATTGCGCCCTTGACATCGGAGTGAAAGACGGATGCATCGTCGGCGTGAGAGGACGTGCGGTCGACCGGACCAACCGCGGCAGGCTCGGGCCCAAGGGGATGCACGGATGGATCGCCAACGAAAGCGCAGACAGGCTGACCTTTCCCATGATCAGGCGCAATGGCGCGCTCGAACGTGCCTCGTGGGATGAAGCGCTCGATCTCATCGTCCGGCGTTCGAAAGAGATCGTTGCATCGCATACCGCCAACGCCATTGGCTTCTATACATCCGGGCAGCTCTTCCTCGAGGAATACTATACGCTCGGTGTGATCGGAAAAGCCGGACTCGGCACGCCGCATATGGATGGCAATACGCGCCTCTGTACTGCCACGGCCGCCGCATCGTTGATCGAAACGTTCGGAAGCGACGGTCAGCCCGGATCCTATACGGACATCGATACGACAGAGGCCATTCTGCTCGTGGGCCATAACATGGCAAACACGCAGACAGTGCTCTGGTCTCGCATCCTCGACCGGCTTGCCGGTCCCCGCCCTCCTAAACTCGTTGTGATCGATCCCCGAAGCACACACACTGCAGCCAGGGCAGATGTCCATCTGGCCCCAAGGTCCGGCACGAACATTCCGGTCCTGAACGGACTCATCAACCTGATCATCGAATCGGGCCGCATCGATCGCGGCTTCATCGATGCGCACACAGTCGGTTTCGATGTTCTGGCTCAGACGGTTGCAAAATACAGTCCGTCGACTGTCGAGGCACTCTCGGGAGTGCCGGAGCACAAGCTCCGTGAAGCAGCCGCGATCGTTGCCGGATCCGATTCGCTCGTCTCCACATGCCTTCAGGGCGTGTATCAATCGCCTCAGGCAACAGCAGCCGCATGTCAGGTCAACAACATCAATCTGATACGCGGATTGATCGGCAGACCCGGCAGCGGAATCCTGCAGATGAACGGACAACCGACGGCGCAGAACACGCGCGAGACCGGGTGCTCGGGAGCGCTGCCCTCGTTCCGCAATTTCAACAATCCGGCGCACGTCCAGGAGCTTGCCAGACTCTGGAACGTCGATGCAGGCATGATTCCCCATTGGTCGCCGCCGACGCATGCAATGCAGATCTTCCGTTTTTGCGAGGAAGGATCGATTCGCATGCTGTGGATCAGCGCAACGAATCCCGCTGTCTCGCTTCCTGAACTTGCACGCATCCGCAGAATTTTAAAGAAGCCCGATCTGTTCGTCGTCGTGCAGGATATCTTCATGACCGAAACGGCAAAGCATGCAGACGTATTGCTGCCGGCCGCGATGTGGGGGGAGAAGACCGGCACATTCACAAATGTCGATCGCACAGTGCACATTTCGCATCAGGCGATCGAACCTCCGGGAGAAGCGCGTTCGGATCTCGACATTTTTCTTGAATACGCGCGTCGCATGGATTTTCGCGATAAGGATGGGGCGCCACTCATTGCATGGCATGATCCCGAGAGCGCGTTCGAGGCATGGAAGAAATGCACGAGCGTCAGGCTCTGCGATTACACGGGCATCACGTATGAAAAACTTACGGGCGGATCGGGCATTCAGTGGCCGTGCAACGAAGAACATCCCGACGGCACGGAGCGACTCTATAGCGATGGGTATTTCAGGACCGGAGTGAATGATTGTGAAATGTTCGGACACGATCTCGATACCGGCGCTCTGGAAACGATTCTGCAGTACAAGGCGATCGATCCGCAGGGCAAGGCGTGGCTTCGCTCGGCGGATTATCATCCGCTGCTTGAACAACCGGATGCCGACTATCCGCTGCTGCTGACAACCGGACGCGTCGTCTATCATTTCCACACGCGCACGAAGACAGGACGTTCGGCTGAATTGGTTGCAGCCGCGCCCGATGCGTACGTTGAATTATCGGAAGATGATGCGCGCGCATATAAGATCGCCGATGGCGACTGGGTCGAGGTCCGATCGCGCCGGGGCATTGTCCAGGCCAAGGCGCGCATTTGCGCGATCGTTCGTGGTGAAGTTTTCATCCCGTTTCACTATGGATATTGGGACGGAGACGAGCGGCCCAGGGCGGCAAACGAACTGACACTCACAGAATGGGACCCGGTGAGCAAGCAGCCCTATTATAAATATGCGGCAGTCAGCGTGCGCCGGATCGACCCAAGCGAACTGGCCGAGAATCCCGACCGTTTCGAAGATGGAGATTCAAGAGACATCCTTGAAACGCTGGGTGATGCGTTGAAATCGGCGGCCGCGGGACATCCTGAGACACATTAATTCAATTGATGTGCGAAATGAAACAGACAGCGCGACGAAAGGAAGCACACAATGTTCATCGCAAATTACGTCGAACTGATCGAACGGAACGAAACCGTATTGCAGGAAAGTCTGCTGAAGGTCGCCACGCGGCATCAGCTCGAACCGGACATCAGGGAAACCTGCATGAAGCTGGCCGCATGGTCAGGCGTACATCTGAGTGATCTTCATCCCATCCGCGATCGGTTCGCAGACACGGCGAAGGATGAACCGGAGCGCGTCGAGAAGGGACTCTTTCGCGGAGCGAGAAAAGGGGGACTCGGATTGCTGCGCGATCTGCACGATCTCTACATCCTGGCGACCGAAGTGAAACTGACATATGAGATATTGAAACAGGCTTCGGAGGCGCTGCGCGACAAGGAACTGCTTGCATTCTGCGACAGTTCGATGAAAGAAACTGTGCGACAACTCAATTGGATCGAAACGCGCATTCGCCAGGCTGCGCCTCAGGTCCTCGTCGCCGCATGAACGATCCCGTGCTTCAGATGACCGGGATCATCCTGGCCGGGGGAAAAAGTTCGCGCATGGGCGCGGACAAATCTCTGCTTGTGCTCAACGGGCGTCCCGTGATCAGCCATATGCATTCGCTGTTGTCGAATGTCTTTTCACGCATGCTTGTGATCACAAACAAGCCGGAGCAGTTCAGGTTTCTTGGCGTGCCATGCGCGACCGACATCTTTGAGGATGCCGGACCTCTGGGCGGAATTCATGCGGGACTTGTTCACAGCGGGAGCGAGCGGAATTTCATCATCGCCTGCGATCTTCTTCTGATGTCACAGGAGATGATCCATCATCTGGCAACGATCGAGACGCATCATCCGATCACACTTGCCGGATCGGACGGGACGATTCATTATTTATGCGGTGTCTACAAGCGGCAGTGTCTGAATGAAGCGGAGGCGCTTCTTCGAAATCGCGCAGACGCGATGCGTGGGGGAGAGCCTCAGCGTCCGGATGCGGTGAGCATGCACGCGTTGTGCATGCGAACGGGAGTCGAGGTGATCGATCCGACCACGCTTCCTTTTGCCGCGCCAGATTTGTTCTTCAATATGAATCGTCCCGAAGATTTTCAGTATGTCGCGCGCCGTCTCGATGGCGTCACATATTGATCCAGTATGTAAATTTGATCATAAAAATATTATCCGGTGACGAATCGATCAGACGATTGAGCGAATGCCGGAACTCGAACTCGCCCATCGACTCGTAATCGGATCGTGTCTGCGTCCAGACAAAATAGACGATCGAACCCGGACGAAATTCCCAGCGCAGCACGGCATTGCCGCGAAGCGATTTGACATTGAAATTGGGATCCGAGATCGTGACGGCCGGCGCAGGTCCTGCTGCATCCGGATCGAGCGTGTATTTCGTGCCGCCATCAGAATTTCGCGTTTGAGCAATCGAAGAGCCATCGGCGCCGAATGAACGGAAGTCAAATGTGCCGGGATGCAGGAACTCTTTGAAATTGCTGAAGTTGGCTGATGAAATGAACGGCTGCATGAATAGCTGCAGACTCAGCGCCGGAGTGAATGTCCAATTCAACCGAATGTTCGTCGAGAGGGTCGTCTGGTCCATATCCGAAAAAAGGTAGCGTTTTCCGAATGTCGAAACGGCAAGCGGATCGGCAATCGGATTCTGCGAACCGCCCACCCACTGCGCGGCAGTGAAATAGCGTGAAAGGCCGGGACCGATTGAAAAATTGATATTCGGAGACGGCTTGTATTCAAGCGTGAGGTTCGACTGGATTTGCTCTCCTCCTCCGCCGATGTACGCGTCGCCGTCGACGCTGACGACGAATTTCTTGCGCGTGTCGGATGTGAAGCCCGCAAAATATTCGCGCCCGATCGGATTGAGCATCTTCGGTCCGCCGCGCGTGGCGCGCACATCGTACGTGTACGGGTTGTATGCCATCCCCGCATAGAGATTCCAGAAACTCGTCAGCTCGAGTCTCCCGCGCATCCACCATCCCGCCCACTGACTTGTGCCGCCGAAGTCCTTGCTTTCGAAGAGCGCGGTGAGGAGCTGAGCCGACTGATAGTACGGCGTGGGATCGGTCCACTTGTATCCGACGCCGAGGTGATAATTGATGACGTCGGTGCGCCACATAAATCCGATATCGTTCACATCGAACGAAGGCGAAAGAACTCCGAACGCCGCGTTCAGAAGGACTGATCCCTTCTGCTTGTTCATCGTGATGCGCGTCGCATACCCGGTCAGTGACGAGGCCGAACTGTCGACGCCCAGATATCCCGCATCGGGACGCTGGAAGTAGTGACGCGAACTGTTCTGCAGTGCGAGCATCCGTTCCCGGTTTCCGGTCACGTGCGAGAATCCCGCCCACCCTGTGACGACGTACTCTTTTTCAGCGTCGAGGAACGTCCATCCGTCCAAGCCGCCGGTCAGTGCGTCGCGGTTGATCTCGTTTTCAAGCCTGATGTCGTCGAAGAAACGTTTTGTGTACGTCGAGATGAAGCCGAGTCCCTGCCTGCCGTCATTGAACGATCGCTGCATGCGCGCAAGTCCGTAATACGTGGCCGGTTCGATCTCAATATCACGCACGCGCACGCCGGAGGTTTCAGCCTGTGCAAATTCACGCTTCGTCACTGCGTGTATCATTCCGAAGTTCCAGTCCGAGGCGACCTTGCCCGTGATCTTCCCCGCGCCGATGATGTGTGTGCCGATCGGCACATCGAGGAACGAGGCCGAGAAGGGAATACTTCCCTGCGGAGCGCGGCCGATCCTTCGGCTGTAAAAGTAATTCGGGCTGGACCAGTTGAACGACCAGAAATCAGTCGCTCCGCCATACCCGAATTCGAACGTGCTTGATCCTTCGATGAAGAAGGGACGCTTCTCAGAAAAATACGATTCGACATCGCTCAGATTGACCACGGCCGGATCGAGTTCCACCTGCCCGAAATCCGGATTGATCGTCGCATTCAGCATGAGGTTGGAAGTCAGCGCGGCCTTGACATCGGCGCCGAAGCCGGGAAGAATCCGGCTGCCTGAATTGAACGGATCATTCGAAGCATGCTTCAGGAATTCGGCACGCGACGTGATGTAGGGGAGGACTTCGATCTGGTGAGGAGGTTTCACGCCTTCGATGCCCGAAAGCTCGACGAAGCGCGAGACAAATCCGCTTCCCTTGTTCGGCGTATAGACGATCAAATCGCGCTCGCTTGAACGTCCGATGAAGCGTGCGCAGTTCACACCCCAGCTGTAGACGGGTTGTTCGACGAACCGAAGTTGCGAGTACGGAATGCGCATCTCGGCTGTCCATCCCTGCGCATCGGCATTCGTCTTCACTTCCCACACGCCGTCCCACGAATCATCGCTCCAATCGTCGTTGTACATCGTGCCGTCCTGCATCGACCCTGCGGCGCTCACTGCAAAATAATTTCCGGTGCGCTTGTCGTGATACGGATCGACGTAGAATGTGAACCAGTCGGCTGTCACATCGTAATCGCGCCTCCCGAGCACGCGCATGATCGAATCCGGGGCGGTGTCGTACATGCGCGCGGCCACATACAAGGCCTCATCGTCATAGGCGATCCAGATCTCTGTCTTCTGTGAAGGAGCAATACCCTCGATCGGACGCTTCTGCGTAAAATCGGTCCAGCCCGGCCGATGCCAGACAGCCTCCGTCAGCTCACCGTCGATTGTCATCGGTTCGCGAAGCCGTTCGGCCGGAATCTGCCGACGCTCCTCGGTTTCACATCGCACAAGCGCCGAGCCCGCGATGATGAAAAAAAGAATGGAAATATATTTCCCCATAAGACGTTCTCCATGTATCGGGTGATGAGTGCTATGTTTCGTTAGACTCGGCCTCGATGAAAAAGGTTGGGGGACGCGCATTATGGGGTGGAATTCCATGCAAGATATGATTACAATATTCGAAGAACATCCCTGCACCTCATTCACATAAACGATAAAGAAGGAAGGAAGTTACACTATGCGAATCGAACAGAGTCACAGCCTCGGGAAAGAGGAGGTTAAAAAACGAAGCGATGGGCTTGCCGAAAGCCTCGTCAATATGCCGATCCCCGGCGGCGTGTCGGTCGGCGATATTTCACGTCAGTGGCACGACGACACGATGGATTTTGCGTTTCGCGTGTCGAAGGGATTTTTTGGCGCGGACATCAAAGGGCAGGTCAACGTGACCGACACGAATGTCATCCTGGACATCAAGGTGCCGCCGATCGTCTCGTCGTTCGTCGACGAAGACAAGATCCGCAGCGTCATACAGACAAGAATGTCCGAATTGGTGAAGTAACTCACGATAAGCAAGGCATCACAGAGAGACAGACCTTTATAAGGAGGAAACAATGGACCGCCAGATCGTTCTCGGCGACAATACGATATATCCGACTGAAGAGGTCATCTTCAGTCACATTGGCACGAAAAAAACGCACTGGATCTCGCTGTTCGATTTTCTGCACAGCGAATATCCGGCGTTCACTGAACAGTGGAAGTACTATAATGACGGAAAAAGCTGGCTCCTGAAAGTCACGAAGAAATCGGGGACCGTCTTCTGGCTTTCACTCATCGACAAGACGTTCAGAGTCACATTTTATTTCAACAATAAATATGAGCGCCAGATTCTCGATTCCCCGATCTCGGACGAGCTGAAGGAGGAATACAGGGCGAACAAGAACTTTAATAAGATCAGGGCGATCACCGTCTATGTCAAAAATAAAAAATGCCTCGACGACATTAAAATTCTGATCGGAAAGAAAATGGAACTGAAGTAAAAAAAAGAGGGGATTCAGCCCAAAAACGGCTGTTTGGATGAGATGAACCAAATTTTTTGCGTGTGTGTTATCATGCAAGTAGGGGATGCCGCGGAATTTTTGTTCATTTAATTCTACACTTATGGAAAAACTTTTGCAGTTTCAAAAAAGAGTGGGAGCAATCTCCAAAGACAGCATCAATCCGTTCTTCAAATCGAACTACTTCGACATCAATAAGCTGATCGAAGTCATCAAGCCGATACTGAACGACCTGGGACTTGTGTTATTGCAGCCGTTATCCTCGAATCCGAC
>DATGXR010000511.1:0-5477 GCA_035298825.1 Bacteroidota bacterium
GTTGTCTTCAGTGAGCCGATGAGTGCGCTCACTGTTGCCGGGCAAGGAATGGGCAGGCATCCGTTTACGATCACTCCTGCTGTTGCCGGCACATTCCACTGGATCGGGACGACCACGTGCGCATTTACTCCGGCCGACACACTTCCCGCTTCAACGCGCTTTACCGTGACCATTCCTCAGGGAACGCGCTCGCTCTCCGGATCGCAGATTTCAAAGCCATTTACCTGGACATTTGAAACGCCCCGCCCAGCTCTCGTGCGCACGTTGCCACGGGAAAAATCCACACGCATCGCCTCTGATCGCGTGATCCTTCTGCAGTTCAACCAGCCGATCGATCTTGCAACGATAGGGCGATGGATTTCGATCGAGGAACGATCCCCCGCTGGCATCCGGGAGTCACGGGCGTTCACACTGCGCAAGCCGACATTCGAGGAATTAACGGTGAATGAGGGAGAGGAAACATATATGGGATGGACACCCGTTCTCACAGAACCATACACGCAACAGCTTGCGCACGAACGCGAATGCGCACTGATCGTTGTCCCGTCAACCTCGTTTGGAAAAGGCGATTCGATCCGCATCGTCTGCAAAGCCGGCCTTCAGGCGAAGCGCGGAATGCTCAGTATGATGCGCGATACAAGCTTATCGTTTTCCGTCTGCGGCGATCTGAAGCTTATGCGTGTCTTCAGCGACAGGAATTTCCATCCCGATGATCCGGTCTTCTTTGAATTTTCCAATCCGGTGCGAGGGAGCGAGTTCCAACGTCATGTCTCTTTTGCCGCCAAGGGGATCTCGATCAAGCAACGATCCATGAGCGATTATCCCGTTACCACTCATGATGTCAAACTTGACTTCGTTCCCGAAACAACATATACGGGAGTAATCACGCGCGGACTGAAGGATGTCTTCGGCAATGTGCTCGAATCGGATGCGCCCTTTTCTTTCCACACTTCCTCCTATCCGCCATCGATCAGTATGATGATCGGTCCGAACGTGGTTGATGCGTCTGCAACGCGTGAACTGCCCGTCGAGTTTCGTAACTGCGATTCGGTCGGACTGGTGATGGGATCGCTCGCTCGCGACCGGATCGTTCCATGTCTTGCAGGGATGAATTTTTATGATGAGACTGAGTGGACCCAGCACGTCCTCGACTCGATGGGAATAGATCTGTGTGTTCAAAAAATTTGGATGATGCCGTCCGATCCGCACAATCAATCTCATAAAAAATCGATCAGTCTTGATACTATCTTAGGTGCAAGCCGCACAGGAATTGTATGTGTGCAGCTGCAGCGGTTCCAACCCGACTATCCCCGGTTTTTGAAAACGGTCATTCAGGTGACGGATCTTGGCGTGACCGGAAAATTCGCTGCCGATTCTATCCTTATCTGGGCGACACACCTGAAGGATGCGTCACCTGCGATCGATGCCGAAATCGAACTGCGTACAGACTCTAACCGTGTGTTGTGGCGAGGCATAACTGATCGAAACGGAATAGCGTGCCTGCCCGGCTATGAAACGCTTGGCCTCGAACCTTCAAGGATGTCCAATCGGCCGAACGAAGTGTACGGTCCGAGCCGTCCGCCGCGGCTGTGGGTGATCGTGACACAAGGTGACGACTGCGCCTTCATGTCTTCACAATGGGGGGATCTTGCCTGGGGAGCCTTCGGACAGCGAATCAGTGATCCGGACTTTCATTCAGACAAGTACGAAGCCGTCACCTTCACAGACCGCGGACTCTATAAGGCGGGCGAGACGGTCAATATGAAATCGATTGTGCGTGAAAGAAAAAACGGCGCCTGGCATGTCGCTTTCGGCGCGCGTGCACGCGTGATCGTGCACGATCCGCGCGGCGAAGAAGTGCTGAAGCAGGAGCTGCCGTTGGACCGATACGGATCATGCTCGATCGCAATTCCGATCAGAGGAATGGCGCCCACCGGATATTACCAGGCGATGGTGTTTGTCTGTTCGGGGGATGACACCGTCTCGAAAGAGTTGTGGATGGCGGCCGGCGAAGGAAGCTTTCGTGTCGAAGCGTTCCGTGCGGCTGAGTTCGAGGTACACACGTCATTCGAGCGCGGTTCCTATACGATCGGAGATACGGTGCAGGGGAGGATATCCGCACGATATCTCTTTGGTGCTCCTCTGAAGGGAGCATCGATGCGGTGGGGGACTTCACTCTATTCGGTTCCATTCACGCCGAAGGGGTACGATGAATATTCATTCGGTGCGCTTCGATGGCTCACCGAACAAGGCGAATGGTCATCCTATAAAAAGCTGAATGTGAGCGAGGCGATGCTTGGCGATTCCGGATCGCTGCACGTTTCGGTTCCGCTGCCCACACATCAATATCAGGGGACCCAGATGCTGATGCTGGAAGGCGGAGGCACATCGGCCTCGCATCAGATGCTTTTTGCCCGCGGAGAGGTGATCGTTCATGGCGGAGAGTACAACCTCGGTGTGAAGCCGGGTACCACCATTGTTCCGACTGATTCCACACAGACAATCTCCATTGTCACAGTTGCGCACGACGGTGTGATGGCTGCAAACCGTACCGTCACACTCAGGATCTACAACCGTTCGTGGCGTGTCGAGCAGGAAAAAAATGTCTATGGATATTTCACCTGGCGCAATGTGAGCGTCGATACGCTCGTTGACTCTGCCTATGTGACCACTGGCGCTAAGCCATCTGTGTATCGGTTCACGCCGTCGCATGCGGGATTCTATTATGTCAGTGCTCAGTCGACTGATGACCGGGGTAACGAGATCGAAACGCAGGCTGCATTTTTTGTGAGCGGACAGGAACCGGTGGCATGGAACCAGAAGGAGCGTGATCGGATCGAGCTTATTGCAGACCGAGCGCGCTATGCGCCAGGAGAGCAGGCGGAGATCTTTGTAAAAAATCCTTTCAGGCGAGCGCAAACGCTCATCTCGATCGAGCGCGAGGGCATCCTCGCACACTACACGACCACGCTGGAAGGAAGCGCTCCTCGCATCCGCATCCCGATCGAGCACTCATATTTGCCAAATGTGTTTGTGTCTGTTATGTTGCTGGAGACGCCGGGTGATCGATTTATTGACTCGTCCGTTATGAAGCACAAAGGTCACGCTTTCAGGATTGGTTATTTGAAACTCGCTGTGTCACCTTCGGAACAGCGCCTGCGTGTCCGCATTGAACCTTCGCGCACGGACTATCGGCCGGGAGATACGGTTACCGCGACCGTTACGGTGCGCAATTGGCTGGGTGCCGGCGTGCGATCGGAACTCACGCTGAGCGCCGCGGATGACGGCGTGTTAAGCATGACGGGGTACCGGCTTCCCGATCCCTTTGACGCGTTCTACCGGGATCGTCGGCTTGTCGTGACGACGACTGAAACACGACGACAACTAGGCGGCAGTGAGAGTGCAACGATCGCAAGTGCGATATCTATACATGACGGACCAGGAAGCGGGAGCGTAAGGAAGGAGTTCGGCGGCTCGGCGTATTGGAATTCCTCGCTTGAAACTGACGATAGCGGACGCGCGATCGTGCGCTTCAAGCTGCCGGATAATCTGACTGCCTTCAGGCTGATGGCCATTGCCCAGACACCGGACTCCAGGTTCGGAGAAGGAGATACGACATTCAGGGTCAATAAGCCGCTGTTGCTTCAGCCGTCGCTGCCGCGACTGGCCCGCGCGGGCGATCGATTCGATGCGGGCGTGGTCGTCATCAACGATACACCCCGGCTCCAAAGGATCTCGGTGCAAGCACGCGCCAAAGGGATTACTATAAGCGCCGATGCCACGGTGATCGTCGAGCTTCAGCCGCATGAGGCCCGAGAAGTGACATTTCCATTTGCCGCAAACAAGCCGGGAACGGGTATGGTCACGTTCACGGCCCGTAGCACTGAAGACACAGACGGACTTGAATGCGCATTCCCAGTTGCCGCCCAGAGGCCGAGTGAATCTGTGGCGCTCTACAGCTCGACCATCGAATCGGCGTGCGAAGAAAAGATCCATCTTCCCCGCTCGGTCATAGCGGATGAAGGAGAGCTTGAAGCCACGGTAGCATCCACGGCCATGGTCGGACTCTCGGGCGGTATGTCGTATCTGTTCACGTATCCCTACGGCTGCCTCGAGCAAAAGGCGTCGAGCGTGTTGCCGATCATTCTTGCTGAAGATCTCATCAAGCAGTTCAGGTTCGATGTCTTCAAAGACCGAGACCATCGAGAGACCGCGCAAAAAACGATAGACGAAATGCTTGGCATGCAATATTATGACGGAGGATTCGTCTATTGGAAGGGTGATCAAGCGTCAGCTCCGTTTGTTTCCGCCTCTGCGATCTGCACGCTCGTTGAGGCGAAAGATCGCGGATACAAAGTCAGCGCACGCGCGATCGATAATGGACTCGAGTATCTTTCCCGCATGCTTTCAGGACAGGAGCGCACGGTGCAGTATTCAGGCGAAGCCTCCCAATCGACACATGCCTTGATCGTGTATGCCCTTGCGCGTGCGGGAAGAGCGAACGTGCAGGCAATGGACAAATTATTTGCCGGGCGCGACTCGCTCACCCTGTTTGCTAAAGCTTATCTCATGCGCGCAGCGGCGCTTGCCGATAAGAACTCGGCTATCGTGACGGAACTTGCGCGTGATCTCTCAAACCGCGTAAAGATCGATGCGACAGGCGCCTCGTTTGAAGAACCCGTCACGAATGGGCTCGCGCAAATATTCCATTCCAATACGCGCACCACGGCGCTCATTCTTCAGGCGCTCCTTGACACCGGACACGAGGCGGAACTTGGAGCAAAAATTGTGCGCCGCCTCTTGAACGTGCAGCGCAACGGCCGGTGGAGAACCACACAGGAAAATCTTTTTGTCATCAGCGCCCTGGCTTCGTACTTTAAAAAATATGAGCGCGACGAGCCCGCCTTCCACTCGCAGATCGAGCTTGAAGGTCGAGCCCTGATCGATGAGCGCTTCATGGGCCGATCGCTCGAAACAAAAGTGAAGCGCGAGCCTCTCGCCTCGATCCCTAGAGGGAGGGATCTGCATGTTTCGATCCGCAAACAAGGAGAAGGACGGCTGTATTACGGGCTTCGATTGAACTATCGGCTGCAGGGCGAAACGCTGTCCATGAATGAGGGGCTCACCGTGATCAAGACAATAACGTCAGCCGAAGAACGCGGCACACCTGCTAATAACGTAATACGCACCGGCCAGCTGATGAGCGTCACAGTGACTGTATTTTCGGACAGAGAGCGCCGCTATGTGTCGGTGTATGATCCTGTGCCGGCGGGCTTCGAGATTGTCGCCACCAATTTCGCCACATCAGAATCAACCCGGAGCGGTAACACTGCCTCAAGTGCATTTAATCACACGGAAGGTTATGATGACCGCATGCTGTTCTTTGCGGATTTTCTGCCAGCCGGAGTCCACTCCTATACATACCTGGTGCGTGCTATCCACTCAGGCACATACACGCAGCCTTCGACGCGCGCCGA
>DATGXR010000512.1:0-1901 GCA_035298825.1 Bacteroidota bacterium
GTCATTCTGAGCCGTCGGTGAAGCGGGTTTCTCGAAATTCATCGACACGACGGCCGAAGTCACTGTCGGCACCGGGAAGAACGAGTTCTTCGACACGCCGAAGAGGAGCTTGCTTGTGGCGTAATACTGGGCGAACACCGAAAGAATCCCATATTCCTTCGTGCGCGGCTGCGCAACAAGACGCTGGGCGACTTCCGTCTGCATCATCACCGTAAAATCCTGCACGGCATCCCTCGTATCGATCACGTGAAACAGGATGGGACTCGTGATATTGTATGGAATATTGCCGATAATGCGCAGTTTCCTGTCGCGCTCCGCCGCGATCGCGCGAAAATCCACAGTCAGGATATCCTGGTGAATTACGGTCAACTTTTCGCCGTGCGCCGCCGTCAGCAACGCCGCAAGATCATCGTCGAATTCGACAACGGTCAGATGCGGCAGCTTTTCCAGGAGCACACTTGTGAGCGCACCTCTTCCCGGACCGATTTCAAGCACGGTCTGCGTGGGTTGGGGATCGAATGCACGCACGATTTTTTGGATGACATTCGTGTCGTGAAGAAAATTCTGGCCAAGCGATTTCTTGGGTCTGTTATATATAGTCACTGTCGGTATGCCGGGGAAAGCCGAGCGAGGAATGTGTTGACGATCGAACCACGCCGCTCGAAAGGGTGAACAAAGGAAAAAAAAGATTGTCAGTAATATAAGAATGAACCGTTCATTTGTCAACCTGACGAAGTGGCAGCCGCGCAAAGTCAAGGGTAGAATGTTGAGTTTCTCTTAAGTGATGCACAAACATATCGTTTTTTGCGCCGTTGAATATGCAGAGGTTCACCCCCTCGCCTGTGAATTACTTTAGCAGAGATCAATTATGAATCAATGCGCGCATCCGATGCGCACAATAGGCGGTTCGTTTGCATCTGCTTCATTTTATTCTGATATTAATATTCAATTCCCGTACAGCTATGACCACATTCCCTTCGTACATACAACTGCTGGGCCGTCCCGATAGTTATGCGGCCAAATGGCTTCTGTTGCTTGTCAGCGGCTTTTGTATGGCGCTGATGTTTCCCTCGTCAATCAGTGTGGAAAACGAATACGCCACCGGTACCGTCTGGACCGACAGCGACCTCTATGCGCCATTTTCCTTTCCGCTCTATAAGGATGAGCAGCAATATGCGCGCGAGCAGGCTTCGGCCGCCGCGCATGTCTATCGCGTCTTTGAAGTTGAAACTGATGTGGCACGATCGTCCACCGACTCGCTTGTACGATTCTTTGAAGCGCTCCGTGTGATCATCGACAAGCGCACGGCTGACTCGGCCGTGATTAACCGGTATGTCCGCTCGCTTCCTGTTTCGTTTACCGAATCGGAATGGAAGACTCTCTGGCATCTGCGCGCGGGCGACAAACGCGGCAGCCGTCTTTCGCTCACCGCGCTCGAGCGCGATGTGACTGAAGTGATGGATCGCCTTTATGCGCAGGGGATTATCGAGACGCGCAGTTCGTCGTTTGCCCAGCTTCCGGGCGATACTGCTGTTGCCGTGCGCAGAAAAACAATTGAACGAATCATGCCCCTGTCTTCGTTCATCGATCAGACGAGTCTTGGCCGTCTCGCCGAAGAGACATTCGGCATGCTCTACAAGGCTGACAGCGACACGGTTTCGGTGGCGGCAAAGATCCTCCTGTCGTTTGTCGTGCCCAACATCCGCTTTCAACAGGAACAGACAGAACAGGAAGTGCGCTTTGCCGTTGAATCCGTTCCGAGAACGTACGGGGCTGTCAAGGAGGGCGACCGCATCATCCGCAAGAACGAGCGCATCACCGAAGATGTGAAGCGCAAACTCGATTCGCTGCGCAAGTCGAAGATCGAACGCGGCGCCGATACGAATCGGGCGGCCACATTC